>JBJMIP010000131.1:0-5155 GCA_045806825.1 Marmoricola sp.
ATCCGCAATCCGATCGGCGTCAAGCTCGGCCCGACCTCGACCGCGGACGACGCGATCGCACTGGCCGGTCGGCTGAACCCGGACAACACCCCGGGGCGGCTGACCTTCATCACCCGCATGGGCGCCGGCAAGGTCCGCGACCTGCTGCCGCCGCTGGTGGAGAAGGTCGAGGCCGCCGGGGTCCAGGTGGCCTGGGTGACCGACCCAATGCACGGCAACACCTACGAGGCGTCCTCGGGTTACAAGACCCGGCGCTTCGACGACGTCATCGCCGAGGTGCAGGGCTTCTTCGATGTGCACCGGGCGCTGGGCACCTGGCCCGGTGGCATCCACGTCGAGCTCACCGGTGACGACGTCACCGAGTGCGTCGGTGGTGGCGAGGAGCTGCTCGAGTCCGAGCTGTCCGAGCGTTACGAGTCGGTCTGCGACCCGCGGCTGAACCGGGTGCAGAGCCTCGAGCTGGCGTTCCTGGTCGCCGAGATGCTGCGCAAAGCCTGACCCGCGAGAACCGCGGCCCGAGGTACTAGTACCAGCGACGTATTGCCCCTCGCTCGTGCGCGCGACCAGAGTGGAGGCATGCTGCTGCGCCGACTCGCACCCCTCGCCCCAGCCCTCGCGCTGATCCTGCTCGTGCCGGTCCCGGCACGCGCGACGACGAGGACGGTCGTGGTCGACAACGACATGTTCTCTCCGTCCGCCACCACCGTGGTCCTGGGTGACACGGTGCGCTGGAGCTTCAAGGAGACGCACACCAGCACCTCCGACCAGGGGTTCTGGAACTCGGGGGACAAGGCCGCGGGAGCGTCGTACGCACGGCTGTTCACCGACGCCGGCACCTACCCGTACCACTGCACCATCCACCCGATGATGCACGGCAAGGTGCTGGCGCCGGTGAAGTCCTTCGGCACGTCGGCCCACGGGTACGCGCTGCGCTGGTCCTCGCGCGCGAGCACCCCGACGACCGTCAGGTTCGACGTCCAGGTGAAGCGTGTCGGGACGTCGACGTGGTCGAGCTGGCGGTCGGCGACGGCGGCTCGTACCGGGACGTTCAACCCGGCCGGGGCACACAGCTACTACCTGCGCGCGCGCACCCACCTCGGCAGCCACGTGTCCTCGTGGTCGCCCGTCCTGACGCTCAAGATCACCTGATCAGTACGCTCGGGGCGTGATCGATCTCCGCTCCGACACCCTGACCAAACCGTCGCGCGGGATGCGCCAGGCGATGGCCGACGCCGAGGTCGGTGACGACGTCTACGGCGAGGACCCGACGGTGGCCTCGCTCGAGGCCCGGGTCGCCGCGATGTTCGGCAAGGAGGCAGCGGTCTTCACCCCGACCGGCTCGATGGCCAACGTGCTCGCGGTGGCGGCGCTCGTCGCTCCGGGCCAGGAGGTTCTCTGCGAGTCCCGGGCGCACATCGTGCGCGCCGAGCTCGGTGCCCATGGCGCGCTGACCGGGATCACCAGCCGGACCTGGGTGCACCCGGACGGCCAGCTCGACCTGCCGATGATCCGGGAGATGTACGCGCCCGACATGGGGATGTACTTCGTCCGCACCACCGCAGTGTCGGTGGAGAACACCCACAACTTCGCCGGGGGAGCGGTGCTGCCGCTGGCCGACCTTCGGGCATTGCGCGCCTGGGCCGACGAGGTGGGCGTCGCCGTCCACCTCGACGGGGCCCGGATCTGGAACGCGCACGTGGCGACCGGGACCCCGCTGGCCGAGTACGGCTCGATCGCCGACACGATGGGCGTCTGTCTCTCGAAGGGACTCGGTGCCCCGATCGGCTCGTTGATGCTGGGCAGTGCGGAGGCGGTGGCGGCCGCACGGGTCCGCCGCAAGCGCCTCGGCGGCGGGATGCGCCAGGTCGGCGTGCTCGCCGCTGCCGGCCACTACGCGCTCGACAACAACATCGACCGGATGGCCGAGGACCACGCGAACGCGCGGCTGATTGCCGAGGCCTGCGGCGTCGACCCGGCGAGCGTGCCGACCAACATCGTCGTGGTGGACGTCGCGTCCGCGCCGGACGTCGTCGCCGCAGCTGCGGCGCAGGGCGTCAAGGTCGGGGCGGTCGGCCCGCGCCGGGTCCGGCTGCTCACCCACCTCGACGTCAGCCGCGAGGACGCGGTGAAGGCCGGAGAGATCCTCGCCGGCGTGCTCGCCTAGCGAGGCCGAGCGCCTCACGTCCTTCGGTAGAACCGCACGTCCCCGTTGGCCATCTCCTCGTGGAGGTACCGGTCGTCGTGGACACGGTGGTGGTGCCAGGAGCAGAACAGCTTGCCGTCGGCGATGTCGGTCCGCCCGCCCCGGCTCCACGGTGTCCCGAAATGGTGAGCCTCGCACCAGGTCGCCGGGATCGAGCAGCCCTGGGCACGGCAACGCTTGTCACGCAGTGCCATCGCCTTGCGTTGCGCGGGGTTGTAGAGCCGAGCGGACCTGCCCAGGTCGAGAATCTCGGACCGGCCTCCCAGGACGACCGGGAAGATCTTGGCGTTGCAAGCGAGCCTGCGTGCCTGACCTACGCTGATCCGCTCGTCCGGGCCGATGCCGGCCGCACCGAGCCCGTCACGCAGCTGGTCGAGCGAGATCGTGACCAGCAGGTGGGTCGCGTCGCCGCCGTGCAGGGGTGCGCGTCGTGGGTCCAGGGACTCGAGGAGTGCACCGAAGGCCAGACCCTTGGCCTGGTACGACGGCAGCCGGTCGACCAGACCCGAGGCGCGCCTCGGCGAGGTGAAGGCGTCCAGGTAGGTGCCCAGTCGAACGGCCACGGCGTCGGCCACCCTGATCGTGATCCGGGTGGTGCCGTCGCCCAGCCGGTGGCTGAACAGGCTGGTCATGCGCTCGGCTCGGGCCTCCTCGCGTTCGAGAGCGATCCGCTCCTGGTCCTCGGCGACCTCCGGGGCGACCACCTCGAGGATCCGCCGACCCAGACGCGCCAGTGCGCGGGGCCCGAAGTGCGCGGCCTGCCCCACCAGGTGCTCCTCGGCCCGGTCGACGGTCTCGGCCGGAACCTCCTCGGGCAGCTCGTCGAGCGCGCGGACGATGGCCTCGGCCTGCGCGAGGTTGACCGCGCCGTCGGTGAGCCCTTGGGCTGTCCGGCGCCACCGCCGTTCCAGCGCCTGGCCCAGGCGCAGGCTGCGCAGGTTGGGCCCGTGCTCGGTCCTGGTCCTGGTCTCGAGCCACCCAGCGACGGTCCGGCACGCGTCGCGGTCGGCCACGTCCTGGCCGTGGGCCATCAGCCGCAGGCGCAGGGCCTCCATCTGGTTGATCTCGACGGACAAGGCCTCGAGTGCCGCGGCTTTGTCGCTGGTCGACATGAAGACGGGATCGATGTCCGCGACGTCCTTGAGCGCGGTGCCGATATCGGCGGCCGCTCGCAGGATCGGGTGGAGACCATCGGGACTGGACATGCCTCGACGCTAGGTCTCGGCCGACCCGGGACGGGCGGGCGGGTTCGACCCTGTGGAGAACCCGTGGCGGAGCCGGGGTGTGGACGCGAGGCGGCAGGCCTCAGCCGCGGATGCGCTCGCCGGCGTCGACCCGGCCCAGGGCGGGAGGCAGGATGCGGACCGCCTGGGCGAGCTCGCGCAGCTCGGTGCCGAGCAGCGCCTGCGGCCCGTCGCAGAGCGCGGTCTCGGGGTTGGGGTGCACGTCGACGATCACGCCGTCCGCGCCGACGCCGATCGCTGCCCGGGACAGCGGGACGACCAGGTCCTTGCGCCCGCCCGCGTGCGAGGGGTCGACGATGATCGGCAGGTGGCTGATCGACTGCACGACCGGCACCGCGGAGATGTCCAGGGTGTTGCGGGTGCTCGGCTCGAAGGTGCGGATCCCGCGTTCGCACAGCACCACGTCGAGGTTGCCGCGCTGCGCGACGTACTCGGCCGCCATCAGCCACTCCTCGATGGTGGCGGTCATCCCGCGCTTGAGCAGCACCGGTTTGCCAGACTCGCCCGCGGCTTGCAGCAGACCGAAGTTGGCCATGTTCCGGGTGCCGATCTGGAGCATGTCGGCGTGCTCGGCGACCACCGCGACGTCCCGGGCGTCGACGACCTCCGTGACGATCGGAAGCCCTGTCGTCTCGCGGACGTCGGCCAGGATCTCCAGGCCCTTCACGCCCAGGCCCTGGAACGCGTACGGCGAGGTGCGCGGCTTGTACGCGCCACCGCGCAGCAGCGTCGCGCCGGCGGCCTTGGCCATCTCGGCCGCCTCGAGCGTCTGACCCGGGGTCTCCACCGCACAGGGTCCGGCGATGAAGGTGAACGTGTCCGGGCCGACCGGGACCTGGTGCCCGGCAGGTCCGACCCAGACCGTCGAGCGGTCGGGGTGGTGCTGCCGGCTGACCAGCTTGAACGGGTCTGAGATCCGGTGCACCGCGGCGACGCCGGGCATGGTGCGCAGGTTGAGGCCGTGGAACGACTCGATGTCACCGACCAGACCGATGATCGTGCGGACCACGCCGCGGCTGACGAACGCCTGGCCGCCGACACCTTCGACGCGCTCGGTGACGTGCGCGACCTGCTCGTCGGTGGCGTCCGGCGCCATCACCACAACCATGGCTGGAGGTTAGTGGGCGCGTCCAGGGTGCGGACAGCAATACCGGCCCGCGAGACGCCACCGCAGTCCGGTACTGCTCAGCAGTGCACCGAGAAGGTGGTGTCGTCGCCCGTGGCCTGGCAGTCGTTCACGCTGTCCACGAGCAGCGCTCCGATGACGAAGACCGCACCCACGGCGAGCAGGCCGAGCCCGGCGAGCACGGTGCCGATGATCCCGGTCACCTTTCCCGCGAACGCCATCGAGCGGCCACCGAGCTGACCGTTGGACGCCTCGATCTCCTTGACGGCCTCGCTGCCGATGATCCAGGCCGGGATCGAGGCGATGCCCGGGCACACCGTCAGTCCGACGATGCCCAGCACGAGCGCCAACGTCGCCCGGTTGGTGGCCGGCGGCTCCGGGGTGTACGGCCCGTAGGTCTGCTGCGTGTAGGCCGGCGGCGGGGGCGGCAGCGCCTGCCCGTACTGCGGCTGCTGCGGGTGCTGCTCCGGCGGTGGCTCGGTCATCGGTGCAGTAAATCAGCAACTACGAGCCGGTGAGGGCCGCGCCGACGGACATCCACACGGCCGCCTCGATCAGCCAGATGACGAGCGTGATGGCCAG
>JBJMIP010000132.1:0-4625 GCA_045806825.1 Marmoricola sp.
GCTGGACTTCCTGGTCGAGCGCGGCGCCGACCACATCACCGCGATCTGCCTGCTGGCCGCTCCCGAAGGGGTCGCGAACCTCGATGCCGGCGTCGCCCACCTGGACATCCCGATCACCGTGGTGACCGGTGCGCTCGACGAGAAGCTCAACGAGAAGGGCTACATCGTCCCGGGTCTCGGCGACGCGGGCGACCGGCTGTACGGCCTGGCCCACTAGGCCGCGGAACCTTCCCGCACCTCCCCGCGTCTGACCCAGCAGCACCGGCCCGACGCGAGGAGCTCGACCATGTCCGAGAACAGCACGACGCGCAGCAACCTGATCACGGCAGGCGTTCTGGTGATCGCCCTCGCCGCGGTCTTCTTCGTCGGGAAGAGCCTCGGCGACGACAAGGACGGCAGCGGCGCGGCCGCGGCCGCCAGCTCGACCGAGACCTTCGGCGTCGTCACCGGCGGCGAGGCCTCGGTCAGCGGGACGCCCGACCAGCTGACCTTCACCGCCACGGTGCGCAACACCCAGGCGACCAACGCGACCGCCCTGGCCAAGAACAACCACGACGTGCGGGCGATCACGATCGCGGCCAAGCAGAAGGGTGTCGCCGCCAAGGACATCCAGACGCAGAGCATCTCGGTCCGGCCGAAGTACGACTACCGCTACCGTGCCGGCGGCCGACCGCGCATCGCCGGGTACGTCGCGACCCAGTCGGTGCGGTTCAAGGTCCGCGACCTCGCCAAGGCCGGGCAGACGATCGGTGCGGTGACGAACGCGGCCGGCAACGCGGTCAGCATCGGCGGGGTCACCTTCTCGATCAGCAACCGCGACGAGCTGGTCGCGCAGGCCCGCACCAACGCGGTGAAGAAGTCCAAGGCGGCGGCGCAGGCGCTGGCCAAGGCGGCCGGGCGCGACGTCGGCGATCTGGAGTACGTCGAGGAGGTCGCACCGCAGCGGGTCTACGGAGACTTCGCCCGGGCGCCGCAGGCCTACGACGGGCCAATGGCCGCGAAGCTGGCCAGCTCGGTGGCGATCTCGCCGGGCAAGCAGCAGGTCAGCGTGACCGTCAAGGTGCGCTGGTCGCTCGCGGACTAGTACGTCGCGAAGATCATGATGTGGCCGGTCGCCGTCGCGAGCATGACCAGGCCGACGACCAGCGCGAGGATGATGTAGCCGGCCTCGCGGTCGTGACGATCCCGGTCGCGTTCCGGCATGGAGTAGCGGTAGCCGTCGTCCGGCGCCACCTTGAACTCGTCGACACGTGCCATGGGAGGACCTCCACCTGCCACGGTACGCCGGTTCAGCAGCCCTGACTACGCACGGGTGACCACGGTGGCGGCGACGATCTCGTCGGAGAAGTCGGGCGCGAACCGCCCGCCGCGGGTCAGCAGGCCGAGCAGGCTGAGCACGTTCTGCGCGTAGAGCTCGGAGGCCGGGCCGGGAAGCTGGCCGGCCACGTTCTCGCCGCCCCAGACCTGGACCCCGCCGATGCTGACCATCGCCCCGGCGACCACGCCCTCGACGTTGCCACCCGCCTCGGCGGCGAGGTCGACGACCACGGAGCCCGGCTTCATCGCCCCGACCATCTCAGTGGTCACCAGGACCGGCGCCCGGCGACCGGGCACCGCGGCGGTGGTGATCAGGGCGTCCGCCGCCGCGACGTACGGGGTCAGCCGGCGGCGCTGCTCCTCGGCACGGTCGGGCCCGAGCTCGCGGGCGTACCCGTCGGCGCCCTGCAGCGGTTCGAGGCCGAGGTCGAGGAACTCGGCGCCCATCGACGCGATCTCCTCGGCCGATGAGGCACGCACGTCGTAGGCCTGGACGACGGCGCCGAGACGCCTGACCGTGGCGATTGCCTGGAGCCCGGCGACCCCGGCGCCGAGGACCACGACCTTCGCCGGACGCACGGTCCCGGCCGCGGTCATGGTCAGCGGGAAGAACCGGCGCAGCAGGCCGGCGGCGACGACCGCGCCGCGGTAGCCGGCCACCATCGCCTGCGAAGTCAGGGCGTCCATCGACTGGGCGCGGGAGATCCGCGGGACCTGCTCCATCGCGAACGCGGTGATGCCCGCCTCGCGCAGCGCCTCGACGAGCTCGGCCTCGTCGGCGACGGGGAGAAAGGAGATCTGGGCGGCACCGCGCGGCAAGGTGCGGACGCCGTCGAGATCGAGCGGTTGCACCCCGACGACGACGTCGGCCTGGCTCACCGCGGCGGGATCGACCACGGCTCCGGCGGCTTCGTACTCGACGTCGGCGAAGCCGGCCTGGGCTCCGGCACCGGGCTCGACGAGGACCTCGTAGCCGAGGGACCGCAGCCTGCCGACCAGCGCCGGCACCATCGCCACCCGGGTCTCACCGGTCCGGTTCTCCCGGGCGACGACGAGCTTCATCGTCAGCTGATGCCGGATCCGACGAGTGCGCCGACCGCGTAGGTGACCAGCATCGCGAGCAGACCGCCGGCGACGTTGCGCAGGACGGCACGGCGGACGTCGGCCGCGGCGAACCGCGCCGACGCGTACCCCGTCAGCGCCAGGGCGAAGGCGACGGCGACCACGGTCGCCCAGACCCGCAGCGACTGCCCGATCAGGGTGATCGTCAGGAGCGGCAGGGCAGCCCCGAGCGTGAAGGCGATCATCGAGGCGGAGGCTGCCTGCCACGGGCTGGTCAGGTTGTCGGGGTCGATGCCGAGCTCGGCGTCGGCGTGAGCGGCCAGGGCGTCGTGCGCGGTCAGCTCCTCGGCGACCTGGATCGCGAGCTCCTCGGAGAGGCCCTTGTCGCGGTAGATCCCCGCCAGCTCGGCGAGCTCTTCCTCGGGGTCCTCCTCGAGCTCGCGGCGCTCCTTCTCCAGCAGCGCCATCTCGGTGTCCCGCTGGGTGCTCACCGACACGTACTCACCGGCCGCCATGCTCAGGGCGCCCGCAACCAGGCCAGCAATGCCAGCCACGAAGATCGCGTGCCTGTCCGTGGTGGCGCCGGCGACACCGACCACCAGGCCGGCGACCGAGACAATGCCGTCGTTGGCGCCGAGCACCGCGGCGCGCAACCAGTTGAGCAGCGCGGAGGTGCTCTCGTGGTGAGGCTCGTCGTCGTGCGGGCCGATCTCGGCGTCGGGCGGGAGGTCGGCTTCGGTGGTCATGACCCCAGACCACCAGATCGGATCTCGCGCAGCAACGAAGGCAAGGCTGGGTTCAGTCGCTTGTCGAAGACCTCGGCCGAGAACCGGTAGTCGGTGGCGTAGTCCGCCGCCTTCACCCCGACGACCCGGACCGGCGCTATCAGCGTGCGCTGGAGGACGACGACCTCGCAGCGCACCACCGCACCGGTGCGGCCGACCAGGTAGGGGCAGCTGACGTCGGTGGGGGCGGTGCCGAGGAGCCGCTGGCTGCGCGCCCGCAGGTCGTTCGCCAGCTCCTCGCCGGAGACACCGAACTCGGAGACGTCGTCGTCGAGCCGGACGTGCAACCGGCCACCGTGCTTGGTGCTGGTCACGGTGACGGTGCCGAGCACCCGGATCTGGCGGCCGCCGCTGAGCTCGGCCAACCGCACGCAACGCACCGAGGCATCCAGGGCGAACTCGAGCCGCGGGCAGGTCATCGTGCCGGTGGCGAGCTCGGAGTGCATCGCCTCGAGCTGGTGCTCTGCCATGGTCGCGACCCGGGCGCCGGGGATGGCCTCGACCCGGTCGGTCGTGCCGCAAGCAACGAGCCCGGCCAGCGCGGCCGCCGACGCCGTGGCCACCAGCAGCCGCTGCATCAGCCGACCGCCTCGATCGAAGCCGTGAGCTCCTCGACCCAGGCCGGCACCAGCTCCGTCGCAGGTCCCTGGCGGTGGACCCGGAAGTCGCTGTTGCCGGCGCGCTCGAGGTTCAGCTCGAGGGTGTCGCTCCCGCCGGCGATCGCGTAGTCGACGAAGCCGGCCGCCGGGTAGACGACGCCTGAGGTGCCGATCGAGACGAACAGGTCGCAGCCGAACAGGGCCCGGTGGATGTCGTCCATGCCGTAGGGCATCTCGCCGAACCAGACCACGTCGGGACGCAGTGCGTGCGCCCCGCACCCCGGACAAGCCGGTTCGTCGGCCAGCGTGCCTGCCCAGCGGGTGCGATGACGACAGCTGGTGCACCACGCGGCGAGGAGCTCGCCGTGCATGTGGTGCACCCGCGTGGAGCCGCCTCGCTCGTGCAGGTCGTCGATGTTCTGGGTGACCAGGAAGAGGTCGTCGCCGAGCACTTGCTCGAGGCGGGCCAGGGCGACGTGCGCGGCGTTGGGTCCGACCCGTCCGAGAGCGGCACGGCGAGCGTCGTAGAAGCGCTGCACCATCAGCCGGTTCGCGTCGAACGCCTCCGGCGTGGCGACGTCCTCCGCGCGGTGCCCCTCCCACAGTCCGTCGGAGTCGCGGAAGGTCGGCACGCCGCTCTCGGCGGAGATGCCGGCACCGGTGAGCACGACGACCTTCACGACTCGAGGCTACCGAGCGTCCGAGCTTGCTCGAGACCGAGTGGCCCAGAAGTCGTCGACGAGCGCAGCGAGGAACACGCAGTCGAGGCTACCGAGCGTCCGAGCCTGCTCGAGACCGAGTGGCCCAGAAGTCGTCGACGAGCGCAGGGAGGACCATCCGGCAGAGGTTATCCCCGGCGGCC
>JBJMIP010000133.1:0-5045 GCA_045806825.1 Marmoricola sp.
AGCCGGCCTGGCCGGGCTCGTCGCCACCGCAGAGCTCGCCGATGCGGGCAAGAAGGTGCTGCTGCTCGACCAGGAGCCGGAGCAGAGCCTCGGAGGTCAGGCGTTCTGGTCCCTCGGCGGCCTGTTCCTGGTCGACACCCCCGAGCAGCGGCGGATGGGCATCAAGGACTCCTACGACCTCGCGCTCCAGGACTGGATGGGCAGCGCCCAGTTCGACCGCGAGTCGGACTTCTGGCCGCGCAAGTGGGCCGAGGCGTACGTCGGCTTCGCGGCCGGCGAGAAGCGGCAGTGGCTCTACGACCAGGGCCTGCGGGTCTTCCCGGTGGTGGGCTGGGCCGAGCGCGGAGGAGGCCTGGCCGGCGGGCACGGCAACTCGGTCCCGCGCTTCCACCTGACCTGGGGCACCGGTCCGGGCGTCGTCGCGCCGTTCGAGCGCCGGGTGCGCGAGGCGATGGGCAAGGGGTTGGTCGTGCTGCGCAACCGCCACCAGGTCGACGAGCTGGTGAAGACGGACGGGACCGTCACCGGGGTGCGCGGCACGTTGCTGGCGCCCGACCCGATGGAGCGTGGGCAGGCTTCGAACCGTGAGTCGGTCGGGGAATTCGACTACTCCGCGCAGGCGGTGATCGTCACCTCGGGTGGCATCGGCGGCAACCACGACCAGGTCCGCAAGCAGTGGCCGGTCGACCGGCTCGGTCAGCCGCCGAAGTTCATGGTGGCCGGGGTCCCGGCCCACGTGGACGGCCGGATGCAGTTCATCACGCAGGACGCCGGCGCCGAGATCATCAACCCGGACCGGATGTGGCACTACTGCGAAGGCGTCCGCAACTGGGCGCCGATCTGGGAGAACCACGGCATCCGGATCCTGCCGGGCCCGTCCTCGCTGTGGCTCTCGGCGACCGGGGAGCGGTTCGGTGCGCCGTACCTCCCGGGCTTCGACACGCTCGGCACGCTCGGCGCGATCATGCGCACCGGCTACGAGTACTCCTGGTTCGTGCTGACCCAGAAGGTCATCGAGAAGGAGTTCGCGCTCTCGGGGTCCGAGCAGAACCCGGACCTGACGGGCAAGGACATCAAGCTGCTGCTCTCCCGGGTCAAGGCCGGTGCACCGGGTCCGGTCGAGGCGTTCAAGCAGCACGGCGAGGACTTCGTCGTCGCGAGCACCGTCGCCGAGCTCGTGGCGGGGATGAACAAGGTGGCCGGCGACGACCTGATCACGGTCGACGGGCTGACCAGGACCATCACCGAGCGGGACCGCGAGCTCGACAACCAGTTCTCCAAAGATGTGCAGATCACCTACCTGCGCCAGCACCGCAGCTACCGCGGCGACCGCTTGATCAGAACTGCGAGCCCGCACAAGTTCCTCGACCCGAAGAACGGCCCGCTCATCGCCGTCAGGCTCAACATCTTGACCCGCAAGACCCTCGGTGGCCTGCACACCGACCTGGACGCCCGCGTCCTCCAGCCGGACGGCACACCCTTGCCCGGCGTGTACGCCGCGGGCGAGGTCGCCGGCTTCGGCGGAGGCGGCGTGCACGGCTACAACGCGCTCGAGGGGACCTTCCTGGGCGGTTGCATCTTCTCCGGCCGCACGGCTGGCCGCGCTGCTGCGAAGGCCATCGGCTGAGCACACCAAGGGGCATAACCGCCGCTCAACCCCTGGGCCAGCCTCCAATTCGAGGGTTATGCCCCTCGGTGTGCACGGTCCCTCAGCAGAGTCAGCTCTGAACGCACGTAGCCGGGCTCAAACATGACGTCCTCCCACGCGAAGCGACCCACCAACCAGCCGCGCGCGACCAGGCCGGTGTAGCGCCGGCAGTCGCGCCGGAGCTGCGACCGGTTCGCGTTGTGCCACGTCTGGGAATCGGCCTCCGCGACGACACGGAGTGCTGGATCCACCAGGTCCGGCCTCGCCGAGAAGTCGGCGGCCTGGATCGACAGCTGAGGGACCAGTCGGAGACCGGGCACCTCCAGTGAGATGGCCCGGAGGACGGACTCGAACGGGTTCGCAGCGCGCCCGTCCGCAGCAGCAGCGATCGTGCGGGCTCGGCGGGCACCAGGTCCCGTGATGCCCTCGGCAATCCTGGCCAGACCTTCGCGACCGATCGCTCGATGGCGGAGTGCGGAGTCAGCTACGGCAAGCGCTTCCTCGCCTGGGAGGGAACGAAGACAGTCAACGAGGGTCCGGCCCGGGGACGTGACCCGGTCGACGACGTCGCCAGGCCCCAGCGTTGCCCAGTGCAGGCACAGCTCCGACTGGTGTTTGCGGGTCGGGGTCCTGCTGCGCCCGATCGTCACGTGCGGCCGGCGCGGCACCGTCTTGACCTCCCACCCCCAGTGCAGAGCGGCGCTCGTGTGCGACACGACACCGCTCAGGGCGCTCGCAGCCCGCAGTGCGTCGTTCGCGATGCTCAGCGAGTAGCGGCCACGACCGTCGCGGCTGATCGCCTCGCCCCGCACTGCACGCTCGATAGCCCGGCGCCCGCAGAGCTTCGACAGGGTGCCGAAGTCAGCGACTCCGCCGAGCCGGTTCAGGGCTTCCTGGGGATCCATCGGAGCAGTCTGGAGAAGCTCAGATCACAGCGGCGCCGGTTGTCCCCAGCCCCGCTAGGCTGCCTCCATGACTGGACGCGTCGTGCACTTCGAGATCCCCTTCGACGACGGGGACCGTGCCCGCAAGTTCTACGCCGACGCCTTCGGCTGGGTGGTCAACGAGATCCCGGACATGCACTACACGATCGTGCAGACCGGTCCGAGCACAGACGAGGGCTTCCCGGCCGAGGTCGGCTTCATCGGCGGTGGCATGCTCAAGCGCGAGTCGCCCACCGACCGGCCTGTGATCACCATCGACGTGGACGACATCGACACGGCGCTGGAGAAGATCGAGAGTCTCGGCGGCAGCAAGATCCTCGGCCGCCAAGAGGTGGGCGAGATGGGGTACGCGGCGTACTTCAAGGACGTCGAAGGCAACCTGATGGGACTCTGGCAGTCCCGCTAGACGATCAGGCCGCGAGCAGCACGCCGATCAGGTCCTGCAGGCGGTCGAGCTCCGGCGCCAGCCCCAGCGACTCCGCCTGGTCCGCGATCATCGAGCGGAACAGGTAGCCCTCCTCGACCAGCCGCGCGTCGACGTGCCCGAACACCTCGAGCGTGACGGTGCCGTAGAGCCGTGACCAGCCCTGGGTCAGCGTCCAGACCAGGCCGGCCAGGTCGCCCTTCATCGCCGGGTCGACCGGGGCGTCGGGGACCTCGAGGATCGCGGCCAACCCCGGTTCGAGATCGGCGAGGACCGGGACCGGGAACCGGTACGCCGCCCAGAGCGCGACCAGGAGCCCGGAGAACACCATGCCGCTGGAGCCCTCGTGCTCCTTGATGCACTCGACGTCGACGTTCGCGAAGATCAGCGCGAACTCCTTGCGATGACCCAGGGCCCACCGGCGGAATTCGACGCACGCGGCGATCAGCTGTGCGGCGGGGTCGTCGGCCGGTTGCCCGGCTGCGGCTGCGGCGATCCGGTCGGCCACCTCGGAGTCGATCGCGATTGCGATCATCCGCATCAGGTCCTCGTGGCTGGCGGCGTACCGGTAGAGAGCGGGAGCGGTCAGGCCGAGCTCGCGCGCCACCGCGCGCAGGGTCACCTCGTCGCCGGCAGCCAGCAGCCCGCGAGCCGCGTCGACGATCCGAGCCTCGGTGTCGATGCGGTTCTGCTGGCGGCTGGTCGGGACCTGCGTGGCCGTCACGTGATCTGCCTCTCGGTGCGAACAAAATTTCTGGAACTGACTTGACGAATCATAGTTTACACCGTTTACAGTTAACGGTGTAAACACTTTAGAGGAGTCGTCATGCTGAACCGCTGGATCAACTTCCTGCTGGCCCGGGCCAAGTTCGTGCTCGTCACCGGCATCCTGGTCACCATCGCCGCTGCGACGTACGGCCTGGGCGTCTTCGACTCCCTCGGCAAGGGCGGCTTCGACGACCCCAAGTCCGATGCCGCCAAGGAGCTCGCGCACGAGCAGGCGATCTTCGGGAGCAAGAACGTCGACGTGATCGTGCTCTACCGCAGCAAGGACCTCGTCGCTTCCGACCCGCAGTTCAAGGCCGAGGTGGAGCAGACGCTCGCGAAGATCCCGCGCGGCACCACCACGGCAGTGCTGACTCCCTGGCAGACCAAGGACCCGGGGATGATCAGCACGGACAAGCACGCCGTGCAGGTGCTGATCTCGGTCGCGGGCGACACCCAGGCGGTGCAGGCGGACAACAACGACCTGCTGGTCCCGACGCTGAAGGCGAAGGACCTGCAGACCGACATCGCCGGACCGTGGGCGGTCTACAAGGGTGTGAACGAGACCGTCAGCTCGGACCTGGCGCGGGCCGAGGCGATCACCCTCCCGATCGTGCTGATCCTCTCGCTGCTGATCTTCGGCAGCCTGGTGGCCGCCTCGATGCCGGTGCTGGTCGGCGCGATCTCGGTGCTCGGTGCCCTGGCGGTGGTCCGCCTGATCACCCTGTTCGGTGAGGTCTCGGTGTTCTCGATCAACGTCATCTCGTTGCTGGGCATGGGTCTGGCGATCGACTACGCGCTCTTCATCATCAGCCGCTACCGCGAGGAGCTCGCGGCGCTGCCGGACGAGCCCGGTGCAGCCGGGGCCGCGATGCGCGCCACGCTGCAGACCGCCGGTCGGACCGTGCTGTTCTCCGGCTTCACCGTGGCCGCGGCGATGTCGGCGCTGCTGGTCTTCCCGCAGAACTTCCTGCGCAGCCTCGGGTACGGCGGCATCGCGGCCGTCGTGGTCGGCGTGGTCACCGCCCTGACCGTGCTCCCGGCGATCCTGGTGCTGCTGGGCCGTCGCATCGACGCCGGCCGGATGCCGTGGCGGCGTGGCCGCTCGGTCGGGGTCGACGACGACCACGGTGCCTGGGCCCGCCTGGCACACGCGGTGATGGGCCGCCCGGTGATCGTGATGGCTGTGATCATCGGTGCGCTCCTGCTGGTCGCCTCCCCGTTCCTCGGGGTGAAGTGGGGCTCGGTCGACTACCGGGTGCTG
>JBJMIP010000134.1:0-9618 GCA_045806825.1 Marmoricola sp.
GCCGCCGAGCTGCAGCTCCGCGCCGGTGATCTCGCTGCGGCGAGGCGCCTGGTCGAGCTGTTCGCGCCCCTGCTCAGTGGCCGCGGTCGGGCCCTCACTCGAGCCGAGCTGCCCCGGCTGCGAGGGCTGCTCGCCGTTGCGCGTGGGGAGGATCCGGAGCCCCATCTCCGCTCGGCCCTGGCGGCTCAAGAGGTTTACGGGGCGCCGTACCTGCTGGCCCAGACCCGCTTCGAGTTCGCGCACTGGCTCTTGAAGCAGGGGAGCACCGAGGAAGCGATCGCCTTGCTCGACAAGGCCCGAGCGACCTTCGTTCGGCTCGGCGCTGTCCCGGCACTGGAGAAGACCGACGCTCTACGGCGGGACACGTTGGAATCGACCGCGCGATGACTACGCGGGCCGGGAAGCGCTCGTTGTGGAGCAGCTTGCGCCACCGTGACTTCGCGTGGTTCATGGCTGCATTCACGACTTCGTCTGTCGGATCCTGGGCCTACATCGTGGCCCTGGCGGTGTGGTTGATCGACAAGACCGGGTCCACCAGCTGGGTGGCAGCGTCGGTCACCGCTCGCTTCGTCCCCTCACTGCTGATGACCGCCTACAGCGGTGTCATCGCCGAACGGTTCGAACGGATCCGGCTGATGATGCTGCTGGACGTGACGATGGCGCTGGTCCAACTCGTCATGGTCTTCGAACTCGTCGCTGACGTGCATCCCGCTCTCGTCGTCGGCACAGCCGCGGTCCTCGCGACGCTGGGCACCGTCTACATACCGGCGGCTGCGGCGATGGGGCCCCAGTTCGTTCCCGAACGCGATCTCGGATCGGCGAACGCGTTGCGGAACAGCGTCCAGCAGCTCAGCGTGATCGTAGGTCCGGCGATCGGCGCGGTCGTGATGGTGCTGTGGGATCCGTCCGGCGTCTTCTTGGTGAACACGGTGACCTTCGTGGTCTCGGCATTGTGCCTCCGCCGGATCAAGGTCCGCAGTCAACCGGTGGACGTGACCGACGGCGGCGAGAGTGGGCCGTTCCGGCAGATGGCGGTGGGCTTCAGGACGATCACGTCCAACCCGTCGACCACCACCCTGGTCGCCTTCTCCCTGATTGCGACCATGGTCTACGGGTTCGACACGGTCCTTTTCGCCCCGATCTCTGCGGACGTGCTCGGCAGCGGTGCCCAGGGCTACGGGTACCTGCTCGCCGGGCTCGGTGCCGGCGGCATTGCAGCTGCGGGCCTTGTCACGCGGCTCGAACGGGTCCCGCGGCTCGGCTTCGTGATCCTCGCCGGAATGGCCGTGCTGTGCTTGCCCTCGCTCGTCTTCCTCGTCCACGGCCAGCCGGTGACGGGCTTCGTGATCGAGTGCATCCGTGGGGCCGGCACCACGGTCGTGGACGTTTTGGCCCTGACCGCACTGCAACGCACCGTTCCCCCTGATCGGCTCGGCAGGGTGTTCGGTGCGTTCGACGGGATGATCCTCTCTGCGATCCTGGTCGGAACCCTTTCCATCCCCTACGCGCTCCGCTGGTGGGGCCTGGACGCCGTCCTGTGGGCGACCGGCCTCGGGGTCCCCGTGCTTTCCTTGCTGGGCCTGCCGTGGCTGGTCCGGATGGACCGCGTGGCCGGCGAACGTGTCGCCATGCTGAGGCCGCGTACCGCGCTACTCGCCGACTGCGACCTGTTCGCCTCGGTGCCGGAAGGGGCACTGGAGCAGCTGGCTGCACAGGCAGAGTTCGTCGACATCACGGCGGGTGAGTCCGTGGTGGTCCAGGGGGAGCGGGCCGAGGCGTTCTACGTGATCGCTGAGGGGGTGTTCCGTCCGTCGTCGGCCGATGACCTGGGCGTCCGAATCCTCGACGACATGGGTTCGGGTGCCTACTTCGGCGAGATCGGCCTGATGGATTCCATCCCGCGCACAGCGACCGTCACTGCACAGACCGACGGTCGGTTGCTGCGGCTGGACGGGCAGGCGTTCCTTGAAGCACTGACCCAGAACCGTCCGTCCGCGGCGCTCCTGGACGGCGCATCGTTCCGGTTGAGCCGGACGCAGCCGTCCGTCGAGATCGCTGGCGTCGGCCATGTCGGCGAGGGCCGGGGCTGACGCCGTGGCTGTACGAGGACAGACAGCGCGATGACCAGCGGCGGACGCTCGGGAGTTCTCCGGGACGCTCTTCGCAACCGAAGGCTGCGAAGGGTGCTGCTGGCCTACCTGATCTTCAACACCCAGGAGTGGGCGAACTGGATCGCCCTGCTCGTGTGGGGATTCGAGAAGGGCGGAGTGCACGAAGCGAGCCTGATCGCCGTCGTCCAGCTCGTGCCCGCGGCGGTCCTGGCCCCTGCGGTCGCAACCTTCCAAGGCAAGCGCCGACGAGGTGCAGCGCTCCGGCTGTCCTACCTCGTGCAGGCGCTGACCCAGGAGCTCCTGGGAGTGGCCTTGTTGGCGGGCGCTTCGTTTCCGGTCATCGCCGTGGTCGCCGCTGCCTACTCCGTCGCGATCACCTTCACCCGTCCGGCGCACAACGCCCTGCTACCAGAGCTCAGCGACACCACGGGTGAGCTGGCGGCCGGTAACGCCGCGTCCGGAGGTGTGGAGGCGGCAGCGACCTTCCTGGGACCGGTGATCAGCGGACTCGTCGTGGCGGCCTGGTCTCCCGGAGGCCTCGTGCTGGTCATGGCCGGACTGACGCTGCTTGCGGTTGGGTCGACCGCCCGTGGTCTGGACATCGAACGGCCCGCCCGGGTCGACGCGCCACCAGGCCCTGATCCGGCCGGCTTCCGCGAGGTGCTCGCCGATCCGTCAGCGGCCGTGCTCGCGCTCATGGTCGCGGCCGAGTACGCCTTGATCGGGATGATGGACATTCTGCTGGTGGTGCTCGCCTTCGACATTCTGGAGATGTCGCCCTCCGGGCCCGGCATGCTGAACTCGGCGATGGGGGTCGGCGGCTTGGTCGGTGCCGGGTTCACCTTCATGTTGATCGGCCGCAAGAGCCTCACCCCAGCCCTGATCCTCGGGGCGTTGTCCGCGGGGTTCGCGCTCGCGATCATCGGTCGGCTCGACGTCACCGCCCTGGCCCTGCTCCTGATCGCCGTCTCCGGAGCAGGAAAGCTCTTCTTCGACGTCACGTGTCGCACCTTCCTCCAGCGGCTGCTTCCGGACCGCCTGCTCACCGCGGTCTTCGGGCTCACCGAGTCCCTGATGATGGCGGGCCTGGCAGTCGGGAACCTGGTCGCTCCGCTGCTGGTCTCGCTTCTCGGCCCCCGGTCCGCTTTCCTCGCGGCGGGATCGTTTCTGCCGGTGGTCGCGCTGCTCGCGGCCGCGCGGCTACGACGCATGGATTCAGACACCGTTATCCCAGAAGATGTCCTCGCCCTGCTGCGGTCGGTACCAGCGCTGTCCGTGCTCACCCCGCGGGTGATCGAACGGCTCGCCATCGACGCCACCGCGGTGGTGGCCGCCGCTGGAACACCCGTGATCACCGAAGGAGAGCCTGGGCGACTGTTCTACGTGATCGAGTCGGGGATCCTCGCGGTCAGCCGTGGCGGGCAGCCGATCCGTGGGCTGGGGCCCGGCGACTGGTTCGGCGAACTAGCCCTGCTGCGAAGCGTCCCCCGCACCGCCACGGTTACCGCCGTAGACGAGGCCCATCTCTGGGCGGTGGATCGCAACGCGTTCCTGGCGTCCGTCGGCGCCACCACGGGGAGCCTCGACGCTGTGGCCGGCCACGGACAGCGGCACTACATCTGACCTCGGACCCCTGCGGCCGCAGCGTCGGCGAGGGCTCCGATCTCTCCCCGCCGCAGGGCCGGGAGGCCCGCCAGGTGGGGGTTGCTTGTTACAGCTGGAGCATTGTTGGGACCTGGTCGCCCTCTCCATTTTCGGTGGGACCGTTGAGGTCGATGACCAGTCCTTCGTACGCCGCAAGCACGTTCAGGGCTGGGCCAGCGAGGCTCTGGGCCATCAGCTCGATCTCATCGATCTGGTCGTCTGTCCGGGTCGGTGCATGATGGAAGAGCGCGAGGGTCTTCACGCCGGTCTCCAGGGCGACCGCGACGTTGTACTCGACGCTGGCGTGCCCAAGGAAGCCGACACCCGGGAACTCCTCGGCCAAGTGCTGTGCATCGTGGATCATCAGGTCGACACCCTCGACGAGTTCCATGATCGACTCGTGCCGTTCGCCTTGGCCATCAGGGCCTGGGCTCAGCGAGGTCGGTGAGTGGTCGGAGAGGTAGGCGAGCGAGCTGTCCTCGGTCTCTACCCGGAACCCGAACGTGCGCCCGCCCTTGTGCGGGATCTCGCGAGCAAGCACGCTGAACCCCTCGATCGAGTGGTTGCCCTCAGCCAGACCGTCGAAGGTCCAGCCCGCGCCGAGCTGGGACGGGACGATCGGGAAGTGTGGTGGCGAGATGCAGCGTTCAAGTACCGCCTCAGCCGACTCGCCCTGCTCAGGGATGAAGACCGCAACCCGGCTCCCGGCTGCGCCACCCGCGCCGAAGAACGGCATCCCGTGGGTGTGGTCCCAGTGCAGGTGACCGAGCAGCACCGATCCGTCGTACGGCGCACCGGCGAGCAGCGGGGTGACGTTCTGAATCCCGGTTCCGGCATCCAGGATGAGGGTCGGACGCTCGCCTCGGTGCGCCAGCGCGACGCAGGACGTCTGACCGCCGTACCTAACGAACGGGATGCCTGGCGCTGGAGTGGAACCGCGGACTCCGCAGAACGTGACTCTCAACGGGACACCAACGCGGTGATCTGCGGTAGGGCTGCGAGCGCCGTCGCCCGACCGGACGTCTTCATCCGGTCCAGCTGATGCCATTCGAGCATCCCGACGCCGCTCGAGTCCGGCCGCAGCACCAGGTCCGCGGCCGCCATCGCCTCCTCGGCTGCGTCACCGCTGGACATCATCATGGTCCGCATCAGGGTGTCCCCGAGAGCGGGGATCCGTGGGGCCCGATTGCCGGCGGACGACCCGGACGACGCGCCGGAACCGATGTTGACCGCGATGATCGGACCCTCGGCGCGCGACAGCGCGCTCACCGGGAGGTTGTCCAGCACGCCACCGTCGACGTGCAGGGAGTCCCCAAGCACGGTCGGCGGGAAGAAGCCAGGAATGGCGACCGAGGCCTGGACTGCCTCCGCCAGTGATCCACGGTCGTGAATCTTCTTGCGACGGCGCAGGAGGTCGACACTGACACAGCGGAATTCGATGTTCAGCGCCTCGATCTGGAGGTCGCCATAGGCTCCCTCCAGGTTGCTCGCGAGCCGCTGGCCCCGGATGATCGACTTGGTCGGCAGGGTGTAGTCGTTGGTCGACGGTCGACGCAGGAAGTACTCGTAGATCACCGCGTCGGTCGCGGCCGCGTCGGGTTGCGATGCCGCCACAGCAGCGATCGCCGCGCCGATGCTCGTGCCCGCGATCCGGTCCACCGCGATCCCGGCCTCTTCGAGGACTTCGAGCACGCCCAGGTGGGCGAATCCGCGCGCGCCGCCGCCGCCGAGCACGAGGCCGAGGGAACGTCCGGTCAGCCGCTCGGCCAAGGCACGGACGTCGGCGGGCACGTTGCCGGGTGCGACCAGGTGCGTCGACCGCGGTTCGAGGGCAGCGAACCAGGCGAGTCGATCGGCGTACGTCGGCGTCGGCCCGAAGTGCACCAGGTCACCGCCCTTCACCGACTCGAGACGGTCGGCAAGCAGCTCTTCCCCGGTAGAGACTATGACCACTCGGTCGGCGGCGCGCACGCAGAAGTCCGACCAGGCGGGGTCGGTCCCGTCAGCCGTGAGCACGACCTTTTCGGCAACCCGTTCGGCCTGCTCGAGACCGTTCCGGTCTACCCGTCCCGGGTCGATGACCTTCACCCGCCGCGACATCTGCGTGACCAGGGCCCGGGAAAGCTCGTGCACGGCATCCGGTGAGCCGGTCCCCACCACGGCGATCACGACGTCCGCAGAGCCAGCACGCGACTTCGTCGGCGGTGCAATCTCCTGGATCCTGGTAGCAAGACCCCGAGCGAGGGCCGTCATCACGTCGAGGTTGACGAAAGACTCGAACTGTTCCTTGGACAGCCGGATCAACCGACTGTCCCGCACTGCCTTGATCGAGGCTGAGCGGACCTCGTCAGTGAGGAGGCCCAGTTCGCCGAGCACGGCTCCGCGACCCAGCTCTGTCAGCACGACCTCGCCCTGCATCACCTGCATCCGCCCGGACCGCAGCACATAGAGGCCGTCGGTGGGATCGCCCTGGTGGAACAGGTACGAACCGGCCTCGATATCGATCTCCTCCGCTGCAGCCTCGAGGTGAGCGAGGCTCTCAGCCGAGAGCTTGCTGAACATCGGCAGGTCGCTCAGCGAGTCCGGGAGAGGCGGCAGCTCGGACATCAGGGCGCTCGCGTCCAGGGGGACAGCCGGCAACGGGTCCAGCACCGATGCTCGAAGAAGCCGGAGCTCCTCCTTCGGATCCTGGGCCGTCCTGCCGATCAACAGCGTGCCGAGAGCCACGACGACCATGCAGACAGCCGCGAACAACCAGCCGTGGCGCAGGTGGTCGGCCGCCTCGGCGGGTGAGGGATGTCCGCTCAGGATGACCAGCACCGCGATACCGAGGACTCCGCCAAGCTGCCGGGCGGCACTGGTGACTGCCGAGGCGACGGCGTACCCGTCGCCCTTCGGCAGCTTGGCGAGGGCTGCGCCGGTCAGCACCGGGAGTGTCGCTCCAACGCCTATGCCCTGGAGCACCTGACCGGGTAGCCACTCAGTCAGATATGCCGGCTGGAGCCCGACGCGCTCCAGGTACCAGTACAGGCTGGCTGCCCAGATCAGGGCGCCCGGCACGACGACGATCCGGTGTCCGTGCTTGTCGGCGACCTTACCGAGCACCGAGGCAACGACAGCAGCAATGAAGGCCGCAGGTGCGATCGCCAGGCCGGCTTCGAGTAGGGAGTAGCCCCACACCTTGTTGAGGTAGAGCACGTGGGTGAGCATGTAGGCGTAGAAGCCTGCGCCCACTACGACCAGCAGCAGGTTGCCGACGCTGAACGAACGGATCTTGAGGAGGGCCGGGTCCAGCAATGGTGAACGGCTGACCCGCGAGCTCAGCACGAATCCGATCAACGCAAGCACGCTGGCCGCGAATGTACCGATCGTCCACGGGCCGCTCCAACCCCAGTCGGGTCCCTTGATCAGGCCGGTGGTGACCAGCCCGAGTGATGCGGCAAAGAGAAGCGCGCCCTTCAGATCAGGCCGTCGCTTGACCCCGGGCGAACGGCTCTCGATCAGGTGTTTGCGTGCCAGGGCCACAGCCAGGACGCCGAGCGGGAGGTTGATCAGGAAAGCGAGTCGCCAGCTGGAGGCTGCCACCAGGGCGCCGCCTGCAGGAGGGCCCAGTCCCGAGGCGAGCGCTGCTGCCGCTCCCCAGAGGCTGATGCCGTGTGCCCGCTCGGAGAGGGCGAAGCCTTCGACGACGAGTGCGAGCGAAGCGGGGATGAGCATCGCCGCGCCGACGCCCTGTACGACTCTGAACGCGATGAGCTGATCGACGGTCCCTGCGAAGGTGCACGCCACCGAGGCGAGGGTGAACACGACGACGCCCTGCACGAACATTCGGCGCCGGCCCATCAGGTCGGAGAGACGCCCGGCTACCACGAGCAGGGCGGCCAGCGCGATGTTGTACGCATTGAGCACCCAGGAAAGGCTGCTCAGCGAGGCTGTGGGGAACGATCTCTGGATATCCGGGAAGGCGACGTTGACGATCGTGGAGTCCAGGAACGCCAAGAAGACGCCGAAGGCGGCGACCAGGAGCACGACCTTCGGTGACGGCATTCGCCGTACCGTGAGCGAACGGGTAGGCGGACCGGCAGTCTTTTTTCCGGGCACTGAGGTGATCAGGTCGGTCATGGCACGCCTTCGAGGTAGAGGTACCCGACGCGCCGCATGTCGAGGACGAGGTGAGAACCGCCCGAGTTTGCCCATTCACTCACGCCGTGATCGCGTCCGCAGGTCAAACAGAAACCCGGCCAGCCATTCGGTCGGGTTCACTACTATTTGTCCTCAAACAGATCGCCCTGGCATTCGGGAGCCGCGTACTTCGGTGCCCTCGGCTTACCTTGACTGACGTTCCAGTCACGAATATCCAAATTCTTTAACCCTCTCGCAGTGCCGCGTCGACCTGCTCCTGCTGCGACTGCACACCGAGCGCGCAAAGCCTGAGCAAGGCCCTGTGCGGCACGTTCGCCCGGCATGAAGGCACCCAGCCCCCGCCACCGCGGGGCTGGGGCGGTGACGAGGGCTCAAGGGCAACGACAGTCTGGGGTTCCGTCGTTGTCCAATGAGGAAACCATCCGGCGCCTGCCATTGGGCCGAAAGTCGGCTGAGTTGGCCTAGATGACCTAGGCCGGATAGCCCGCCCGGAACTAGCCGGTCATGCCCCTTGCTTGACTGAGTCTCGAACTTGCTCAAGTCTGGCCGAGAGGTGAGCAAATGCTTGACGAGGCAGATCTCCTACGTGCGTTGCGGCGTCATTGGGAGTTCTCGGGCAAGGACGAGGACGTCTCTCACGAGATCTATCACGACGACGCTGTGCTCGAGTTCCCGCAGTCGGGCGAACGGTTTGAAGGTGTGGCCAACTTTCGAGAGTGGCGGCGCCAGTACCCCGCGACGCTGAAGTTCCACACCCGACGTATCACTCACCGTGCCGACCTGGTCGTTGTCGAGAATCTGATCAGCTATAACGGCGCACCATGGATGTACACCGTGAGTCTCATGGAGTTCCGAGGGGAGCGGGTTGCTCACGAGCGGATCTACATCATGGATGGCTGGGAGGCCGCAGAGTGGCGGAAGCCGTGGCGGGCCGCGCAGAGTGCCGATCCTGCTCCGCCAACCCCATAGCTCTGACGCGGCGGTCTTCCGTGCACCGCCTTAAGGGATGGCGCCTTCGGCCTTGAGAGCGTCGTGAGCGGCGAGGAAGCTCTGCCGTCCTGCCGGAGTGCCGCAGTAGATCGTGACGTGGGTGAGCACCTCTGTGATCTCCTCGACCGTCGCCCCCGACCGCAAAGCGCCTCGCGTGTAGATGCCCAACTCGTCGAAACGTCCGAGCGCACCGAGAATACCGAGGCTCAGGAGGCTCTTTGTCTTCCGATCCAGCACGTCCCCGGCCCACGCACGTGCCCAGGCCAGCTCGGTAACGAGGTGCTGGAAGGTCATCATGAATTCATCGGATCCAGCGAGATTGGCGTCCACGAAATCATCGCCGAGGACCTCCCGGCGTATGCGCAGACCGGCCTCGAACGCGCCGTCTTCTGTGCCCATCGTCCCCTCGGATTCGCCGACGTGACCTGGTCCCACGAGATCGCAGCAGGTCGTTTGCTCGACGTTATGCCCAACGGCTCGTGAGCCGACATAGCCCGAACATGCGGTTGGCGACCCCCGCCGACCAACTCTCGGCGGGGAACAGGCGTGTGATTGCGGCGTTGGCTCGTGAAGGAGAGCACAGCGCGCGATCCTGGCGAGACTGTGGGGTAGGTACGTGTAGGCGCACAGTGACTGCATGAGGCGTCGGCGAGGTCGGGCGGATCCGAGGTGTTGGGACCGTATGAGAACAATCCAACGCAGCTGTCCGTGACGAACGTGCGACATGGGA
>JBJMIP010000135.1:0-6358 GCA_045806825.1 Marmoricola sp.
CGGAGAGCCTCGACGACCCCGGCTGCCAGCGCCGGCGTCCCGAACGTCTCGTACGGCGCCACCCGGATCGCTCCACCGAGTGCGAGCTGCTGGTAGTGCAGGACCGGGAGGTCCTCGCGCACGCAGGCCACGGCGGTCGCGTTCGGGGCGTGGGTGTGCACCACCGCGCCGACGCCGTACGTGCTGATCACGGCCAGGTGCAGGTCCAGCTCTGAGGTCGGTTCCAGGTCGCCCGCGACCAGGCTCCCGCTCGGGTCGACCACGCTGACCTCCTCGGGCGTGCAGTCACCGAGCACCACGCCGGTGGCGGTGATCGCGACCAGGCCGGTCCCGGGGTCGAGCGCGCTGACGTTGCCTGCGGTACCGATCAGCAGGCCCTCCTCGGCCAGCCGACGGGCGGCGTCGGCGACCTGGGCGCGCAGCGCCTCGAGGTCCGTCGTGCTCACGCGGGGACGCCCTCGATGCCAGCAGGGGTCGCGTAGGTCATCAGGTACGCGCTCACCATGGCGATGCCCTGCTCGATCAGGAACGCGTCGCCCTCGGCGTCGGTCTCGTAGGCGAGCTGGAAGACCCGGTCGCCGATCTCGACGGCGAGCTCGGTGGCGGCCAGCGGGGTGTCGGGTCGGGCGAGGCCCGCGGCGATCGCGAAGTCGCGCAGCTCGGCCGCCGTACGCCGGTTGTGCTGGCGGCCGTAGTCGTTGACGGCGGCGTTCGAGCGGCCGCGGACCCAGATCTCCAGGAAGTCCGGTCGGCGCGCGTAGACCGAGGTGTAGGCCCGCATCGTCGTCTCGACGAGGTTGCTGATCGACAGCGTGGTGAGGGTGCCGAGGTCGGTCCGCACCTGCTCGTCCATCTCCTCGGTGTCGCGCTCCACCAGCGCGAGCAGGATCGCGTCCCGGTCGGCGAAGTACTGGTAGACCGAGGCAACCGGGATCTCCGCGGCCTCCGAGATCGACCGGGTGGTCAGCGCGTCGACGCCCGCGGAGACCACGATCTGCGAGGCGATGTCGAGGATCTTCTCGACGCGTTCGCGGGAGCGCGCCTGGGTCGGCATCCGGCGGCGCGAACCCTGGCTCGAGGCTGTGGAAACCGAACCTTGCGCTGGAGGGGTGACAGCGGACATGGCGGCAATGTAGCATCCGAATCCGAATCTGACACATGTTCATGTTTAGGGGTTGACGCATGACGTTCGAGCTCGATCGACGCACTCTTTTCCGCGGCGCGGCCGCCTCCGGCCTGGCCGCGATGGCGGTGGCCGGGCTCGAGGAGCAGGTCAGCGCAGCAACGCTGCAGGGCTCGTTGCCGAGCAAGGTCGACGTCGTGGTCGTGGGCGGAGGTCTCTCCGGCCTGGTCGCGGCTCGCGAGGTCGCCCGCAAGGGTCGTTCGGTGCTCGTCGTCGAGGCGCGGGGCCGCGTCGGCGGCCGGTTGCTGAACCACGAGCTCAAGGCCGGCCGGGTGATCGAGGCCGGCGGTGCTTTCGTCGGACCGACCCAGAACCACATCAAGGCGCTCGCCGCCGAGCTCGGCGTGGAGACCTTCAAGGAGTACGTGAAGGGCCAGAACGTCTACATCTCCGGCAACGGAAACCGCCAGCTCTACACCGGCACCGTGCCGCCCGACCCGCTGGTCCTCCTCGACGCCGCGGTGCTGCTCAACCAGCTCGACGGCTTCGCCGCCGAGATCCCGGTGGACGCGCCGTGGACGCACCCGAAGGCGCGCGAGTGGGACGCGATGACCCTGGGCGACTACATCCGCCAGAACTCGGTCAACACCGCGGGCATCCTCAACCTGATCCAGGCCTGGACCCAGCCCGGCTTCGGCGCCGACCCCGACCAGCTCTCGTTGCTGTTCGTGCTGCACTACCTCGCGTGCTCGGGCAACGAGACCACCAAGGGCACCTTCGAGCTCAACGCGAACACCGAGGGCGGTGCGCAGGAGAGCCGTTTCGCCGGTGGCTCGCAGCTGGTCCCGCTCAAGCTCGCGCAACGGCTCGGCAGCAGGGTCGCGCTCAACGCGGCCGTGCACCGCATCGACCAGGGCGCGACCCAGGCCTACGTGCGGACCGCGCGTGGCAACGTCCGCTGCCAGCAGGTGATCGTGGCCTGCCCGCCGCCGCTGGTGCTCGACATCGACTGGTACCCGCAGCTTCCCGCCCAGCGGCACGCCCTGCTGACCCACATGAAGATGGGCAGGTTGATGAAGTGCGACGCCGTCTACTCCACGCCGTTCTGGCGTGCTGACGGCCTCTCCGGGTCGGGTGTCGCGGACAGCGGCGCGACCCGGACCGTCTTCGACAACTCGCCGCGTGACGCGCACGTCGGTGTCCTGCTGGCCTTCGTCGGCGGGGCGACCTGGCAGAAGTACGGGACCCTCCCGGTCGCCGACCGGCGCAAGGCCGTGCTGGCCGGCTTCGCGCAGATGTTCGGACCGAAGGCGCTCAAGCCGATCGAGTACACCGAGCACAACTGGCCGCACGAGACCTGGACCCGCGGTGCCCCGGTGGCGATCATGGGCAAGGGCACGATGACCGCCTTCGGTCCGGCGATCCGTCGGCCGTTCGGGCGCGTGCACTGGGCCGGCACCGAGACCTCGACGTACTGGACCGGCTACATGGACGGCGCCGTGCGCGCCGGCGAGCGGTCCGCCATCGAGGTGCTGGACAAGCTGTGAAGCGCCTCGCCCTGATCGTGCTGGCCGTGCTGCTCGCGGTCGTCCTAGCCGCCACCACCGACGCGGCCACCCGCGCCAAGGGAAGCACCCGGGTGTTCTCCTACGTCGGCAGCCCGGGCTTCCCGGCGTACGTGTTCGTGCACCAGAACGCGCGCGTGTACGCCGGCACCTACACCAACCCTGCCGGCGACAAGATCCGCTCGCGGGTCTTCGAGTGGACGGCGACCGGGACGCTGCTGCGTTCCTGGACCGTTCCGGGCCAGAACCTGAACGTGGAGCACGGCGTCCAGGTCGCCAACAGCGATGCCCGCGGTCGGCTGGTGCTGCTGGAGAAGTCGACGTCCTCGGTGCTCACGCTCGACACCAGGACCGGTCGCTTCACGAAGCAGGCCACCCTCCCTGACCTCTCCCAGATCGCGGGCGAGCCGATCCCGAACTATGCGACCTGGGGTCCCAAGGGCGCCCTGTTCATCACCGACTACGGGCAGTCGGTGATCTGGCGGATCCCCGCGGCCGGCGGCACCCCGAAGGTGTGGTTCTCCTCGAAGGACCTCCAAGGTGTCGGCTTCGGCACCACCGGGATCGTCTACCGGCCCGCGAGCCACGACTTCCTGATCGCGCAGCAGACCGGCGGGCCGGGCAACCCGGCCTCGGGCAAGCTCTACCGGCTCGGCGTGACCAGCACTGGCACCGCGGGAACACTGAAGGTGCTGTGGACCTCGCAGCCCACCGAGCTGCCCGACGGCTTCGGGATCGCGCGGTCCGGGCACATCTACATCGCGAACGTCGGGCTGAGCAACCAGCTCGTCGAGCTCTCCGCGCACGGTCAGGAGCTGGCCCGGTTCGGGACCGCGGTCTCGGGCGACAACGGTTCGCCGATCCCGTTCGACGGCCCGTCCAACGCGACCTTCCTCGGCACCCGGGTGCTGGTGGCGAACCAGTCGCCGATCACCGGTACGCCGGGTCACCACGCGATCCTCGACGTCGAGGTCGGCGAGTCCGGAGCACCGATCTTCCGGCCGACGGTCTCCGTGCTGCGCTAGCCGCCCCTAGCCGATGTCGACCAGCTGCACCCGGTCGCCGTCGACCACGGCGACGCGCTGATCGTCGAGCGGCAGGATGCGCGGCTGCCAGCCCTCGCTGAGCCGCGCGACGGTCCGGGTCGTCAGGGTTCCGTCGTCGCTGACCTCGAGGGCCTCGATCCGGAGGTGGTCGGGATCCCGGGAGGTCCAGCGGCTCCAGTCGCCGAGAACGGTCACGCCTGTCCGCTTGTCGGGGAGCCAGGTGAACTCGCGGGGCTCGTCGATCGCCTGCAGGGAACTGTTCGGTCCGAAGCGGACCTTCGAGACCTGGGCGGTGTGCCGCGGGTTGCTGATGTCGAAGACCGCTGCCTGGGCGTTGCCGTCCACGCCGAGCCCGAGCAGCAACCCGTCGCCGAGCGGGTGCAGGTAGCCCGAGTAGCCGGGGATCTTGAGCTCGCCGAGCGTGTGCGGTCGCGTCGGGTCGGAGAGGTCGATCGTGTACAGCGGGTCGAGGCTCCGGTAGGTCACGACCACGGCGAGGTCGTCGTACCAGCGCACCGACTGGATGTCCTCGTTGACGCCGAGGCCCTCGAGGGTGCCGATCTCCTTCAGGGCGTGGTCGCGCTCGGCGAGCACGCTGATGCCGTTCTCGTTCTGGCCCCTCGGGTTGCTCCACGCGATCCGGAGGTTCCCGTCGTGCTCGTCGAGCGACCAGCGGTCCCGGACCATCCCGTCGATGTGGCCCGACCCGACGTACGTCGTGGAAGTGCCCTTCAGGGCGAAGGCGTGCACGTCGGTGGTCGTCGGCCGGACCGCGGTGCGATCGCGCATCGTCGGGTCGAACCACTCGGTCGAGGCGACGTAGAGGCGGTCGGTGGAGGAGTAGACGACACCGCCGGACGCGGTGATGCCGACGGCCGCTCGGTCGTCGACGGCGTCGGGCTTGAAGGTGCTCACCGTGACGGTGTCGCTGCCCGACCACTTCTGCGGACGCAGCACGGCGGCACAGTCCAGAAGGCGCCGCCGGTGGCCGGCGTGCTCGACGGTGGGCAGCCAGTCCTCGATCGTGCTGGCCTTGAGCACCTTCTTGTTGTGCGCCGTTGCGGTCCTCGACGACACGTGGTCCTCGCCGGGGTTCCACCAGTCCAGGTCGGGCCGCGTGGTGTCGGTGACGAGTCGCACGGTGTCGCCGTACTGACGGGCCGAGAGCAGCGAACCCGAGTAGACGTCGGTGCGTTCGAGCCGCGGGTTCGCGGGGTTCGAGACGTCCACGATCAGGACCCGGGTCCTGGGCGCCGTGCCCGGCCAGTCGTACCCGTACGCCGCGCGCATCCTGATCGGCTCCTCGTACCCGCCCACCGACTGGGTGATGACCGCCTTGTTCCCGACGAGCAGCAGCTGGCTGTCGTAGCTGGTCTGCGGCAGGTGCAGGCGACCCAGGGTGTTCTTCTCCGCGCCGGTGACGTCGCTGACCGCGAGCATCTGGTCGGTGTTGCGGTGCCGGGGGCGGGTCAACCGGACGAGCAGGCGCCCGTCGGTCTTGGCGACGTCCGGCTCGTCGACGTCGACCTCCTGGGTGTTGGTCCCGGTCCGGCTCGACGCGCGGGCGAGGTTCGAGGCGGAGTCCATCGACTTCGCCGAGTACTGCGGGACCGGGGCCATGGCCCGTTCGTCGAGGGTGCCGTTGAGCATGTAGATGCGAGGCCCGCCCCAGCCGTAGGGCCCCACCTGGCTCAGGTTGTTCTGGACGTACCAGTCACGCAGGTCCGCACAGCTGTCGAACCGGACCAGGCTGTCGGCGCCGGCCGGGCCTGCCGCAGGTCCGACGACGAGGGTCGCCGAGGTGGCGAACACGCCCCCGGCAACCAGGGCCGCAGCCGTCGCGGCGGAGACCGCCCCACCACCGATCGCAAGCTTGCCGAGCAGACGCATGAGGATCCGACGTGGGTAGGCTTCCTCCGGTTCCCCACCCCCAGGAGTTAGCCGTGCCCGCACCCCGTGATCTGGACATCGTCGTCTTCGGAGCGACCGGCTTCACCGGGGAGCTGACGGCCGCCTACCTGGCCGAGAACGCGCCGCCGGAGTGCCGTTGGGCACTGGCCGGTCGCAACACCGCGAAGCTCGAGGCCGTGCGCAACCGGCTGGCCGCGATCAACCCTGCCTGCGCCGACCTGGAGCTGCTGCACGCGGACGCCTCCGACCCGGCGTCGCTGGTCCCGGTGGCCGCGCGCGCGAAGGTCGTGATCACGACCGTGGGCCCGTACCTGCAGTTCGGTGACCCGCTCGTCGCCGCGTGCGCCGCGACCGGCACCGACTACGTCGACCTGACCGGCGAGCCTGAGTTCGTCGACCTGGCCTACCTCGCCCACCACGAGACCGCGGTCGCGTCCGGTGCACGGATCGTGCACGCCTGCGGCTTCGACTCGATCCCGCACGACCTCGGCGCGTACTTCACCGTCAAGCAGCTGCCTGCCGGGGAGAAGACCCGGGTGCGGGGCGTCGTACGCAGTGGTGCGCAGTTCTCCGGCGGCACCTTCCACTCGGCGATGGGTGCGATGTCGCGCCAGTCGCAGGCGAAGAAGGCGCTGAGCGAGCGGCGCAAGAAGGAGCCGAAGCCGGCTGGTGGCCGCAAGGTCCGCACGGTCGCCGGCAAGCCGGGCCGCGAC
>JBJMIP010000136.1:0-5016 GCA_045806825.1 Marmoricola sp.
AATCTCGCGGGTTAGTCTGCCCCGCGTGAAGACCTTCCGCCCGAGCCCGCTGGTCCGCACGCTGTTCACCTTCGGCGCGGGTCTCTTGCTCGGGGGAATCGCGGGAGCTGTAGTGAGCACGGAGACGTGGCAGTACAGGACGTCCTTGCTGACCGCAATGGCAGGCTGCCTCGTCTGCATCATCGCCAGCAGCCGCGGGCAACGGGAAGAGCGCGCCAAGGAGGCTCCGCGTAATCATCGGTAGCGATCTCGTCCTTTGCAACAGGTAATCGCCGGCGGTTAACGGCCCGTGGATCTTGAGCGTCCACGTTGGTGGTGGACCGCCGAAACGGGACAGGAGCGCGCACTGATCCGCCGCTGACCACGCGCGTCATGGAACACTTGGCAGGTGTCCGAGGACCTGGAGCCTGAGGATTTTGAGTCCGTCGATTCGGCTGCGCGACGTGTAGGTCGAAGATCCTTGAACGCCCTCTTCGATGAGTGGGCTGAACTTGTCCGCCAGGTCGGGGACGGATACGCCTGGACGAGATACGAGTACGAGAACGAGTTGCAGTGCCGCGATGCCCTTGCAAAGGCTTGGCCATTTTTGACATCGCGCATACAGCGGCTCCGTCGCGACGAACTTGCTCGACTCGATCAACGTTTCCGCGAATCGACCGCGTTGATTAGCCAGTCCGCAAGTTCGCGCGAGTGGTGGTGGGATCGACAGCCGCTGCGCGTGTCTGATGATTGGTGAGTGTGCGCGTGGGAGTCGTGCCTCATCTCGGTCGCCTGGTGATCTGTTTCGCCGATAAGGGACATTATGTCAACACATCTAGGCGTAGAGCCCGGATCCAGCTCCCCTCCTCAGGCGGGCGACAAGATTTCGTCGCCACCGATGTCGGAATCGTTGCCGCGCCTCCGTCCCAGCAGCAGACGCGACCACAATGGGTCGCAACGCAACCGAGGAGAACATCCAGATGGCCAAGTACCTGTTGCTCAAGCACTACAGCGGCGCGCCGGCTCCGGTGAACAACGTACCGATGGACCAGTGGACGCCCCAGGAGATCACCGACCACATCCAGTTCATGCGCGACTTCGCCGCGCGTCTCGAGCAGACCGGCGAGTTCGTCAGCGCCGATGCACTCGCTCCCGAGGGCGCCTGGGTCCAGTACGGCGGCGAGGGACGTCCCCCGGTCACCGACGGCCCGTTCGCCGAGACCAAGGACCTGATCGCCGGCTGGATGATCATCGATGTCGACAGCTACGAGCGCGCTGTCGAGCTGACGGCTGAGCTCTCAGCGGCGCCCGGGGCCGGTGGCAAGCCGATCCACGAGTGGATCGAGGTTCGCCCGGTGATGTCCGAGCACGCGACCGAGGCGTGACCTCAGCCATGGTGCCGGGCGTGGACGACGCCCTGCTGCGGGAGCTGACCCCGCGCGTGACCGCGATCCTCGTCCGCCGCGGAGCCGACTTCGCGGCGGCCGAGGACGCGGTCCAGGAAGCCCTCGTCCAGGCCGTCCGCTCCTGGCCCGAGGATCCCCCGCGGGACCCGAAGGCCTGGCTCGTCACGGTCGCCTGGCGCAAGTTCGTCGACTCGACCCGCTCGGAGTCCTCCCGCCGACGCCGCGAGGACGAGTTCAGCGACGAACCGATCCCCGACCCCGGATCCGCGCGGGACGACACCCTGCAGCTCTACTTCCTCTGCGCACACCCGTCGCTGAGCGCTTCCTCAGCCGTCGCTCTGACGCTGCGCGCGGTGGGCGGACTGACGACCAAGCAGATCGCCGATGCCTACCTGGTCCCCGAGGCCACCATGGGTCAGCGGATCACCCGGGCCAAGAAGACCGTGGCGCAGGTGCGGTTCGACGAACCCGGCGAGGTGGCCACCGTGCTCCGGGTCCTCTACCTGGTGTTCAACGAGGGCTACTCCGGCGACGTCGACCTGGCAGCCGAGGCCATCCGGATCACCCGACAGCTTGCGGCCTCCATCGACCACCCCGAGGTGACCGGGCTGCTCGCCCTGATGCTCCTGCACCACGGTCGCCGCACGGCTCGAACCAGCGCCGATGGCAGCCTCGTCCCCTTGGCAGCCCAGGACCGCACCGCGTGGGACACCACGCTGATCACCGAGGGCATCGACCTGCTCCAGAGCGCTCTCGCCCAGGACCGTCTCGGCGAGTTCCAGGCCCAGGCCGCCATCGCGGCCCTGCACGCCGACGCCCAGCGCGCCGAGGAGACCGACTGGGTGCAGATCGTCGAGTGGTACGACGAGCTGGTCGCGATCACCGACTCCCCGATCGCCCGGCTGAACCGCGCCGTCGCGGTCGGTGAGGCGGACGGGGCGCGTTCGGGCCTGGCCGCTCTCGCTGAACTCGACCCGGCACTACCCCGTTACACCGCCGTCGCGGCGTACCTGCACGAACGCGACGGCGACCTGCGCACCGCGGCGGACCTGTACGCCGAAGCAGCGCGCCGGTCCTCCAACCTGGCCGAGCGCGATCACCTGATCAAGCAGGCTGCCCGGTTGAACGCCGCTCGCCACTGAGGGCCCGGACGAGCTGGAGGCCGAACCAGAACATCACCACTCCGAGCACCGCCCCGAGTCCGTTGTGCTCGACGTCCGCGAGCGACGGAACCCGGGACGGCAACCACTGCTGCTGCGCGAGCTCGATCCCGATCGAGACCAGCACCAGCAACCCGATCGCCAGCATCCCCCGCTGCAGCACGATGGCCAGCAGCAGACCGGCCGGCACGAACAGGGCGATGTTGCCCAGCACCTCCAGCCGACTCGCGTCGAGCCGACCGCCCGAGACCTCTGCCCCGCCGTTGTAGAGCAGGTCGAAGAAAGGACGTCCCGCTGAGGGGTCGGCCACGGTCAGTCGGGCCACGAGCACGGCGTACAGGGACAGGAGGAGGGCGGCGAACCAGCGCATGCCTCGACGCTAGGCAGGGCGACGCCCGCTCCCCTCCCCCTGGGGTACCGAAGTCCTGTCCCCTAGTTCCAGCTGGAGATCTTCACGTCGACCGGATCCGGTGCGCCAGCCCCGGTCTCCACCAAGGACTTCAGGCTCAGCAGGAACACCGCCCACTTCGTGCTGCAGTGGTGCATGAACGGCACCTGCTCGCGCCAGCCCCGGTGGGCGAAGACGAGCATGGTCCACTCGCCGTCCTGGTGCAGGTCGAAGCCGACGGTGCTGCCGATCCACTCCTCCGGCCCGGCGACCACCTCCCAGCGCACCCGCTCCGCAGCGACGAGCTCGATGACCTTCATCGAGATGTCGCCCGGACCGAAGTGGAAGTCGATGACCCCGCCCAGCTCGGTCGAACCGGTGGTGTTGCTCGCCCACCAGCCGGCGAGGCCCTCGAGCGTGGTCAGCACGTCGTAGACCTTGTCGGGCGAGGAGTCGCGGACCCCGACCTCGTGCAGGATGTCGTAGGTCATCGCGCCATCTCCCACGGAGCGGTGGAGAGCACGTGGCCGGTCTCCAGCAAGGACTTGAGGTTCGCCAGCACCGCCGGCCAGCCCGAGGAGATCCCGTTGAGCATCTCCACGTTCGGCAGGTTCTCGTGGGTGACCGTCAGTCGGACGATGTCCTGGTCGGGCACGATCTCGAAGACCACCCGCGACGGGCCGTGCGGACGGTCCTCGTGCGGGGAGTCCTCGAAGGTGATCACCAAGCGGTGCGGCGGCTCCGCCTCGAGCACGGTACCGACGACGTCGTTGCCGGACCCGTCGAGCCGTTGGTGCTCCCACCCCGAGCCGACCTGCCAGTCGGAGGTGTTGCGGTGGCCCCAGTACTGGGCCGTCAGGTCGGCGTCGGTCAACGCCCGCCAGACCTGGTCCGCGCTGGCCTGGATGTAGGTGACGTAGACGTACGACGGCACGGTTGCCGTCGCTGCTTCGTCCTGGATCGCCTCTGTCATGGCGTACTCCTCTGCTTGGTGCCGGATGGCGCTGATCGCCTCCAGCCGGGGACGGTCGAACCCGGAGATCCAGCGCTCCTCGATCTCGTGGATCGGAGCCGGGTTCAGGTAGTGCAGGCGCTCCCTCCCCCGTCGTACGACGGAGACGAGATTGGCGGACACGAGCTGGTCCAGGTGCTGGGTCACCGACTGACGGGTCATCGCGACCCGCGTGCAGAGCTCCCCCAGCGTCTGGCCGTTCTGCTCACGCAGCCGGTCCAGGAGCAGCCGGCGGGTGGGATCGGCCAGTGCTTTGAAGGCCGCGTCCATGTCCGTGCTGCTCATGCTCCTAATATGCAGGTGTTTACCTGCATATGTCAATACCGCCCAGCTCTTCACCCACCGCAGAGCCCAGTTGTGCCCCGGGGCTCCCGAAGAATTGTCTAGATCGTCGGATATTTCCTTATCGGAAGAGCGTGCCACCGCCGCCCCGACTCGCTAGGGTTTGATCGAGCCCGGTCACTGGGGAGAAGCAAGGACGAGGTGACCGCGTGGTCCGTGTTGAAGACCCACGAGCAGAAACGTGAGAGTTCGATGGAAATCCCGATTTATGACCTCAATGACGGCACCGAGCTGCCCGCCGTCGGCTTCGGAACGACCGGCCTCCAGGGAGCAGATGGTCTCGAGGCGATCCTGACCGCGGTCGACAACGGGTACCGGCTCCTCGACACCGCGGTGAACTACGGCAACGAGATGACCGTCGGCGAGGCCATCCGCCGCTCGGGTGTCCCGCGCCAGGAGTTCCGCGTGACCAGCAAGCTGCCGGGTCGCCACCACGCCTACGACGACGCCATCGTCTCCACGCACGAGTCGCTGGGCCGCCTCGGCCTGGAGCACATCGACCTGCACCTGATCCACTGGCCGAACCCGAAGCGCGACGAGTACACCGAGGCCTGGCGGGCCCTGGTCGACCTGCAGCGCGACGGCCTGGTGACCACCATCGGTGTCTCCAACTTCACCGCCGAGCACCTCGACCGGATCATGGACACCAGCGGCGTCGTGCCGGCGGTCAACCAGATCGAGATGCACCCCTACTTCCCGCAGGAAGAGCTGCGCGCGGTGCACGACTCG
>JBJMIP010000137.1:0-6772 GCA_045806825.1 Marmoricola sp.
CTCCCGGGTCTGGGGGCTCACCTGCGACTCGGTCACCGGGCTGCGGGTCGTCACCGCCGACGGCCGGGTCCGTCGGGTCGACGCGGGCAACGACCCTGACCTGCTGTGGGCCCTGCGCGGCGGGGGCGGTGGTCACCTCGGCGTGGTCACCTCGCTCCGGATGCGCGCGATGCCCGCCATCTCTCTGAGGACCTTCTACCTGTCCTGGTCGATCTCGGCGGCCCCGCAGGTGATCGAGGCGTGGCAGTCCTGGGGTCCGACGAGCGACGCCCGGCTCTGGTCGACGCTGAAGGTGCTCGGCGGCGCCGCCCACCCAGCGGGGCCGACGATCGTGGTGGCAGGCAGCTGGACCGGACCCGGAGCACCGGACCTGAGCGGGCTGCTCGCGCACTGCCCGAAGCCGTCGGGGCACACCACCACGCCGCGCACCTATGCCGGCGCGATGCGCGCCTACGCCGGGTGCTCCAGGATCCCGCTGGACCGCTGCCACACCGGACCGGGCGGGGATCTCGTGCGCGAGGCGTTCAGCGCGACCTCCCACGTCGCCTACCGCGAGCTGCCGCCGGCCGGGATCAGCACGCTGCTCGACCACGTCGACCGGGCCGCGGCGACCGGCCTGAAGGAGGCCGGCATCTCGCTCGACCTGCTCGGCGGCGCGGTCAACGACGTCGATCCGGCAGCGACTCCGTTCGTGCACCGCCAGGCGTTGATGACGGTCCAGTACACGGCGACCTACACCGGGTCACGGACCTCGACCGCCGACGGCTTCGTCCGCGACTTCCGGTCGGCGATGACGCCGTACTGGGGCAACCACGCGTACGTGAACTACGCCGACGCGACCTTGGTCGACCCGCAGCAGGCGTACTTCGGGGCGAATGCGGCGCGCCTGGCCCAGATCCGCCGCGAGTACGACCCGCACGGGTTCTTCACCCAGCCTCAGGGGTACTGACCTCAAGGGTGAGGCGATTTCTCGGTCTGCTGGTGGTCTTCGCGGTGCTCGCGGGGTGCGGTTCGACGCACCCTTCAACGGCCCCGTCGGCCACTCCGTCGGCTACTCCGACAGGCACCCGGATACCGGCCCCGACCGCGACCATCCCCCCGACGCGAACCGCCACCCGGGTTCCGGTCGGGTCCGTTCCGCCGACCTGGCTCGGCACCCGGCCCCTACCCCGCACCTCCTCCGGCTTCGGGGTCCAACGACCCACGCCGCGCGAGCTGCGGATCCGCCGCTTCACCCTGCCGGACACGGTGGCCATGCTGCCCGGCCGCGGGTTCGCGGCGAGGGTCATCGATCCCGCACCGCGGGCGGTGATCCGACGCTCGACCTGGCAACCGGGGTGCCCGGTGCACTCCGGTGACCTGGCCTGGATCCGGCTGACCTTCCGCGGGTTCGACGGCCGACGGCACACCGGCGAGCTGCTGGTGAACGGCGCGGTCACCCGCGACGTGGTCCGCGTCTTCCACCAGCTCTGGAACCACCGCTTCCCGATCGAGCAGATGGTGATCACCGGTCGCGCCGAGCGGGACGCGAAGCCGACCGGCGACGGCAACGACACCGGGTCCTTCAACTGCCGCGCGGTCCGCGGTGCGAAGGTCTTCAGCCAGCACGCCTACGGCCTGGCGATCGACGTGAACCCGTTCCAGAACCCCTACGTGAAGGGCGCGCTGGTGCTCCCCGAGCTCGCCGGCTCCTACGTACGCCGCTCCTGGCACCGCCCCGGGATGATCGCGCCGGACGGGCCGGTCGTCCGCGCCTTCCGCAGCATCGGCTGGACCTGGGGCGGCAGCTGGCACAGCCTGAAGGACCTGCAGCACTTCAGCCGCTCGGGCGGCTGATCAACCGTTGAGCAGGTCCTCGAAGCTCCCCATCGCCGCCAGGTCACGGTCGAACTGGTCGAGGCGTGCGGTCGCCGGACGCGAGGCCAGCAGGGTCGCGAGCTCGCCCGCCGCCCGCTTGACGCGGACCTCGAGGTCGCGACCACCGAAGTCCTCGCTCGCGGCGAAGACCCCGGTAGGCACGGGAACCGCGTGCAGGTACGCCATCAGCGGCCGTAGCGCGTGCTCGATCACCAGGCTGTGACGAGCCGTGCCCGCCGTCGCGCCTAGCAGCACCGGCGTCCCGTCCAGAGCGCCCTGCTCCAGGACGTCGAAGAACGTCTTGAACAACCCGGAGTAGGAGGCGCTGAACACCGGTGTCACGGCGATCACGGCATCGGCCCGCGCCACCGCCTGCTGGGCCCCGGCCAGCTCGGCCGAGGCGAACCCGGTGAGCAGGTGGTCGGTCAGCGCGTGGGCCAGCGGCCGGAGCTCGACGTGGATGACCTCGAGGTCCTGGCCGGCCGCGGCGACGGTGGCGTCGGTGAGCAGCTTGGCCAGCAGGCTGGTCGAGCTCGGGTCGGAGAGCCCGGCCGAGACGACGACGAGTGACTTCATCGCGAGCTCCCTTCGGGTTGCGGGGTTTCGACGAGCTCAACCGGCGCGGGTTGGGCTTCGTGCGTACGGAGCTCGGCGACGACCTCACCGAGCAGGTCCAGCTGGCGCAGCACCGCGTCCAGCGGCAGACCGGCGTGGTCGAGGAGGAACAGCTGGCGCTGGTAGTTGCCGGCGTACTCCTTGAACCCGAACGTCCGCTCGACGACCTGCTGCACCGAGCCGACGGTCAGCGGGGTCTGCTCCGTGAACTCCTCGAGCGAGGGCCCGTGCCCGTAGACCGGGGCCCTGTCGAAGTACGGCCGGAACTCGTTGACCGCGTCCTGGCTGTTGCGGGCGATGTAGACCTGCCCGCCGAGGCCGACGATCGCGTCCTCGGCCTTGCCGTGGCCGTAGTGCTCGAAGCGGGAGCGGTAGAGCGCCACCATCCGCGCCGTGTGCTCCGGCGGCCAGAAGATGTGGTTCGAGAAGAATCCGTCGCCGTAGTACGCCGCCTGCTCGGCGATCTCGGGACTGCGGATCGACCCGTGCCAGACGAACGGCGGGGTCCCGTCGAGCGGCCGCGGTGTCGAGGTGAACCCCTGCAGCGGCGTGCGGAACTTGCCCTGCCACTCGACGTCCTCCTCGCGCCACAGCCGGTGCAGCAGCGCGTAGTTCTCGACGGCCAGGTTGATGCCCTCGCGGATGTCCTTCCCGAACCACGGGTAGACCGGACCGGTGTTGCCGCGGCCGAGCATCAGGTCCATCCGGCCGTCGGCCAGGTGCTGCAGGTAGGCGTAGTCCTGGGCGATCCGGACCGGGTCGTTGGTGGTGATAAGCGTGGTGGAGGTGGAGAGCTTGATCCGCTCGGTCAGCGCCGCGATGTGCGCGAGCAGGACCGGCGGGTTCGCCGGCGCGGCGAAGGGCGGGTTGTGGTGCTCGCCGGTGGCGAAGACATCGAGGCCGACCTCCTCGGCCTTCAGCGCGATGGCGACCGTGGCCTTGATCCGCTCGTGCTCGGTCGGTGTCCGGCCCGTCGTCGGGTCGGTGGTGACGTCGCCGACGGTGAAGATGCCGTACTCCATGGGGACCTCCTAGTTAGTTAACTATTCAACCACATAGGGCGCCCTGGCATTCCCAGTGGTCTACCGGCGCGTAACCGAGGCTCGCCGGGAGTCGTTGACCCACCATGCGTCGCACCCTCACCCGCCGTTCCGTCCCTGTCGTCACCCTGGCCCTGGCCGCCGGTGTCGCCGGCGCCTTCGGGCTCAGCCCGAGCGCCAACGCCGACACCGCCACCTACTCGGTGACCAGCTTGCACTTCAAGGTCAGCACCGGACCGGACGGCGCCACCGGGTGCGACATCGTCGGCGACCTGTACCTGCCGAGCACCGCGAGCGCGACCAACCGGGTGCCCGCGATCCTGACCACCAACGGCTTCGGCGGCTCCAAGGACGACCAGGCCGGCCTCGGCAAGGGCTTCGCGCAGCGCGGCTACGCGGTCCTGGCCTACTCCGGGCTCGGCTTCGGGGGCTCGGGCTGCAAGATCACCCTGGACGACCCGGACTGGGACGGCCGCGCAGGATCGCAGCTGGTGAGCTACCTCGGCGGAGCCAGCGGCATCGCCTACACCGACGCCGCGCACACCACCGCCGCCCCGGTGCTGGACGTCGTCAAGAAGGACGCGAAGGCGCACAACGGCGTGGCGATGGCCAACGACCCCCGGGTGGGCATGGTCGGTGGCTCGTACGGCGGACAGATCCAGTTCGCGATCGCCTCGGTCGACCCGCGCGTGGACACGATCATCCCGATCATCACCTGGAGCGACCTGTCCTACTCGCTCGGCCCGAACAACACCGCGCAGACCACCGGCGTCTCCACCTCGACCCCGGGTGCCACCAAGCTCACCTGGGGACTGGGGTTCTCGGCCCTCGGCGTCGTCAACGGTCTGCAGAACGTGCAGGTCGACCCGTCGCGGCTGTTCCCGTGCCCGAACTTCGCGACGTTCGTCTGCCCGGCGCTGGTCACGGCCGGCACGCTCGGCTACTTCGAGCCCGGCGCCGAGGCGAGCCTGCGGCACGCGTCGGTCGCGACCTACCTGCCGAAGATCAAGATCCCGACGCTGCTGATCCAGGGTGAGGGCGACACCCTCTTCAACCTCAACGAGGGCATCGCGAACTACCGCGCGCTGCAGGCCCAGGGCACCGAGGTCAAGATGATCTGGCAGAAGTGGGGCCACTCCGACAACACGCCGGCCCCCGGCGAGCTCAGCCTGGCCGACCCCAACCCCGTCACCCAGTACGAGACCGGCCGGATCGCGGACTGGTTCGCGCACTACCTCGGCGGCAGCAACGTCAGCACCGGCCCGGAGTTCGCCTACTTCCGCAACTGGATCACCTACACCGGCAACGCCGCGCCGGCGTACGCGACGTCGTCGAGCTTCCCGGTCGGGTCGCAGAAGTCCTACTACCTCTCCGGCTCCAGCCTGGCCACCTCGGCGCTGGGCCTGCTTCCCGGCAGCCAGAGCCTGCTGACCGCACCCGCCGGCGCGCCGACCAACCTGTCGCCGCTCGACGCCGTCTCCTACTTCGCGGCCCTGCCCCTCCCGGAGCAGGACCTGCCCGGCACCACCGCGACCTGGAACACCGCGGCGCTCGGAGCGAACGTCGACGTCGCCGGATCCCCGAAGCTGACGCTGCAGGTCTCCTCCCCGACGGCCGCACTGACCCAGGCAGCCGGTCCGGCCGGCGACCTGGTCCTGTTCGTCCGGCTCCAGGACGTGGCTGCGGACGGTACGGCGAGCGACATCAACGCCCTCACAGCGCCGGTCCGGATCCCCGACGTGAACCAGCCGTTCACGGTCACGCTGCCGGCGTTCGTGCACCGGTTCGCAGCCGGTCACCAGATCCGGCTCGTGGTCGCGGCCAGCTCGGTTAACTACCGCGGCGGCCTCGGCGCGAACCTGGTGACCATCTCGACCGGATCAGCCGGGCAGGTGCTCAAGCTCCCGGTGGTGAACTGATGGACCGCCCTCGCCTTCACGCAGTCCGAACCGATCCCAGAAACGGCGGAGCGGGGCGGGTGCCCACCAGTTCCATCTGCCGAGCAGCTTCATCGTCGCGGGCACGAGCAGTGCGCGGACGATGGTCGCGTCGACCAGCAGCGCGACCAGCATGCCGACGCCGATCATCTTCATGAAGACGATGCCGCTCGTGGAGAACCCGCCGATCACGACCGCGAGCAGCAGCGCCGCCGAGGTGATGATCCGACCGGTCTTCTGAACGCCGACCGCGACCGCGTCGGTGTTGCGCTCGGCCTCGGTCATCCCGCTGCCCGCCGTACGGTCCCACTGCTCGCGGACACGGCTGAGCAGGAAGACCTCGTAGTCCATCGAGAGGCCGACCAGGATGGCCAGCATGAAGATCGGCTGGGTGGCGTCGAGGAAGCCGGTCGACTCGTAGCCCAGGAAGCCCTGCAGGTGACCGCCGGCGAAGATCCAGGTGATCACGCCGAAGGACGCGCTGATCGAGAGCATGTTCATCAGCACCGCCTTGATCGGCAGCACCACCGACCCGAAGGCCAGGAACAGCAGCACCAGCATCACCATCACGATGATCAGGCCCATCCAGGGCAGGTGCGTCTTGATCGAGTGCAGCAGGTCAACGGTGTCGGCCGAGAGGCCCCCGATGAGCACGTGGTCACCGTTGGGGCCGTCGATCGCGCGCAGGTCCTCCACGACCTGGCGGGAGCCGGCGGTCTGGCTGTTGCCGGACCAGGTGGCGCGCAGCAGGGTGGTGCCGTTCTTCTGCTCCACCGTGCGAACGCCCAGGACCCGGTCCACCTGCTCGGCCTCGGTGACGTACTTGGCCACGGCACCCGCATCGGTGGTGTCGAGCAGCACGTTGGCCGTCGACTTCTCCTGGCCGAACTGCTGGTTCAGCTTCACCGCGGCCACGTGCGCCGGATGGTCCGGCGGCAGCACCCGGTAGTCGACCGAGCCCCACTTCACCCCGAGGAACGGGGAGGCGACCAGCAGGAGCGCACCGATGATCACAGCCATCACGATCACCGGGCGGCCCATCACCGCATGTGCCAGGCGGGCCCACGCACCGTGGTCGTCGTCGACCCCGACCGACCGGCCGCGCCGCCACGGCATCCGGCCGGCGTCGATGCGACGGCCCAGCAGCACCAGGATCGCCGGGAGCACGGTCAGGGCCGTGACGACGCCGACCACGACAGCCGCGATGCCGCCGTACCCGAGGCTGCGCAGGAAGTTCTGCGGGAAGACCAGCAGCGCCGACATCGCCGCGGCCACGGTGAAGCCGGAGAACAGCACGGTCCGACCGGCGGTCTGCAGCGTGGC
>JBJMIP010000138.1:0-3626 GCA_045806825.1 Marmoricola sp.
GGGTGCTCACCATCTCGCTGCACGAGACCGGCCAGATGCTCTTCCCGGGTACCGGCTTCCCGGTCGAGTCGGGCGGCCCGAACGCTGCGGGGACCTCGGTGAACGTCGCGCTCCCGCCCGGCACCGCGGACGCGGGCTGGCTGCGCGCCTTCCACGCCGTGGTGCCTCCGCTCGTGCGCGCCTTCGCCCCCGACGTGCTGGTCACCCAGCACGGGTGCGACTCCCACCGTGCCGACCCGCTGGCGCACCTGATGCTGACCGTGGACGGGCAGCGGGCCAGCTACCTGGCCCTGCACGACCTGGCGCACGAGGTGTGCGGTGGCCGCTGGGTGGCCACCGGGGGAGGCGGGTACGCCGTGGTCGAGGTGGTGCCGCGCGCGTGGTCCCACCTGCTGGCGATCGTGGGCGGGGCGCCGCTGGACCCGGCCTCGGCGACGCCGGCGTCGTGGCGCGACCAGGTCGCCGAGCGGCTCGGCGTACGGGCGCCGGAGGCGATGACCGACGGTGCCGAGCCGGTCTACCGGGACTTCTCGGAGGGCTTCGACCCGGATTCGTGGCTCGACCGGGCGATCAGCGAGACCCGTTCCGCGGTTTTTCCCGAGCACGGTCTGTACCCCTAGGCGCCTCCGGGGCTGGTCCGTGAGCACGACTGGGGCCTGCTGTCCTGGTAATCAGGAAAATCCCGGCAACAGGAGTCTTTTGTTTGCACCCCTTCCCCACAAGTAACACCAGGCCCTATTCTCGGGACACGAGCACGCGTCGCCTCCGGTGGGGAAGCCGGGGAGCGTGCCCTGGAAAGTGCGGTGCGTGATGGGTTCGAACCTGTCCGGAGACATCTCCGAGGTGAAGTTCCTGACGATTGCCGAGGTCGCTGCGGTGATGCGGGTTTCGAAGATGACGGTTTACCGTCTGGTGCACGGTGGCGAGCTGCCGGCCGTGCGTGTAGGTCGTTCGTTCCGCGTCAGCGAGCACGACGTCAACGAGTACCTGCGCAACAGCTTCTTCCAGACCGGCTGAGGCCGCCTGGACGTTTCAGCAAGACGGATCGGACGTGAGTGCGCTCACGTCCGATTCGTATGTCTCTGCGCGGGCGGATAGGCTGATGCCTTCCAGCCGTAGAGAAAAGGGCACCCGTGGGTTCTGTCATCAAGAAGCGCCGTAAGCGTATGGCGAAGAAGAAGCACCGCAAGCTGCTGAAGAAGACGCGCGTCCAGCGCCGTCGCCTCGGCAAGTAGAGCTTCCAAGGGGACTCCCGTGGGCCGTGTCGTACTTGTCACCGGGGTCGCTCGCGACCTCGGTCGTCGGTTCGCGCGTCAGCTCGCTGCCGCGCCTGCTGTCGACCGTGTGATCGGTGTCGACGTGCAGCCGCCCAGGGGAGATCTCGGAGCGGTCTCGTTCGTACGCGCGGACATCCGCAACCCGGTGATCGCCAAGGTCATCATGCGGGAGCAGGTGGACACGGTCGTGCACATGAGCGTGCTGCCGTCCCCGGGCGCCAGCGGTCGCACGGCGGCCAAGGAGCTCAACGTCATCGGCACGATGCAGCTGCTCGCTGCCTGCCAGCAGTCGCCGGACCTCGAGCACTTCGTGCTCAAGTCCAGTACGTCGGTCTACGGCTCCTCGAACCGCGACCCCGCGATGTTCACCGAGGACATGGCCGCCAAGCGTGTCGGTGGCCTCGGCTTCGTCAAGGACATCAACGAGGTCGAGAGCTACGTCCGCGGCTTCGCGCGCCGTCGTCCTGACGTGCGGGTGACCACCCTGCGCACCGCGAACGCGCTCGGTCCGGGCTTGAACACCCCGACCGCGGCGTACTTCAAGCTGCCGGTGATCCCCACCGTGCTCGGCTTCGACCCGCGGATGCAGTTCCTCAACGACACCGACCTGATCGACGTGCTCGAGCACGCGACGCTGACCGACGTCCCCGGCACGTTCAACGTGGCCGGCGCCGGCGTGATGATGCTCTCGCAGGCGATCCGCCGCCTCGGCCGCCCCGCGCTTCCGCTGCCCGGCTTCGCCGTCGGACCGCTCGGCTCCGCGATGCGCCAGGCCCGGGTCGCCGACTTCTCCCGCGAGCAGGTCGCCTTCCTCGCCTACGGGCGGGGTGTCGACACCACCCGGATGCGCGAGATCCTCGGCTTCAAGCCGTCGCGGACCACCGAGCAGGCGTTCGGTGCGTTCGCCGCCTCGATCGAGCCCGGTCTGGTCTCCGAGAACAGGGTGCGCGCCGCCGAGAACGCCCTCGTGGGCGCCCTGGGCAGCCGCAGCGACGCCGACCAAGGATCTGTCCCGGGAGAGCTCGATGGGTGACGCAGAGATCATTCCGATCGGGACCCGGGGAAAGCCGGGCCGCGGCACGGGCAGCGCCAAGCCGTCCTCGTCGGCACGCGGGCTCGCGCCCAAGCCGCCGACGAAGACGAAGCCGGCGCCCAAACCCGTCATCGACCCGATCGGCACCAGCGTCTTCGAGAGCCCGGCCAGCAGCCAGGTTCCTGCCCCCCGCACCCCGGCCGAGGAGGTCGCCCGGGCGGTGCACCCGGCCGGTGCCGGCCACGGCGACCGTCGGGCCCCGGCCGGGATCCCCGCCGTCGACTGGTTGTCGGGGTTCACGACCGCTGCGGTCGAGGTCTTCGGCAGCGACTGGGAGCCGCGCCTGGCCGCGTTCCTGGCGTTCCTGCGCCGTCGGCTGACCGGCGACTACACGGTCGACGAGTACGGCTTCGACGCCGAGATCACCCAGCACTTCTTCATGGCGGCGATCCGCCCGGTTGCCGAGAAGTGGTTCCGGATCGAGGTCCGCGGGGTGGAGAACATCCCCGCGACCGGCGGTGCGCTGGTGGTCTCGAACCACTCGGGCACGATCCCGGTCGACGGCCTGATGACTGCGGTCACCATCCACGACCACGCACACCGGTTCCTGCGCCCGCTGGGCGCCGACCTGGTCTTCAAGATGCCGGTCGTCAGCGAGCTCGCCCGCAAGGGCGGGGTCACGCTGGCGTGCAACGAGGACGCCGAGCGGATGCTGCGCGGCGGCGAGATCGTCGGCGTGTGGCCCGAGGGCTTCAAGGGCATCGGCAAGCCGTACAGCGAGCGCTACAAGCTGCAGCGCTTCGGTCGTGGCGGGTTCGTCTCAGCCGCGATCCGCACCGGCGTCCCGATCATCCCGACCTCGGTGGTCGGCGCGGAGGAGATCTACCCGCTGGTCGGCAACATCCCCTCGCTCGCGCGCCTGCTCGGGGTGCCGTACATCCCGATCACGCCGTTCTTCCCGCTGCTCGGGCCGCTCGGCCTGATCCCGCTGCCCTCCAAGTGGATCATCGAGTTCGGCGAGCCGATCCGCACGGACGAGTACGACGCCGGTGCTGCCGACGACCCGATGATTCAGAACGAATGGATGGCGCGCAATCAAAATCCCTGGTTGGATATTCCGATGCCTTATGGTTTTCTCTTCGCCATTATCGCGCGAACGATCGCCTGGATGGGCAGGGGCAGCTTTTGGACGACGCTCTTTCTGTTCAATGCTCTGAATTTCATCATGCACGCCGGAATCGCCGTGCTGCTATGGAAGGCCGGCCGATTGCTGCCGGAAGGAAACGGCAAGATCCTGCTGTACCTGTACAGTTGGA
>JBJMIP010000139.1:0-6616 GCA_045806825.1 Marmoricola sp.
AGCGTCGACGGCATCCTGCCTGAGCAGAAGGTCGAGAAGCCCGCTCGCACCCACTGGGACATGCTTCTGGAGCGTCGCTCCATCAAGGAGCTCGAGGACATCCTGACCGAGCGGCTCGAACTCCTCCGCGGCGGCGAGATCGGCCCGGCGCACCTGCACCGTCCGGTCAAGAAGAGCGCGAAGAAGAAGGCGAACGCCTAGCTCTCATCGCCCGGCTCGACCACATCGCCCTGGACCACATCCCCCGATGGTCCGGGGCGATTTCCTTGCTGGGGTCCTTGCTGGGCGCCTTGGACGAAGACCAGGCGGCGAGCCAGCACGCCGGCCAGCAGCCGCCGCCCGACGGGCCGGGTGAACGGCAGGATCAGCAGCATCCCGAACACGTCGGTGACGAAGCCGGGGCTGATCATCAAGGTGCCCCCGACCACGATCAGGATCCCGTCGGCGAGCTCCCTGGCCGGCATCCGCCCCTCACCCAGGGCCACCCGGAAGGCAGTCCAGGCCCGGGTGCCCTCGTGCTTGAGAAGCCAGGACCCGAAGATGCTGTCGGCGATCAGCAGCAGGATCGTCCACCACGGTCCGATCACCTGGCCGACCTGGATGAGCACGTAGATCTCGGCGATCGGCACCACGATGAAGGCGATCAGCAGAAGCAGCGGCAGTCGACGCATCACTCGCCCACCGTTCCGTCGACCGACTCCCGCAGGAGGTCCGCGTGCCCGTTGTGCCGGGCGTACTCCTCCAGCATGTGCAGCAGGATCCAGCGCAGGCTGAACGGGCGGTTCTCGCTACGGCTCGGGCGCGCCGAGAGCGCTTCCAGGCCCTCACGCGTCAGCACGTCGCGGACCTGCTGCCGGGCCTGCGCGACGGCGGCGTCGTAGGCGGCCAGCAGCTCCGCGGCCGGGTCGGTGGAGCCGGTCCGCCACTCCCAGTCCGGGTCGTCGGTCCAGTCGACGGAGTCCCACGGCTCACCGAGCTCGCCGCCCAGCAGGACGCGGGAGAACCAGCTGGTCTCGACCAGGGTCAGGTGCTTCATCATCCCGCCCAGGGTCATCGTCGACGGTCCCAGCGTGGCCGCCAGGCCGGCAGCGTCGACGCCGGCGACCTTCGAGCGGAAGGTCTCGCGGTGGTAGTCGAGGAACGCGAGCAGGGTCTCGGCCTCGGGAGCGCTCAGCGGTGGATCTACCCGTGCGGACATGGGGTCACGCTAGCGGTGGTGGTCAACCCGCGGCTGCGGGGACCGACGAGGGCGGCGGGGGGAGGAACGGGACCTTCGGACCGCCCGCACGATGACTGGATGCCACCGGACGACCGTTGTCTACTGGCGCCGCACTCCCCCCGTGTTCTCCCGTCCCGTTCACGAGGCTCCGACTCGCCGAGGAGGTCGGCCCACACCGCGGCGGCCGGTGAGGCTTTACTTCCCATGTCGAAGCTCGTAAGCAAGACGATCTGCCTGGAGGAACGACGTAACCCAACCCACCGCGAGGCTTCCTGTCAACCGTTCGCTGACCTGCGGTGATGCTGCAAAATCGCAGGTCAGACCGATGGACCTTGAGCGAACAATTGGTGAAAGAAATTGTGGTCCTCCGGCGTGTCCTGATGGACACGCTCGAAGTGCAAGTTGAAGGTTCAGGCCGGTACGACGCAGGTGCCCGTGGCCCGCGTCGCGACGAGCGGTTCGCTGAGCAGCCGGGCGGCCGAGGCGGAGACCTCGGAGGTGCCGCGCGCGACCACGGTGGCGGTGAACGCGATCTCCCGGGAGCGGGTCCCCACACGGATCAGCTCGGCACGCACCTCGAGCACGTCACCCGCCCGAACGGGCTCCAGGAACTGCACGTCGCTGTACGAAGCGAACAGTCCCTCGTCCTCGTCCGTGGTGATGCACAGCTCCGTGGCCACGTCGCCGAAGAGCCCCAGGCTGTAGGCGCCGTCGACGAGGTTCCCGGCGTAGTGGGCGTGGCTGTACGGGACGTAGCGCCGGTGCGTGATCACCAGTCCCGGCTCGCAGGCGGCTGTTCGGCTCATGACTTCTCCCTGGTGGTCGTCCGGTGGACCAGGAAGCTGGCCACCTCTCCCGGGGTCGTCCCCCGGCCGAAGATCCGGTCGACGCCGAGCTGGTCGGCCATCGACTCGTCGAACCGCGGTCCGCCGACCACCAGCAGCGGTCGGCGGTCGGGCGGGAACGCCTCGCGGAAGGCTGCGGACATCTCGCGGGTGTTGAGCAGGTGCGCCTCGCGCTGGGTGACGACCTGGCTGACCAGGACGGCGTCGGCCTTCTCCTCGATCGCCTTCTGGACCAGGTCGGGAACCGAGACCTGGGCGCCGAGGTTCACCACCTTGAGCTCGCGGTAGTACTCCAGGCCCTTCTCCCCCGCGAATCCCTTGATGTTCAGGATCGCGTCGATGCCGACGGTGTGGGCGTCGGTCCCGATGCACGCCCCGACCACGACCAGGCGACGCCGCAGCGAGCTCTTCACCGCATCGTTGACCTCCTTCGGGGTCAGCAGCGGGTAGTCACGCTCGACGACCACCACCTGGCTCGGGTCCACCAGGTGGTTGACCGCTCCGTAGACCACGAAGAACGTGAAGTCCGGCCCCACCGGTTTGGCGTGCACCACCAGCGCCGGCTCGATGCCCATCTTGGCGGCGAGCTGGGCCGCGGCGCCCTCGGCGACCTTGGAGTGCGCCATCGGCAGGGTGAAGGAGACCTGGACCATCCCGTCGCCCGTCGTGTCGCCGTACGGGCGGATCAGCTTGGCCTGCCCGGAGGGGGTCGGTGTGCGAGGGTCTCGAAGGGTCACCGCGCACCGTCCAGGAGCTCCGAGGCTGGGTTGACGTAGCCCGGCGCCTTGCGTGCGACACCGTCGAGTCCGCGACCGCCGTCGGCCGGTCGCTTCATCAGGCCGAACGTGCCGTCCGCGATCGCCTCGAGCAGCGGTGCCTTCCCGGGCTCCTCGGCGATCCGGGCCAGCAGGTCGACCGACTCGGCGAGCACCTGGTGGGCGCGCTGGACGATGAAACCGTCGGGCGCGGGCACGAAGTCCTCGTGCAGACCGCCCGCGGCGTCCAGCACGTACCGCACGTTCTGCAGGGCGAGGTCCCGGTCGGAGATCCAGGGCGTGACCACGGCCTCGGTCATCATCCCGACCAGCAGGATGCCCTGGCCGGTCAGGGCCCCGACGAGGTTGAAGAAGCCGTCGAGCAGGTAGCCGCGGAACACGTCCCCGGTCATGTGCCGCGTCGGCGGCATCCACTTCAGCGGCGCCTTCGGGAACAGCTCGCGGGCGAGCAGCGCGTGCGCCAGCTCCAGGCGGAGCGACTGGGGCACGTCGGGGTCGATCTCGAACGCGTGACCGAGCCCGAGCTGCCAGTCCTCGAGCCCGGCCTCCTTGGCGAAGTACTCGTTGAGCAGCTGGCTGGTGGTGACCGTGTGCGCGGCCTCGACCGCGTCGGCCGTGGTCAGGTAGTTGTCCTCACCGGTGTTGATGACGATCCCGGCCCGGGCGTGCACCTGGCGGCTGAACCGTTGGTCCACGAACGTCCGGATCGGGTTGATGTCGCGGAAGAGGATCCCGTACATCGAGTCGTTCAGCATCATGTCGAGCCGCTCGAGGCCGGCCAGGGTGGCGATCTCCGGCATGCAGAGCCCGGAGGCGTAGTTGGTCAGCCGGACGTAGCGCCCGAGCTCGCGGCTGGTCTCGTCGAGGGCCTCCCGCATCAGCCGGAAGTTCTCCCGGGTCGCGTACGTCCCGGCGAAGCCCTCGCGCGTCGCCCCCTCCGGGACGTAGTCGAGCAGGGACTGGCCCGTGGACCGGATCACCGCGATCACGTCCGCGCCCGCGCGCGCCGCGGCCTGGGCCTGCGGGATGTCCTCGTAGATGTCCCCGGTGGCCACGATCAGGTAGATCCACGGGGTCCGCGGGGCGTCGCCCACCTTGGCGATGAGCCGCTCGCGCTCCCGGCGCCGGGCGTCGATCAGCCGCAGTCCGGCGCCGACCTGCTTGCGCGCGGCCGAGGCGGAACGGGTCGCGTCGCGACCCTCCGGGAGCCGGAAGGTAACCGACCCGGCGGCTGCCTTCTGCGCCAGGGTCAGCAGGTCCTCGGCCTCGCCCCGGAGCAGGGCGTCCCAGACCGGGAGGGCGACCCCGTGCTCGAGCCCCGTGTCGGCTCGCACCACGTCGGCCAGGCGGTTGACCCAGGGCGTGCCCTCGGCGTCGGCCCCGGCGAGCCCGGCCATCCGCAGGGTGGCCCGCTCGACCGACACCGTGGTGTGCTGCTTGGCCAGCCGGACGACCGGATTGCCGACCTTGCGCGCGAGCGAACGTGCCCGGCGCACCACGGCCGGGTCGAGACCGAGCTTCTGCGGGCGGTTCATCGTCGGCTCTCGAAGAGTGAGCGGACCCCGGGCTGCGAGCGGTAGAGGTCCAGCGCCATCGCCGCATGCCCCGGTACGTACCCGTTGCCGACCAGCATGGTCACGTCGGCCGCGACACCCTCGGCCCCGAGCGCGGCTGCTGAGAACGAGGTGGCCATCGAGAAGAAGATCACGGTGCCGCCGGAGGCGGTCGCGAGCACGGCCGCGCCCTCGCAGCCGGGCACGTCCACGCAGACGACGGTGACCGTGCCGGGACCACCGGCGCCGGTGACGGCGTCACGCAGCCCGAGCGGGTCCCGCGCGTCGGCGAGCACCACGACGTCGGCGAGCCCGGAGGCGCGCAGCAGGCGCTCCTCGGTCTCGTTCGGCACGACACCGAGCAGCAGGTCCGCGCCGGCCTCGCGGGCCGCGGCCAGGCTCAGCGACCCGGACTTGCCGGCGGCACCGATGACGGTGACCACGACCGGCTCCGCCGACCGCGCCAGCTTGTGCCCGAGCACGACGCGCCGGGTCAGTGCCGGGGCTCCGCAGACGTCCATCACCGCGATCGCCGCCGCGTGGTCCAGGTCATCCGGCAGGACCGCGGCGATCGAGCGGCCGAAGAGGATCGCGTAGCCGTCGGCGGGCACCTGCTCGCTGGTCCCGCTCCACCGCTCCAGGCCGTCGGTGATCACCAGCGGGGTGAGCGTGAGCGAGACCAGGGTCGCGACCCGGTCCCCCACCGAGAGGCCGAGCGGCGAGTCCGGACCGACCTCCTCGACGGTGCCGATCAGCATCCCGCCGGAGCCGGTGACCGGGTTCTGCATCTTGCCGCGGGCGGCGACGATCCCGAGCACCTCGGCCCGCAGCTCGTCGGTGTTCCCGGCGTGCTTCTCCCACAGCTGGCGGAAGGAGGCTGCGTCCAGGTTCAGCCGCTCGACGCGGATCCGGACCTCGTCGGACCAGAGCTCGGAGCGGGTGTCCAGGCGGGTCGCGGCCTGCGGGAGCGCGCCGAGCGGCTCCAGGACGCGGTGACTGCCGACCGGATCTCCCTCGACCAACACCCGTTCCACGTCTGTTCTCCCTTCAAACCGCCATTTGCCAGTAAGATTTCCCGTGTCGATGTGGAGAAACCGAACACTCTCTCCTACTCTGGCACTTGGGAGCCAGGTCACACAACCGACACGCGAGGAGGAGCGATGCAGCCGTACCGGTATCAGAAGGTGGAGCTGGTCGAGCCGGACTGGCGCCGTTTTCCGGGCTGGTCCGCTGTGACCGACGCCGAGTGGGCCTCCGCGCAGTGGCAGCGCGCGCACTGCGTGAAGAACGTGCGCCAGCTCCGTGAGCTGCTCGGCGACCTCGTCGACGAGCGCTTCTACGCCGACCTCGAGCGTGACCAGGCCGAGCGCGCCACCATGTCCATGCTGGTGCCGCCGCAGATGATGAACACGATGGCGCCGCGGACCGACCCGGCCGGCCCCGGGTCGCTCACCGAGGCCCTGTACGCCGACCCGGTCCGGCGCTACATGCTCCCGGTGTTCTCCGACCGGCGCACCGACTGGCCCTCGCACCCGCACGCCACCCGCGACTCGTTGCACGAGCACGACATGTGGGCGGCCGAGGGCCTGACCCACCGCTACCCGACCAAGGTGCTCGCCGAGCTGTTGCCGACGTGCCCGCAGTACTGCGGCCACTGCACCCGGATGGACCTGGTCGGGAACTCAACCGTCCAGGTCGAGAAGCTGAAGTTCGCCGCCAAGCCTGCCGACCGGCTCGAGTCGATGCTGGAGTACCTGCGTCGCAGCCCCGAGGTCCGCGACGTCGTGGTCTCGGGGGGCGACGTCGCGAACATGCCGATCGCACGGCTGCAGGACTTCCTGCTGCAGCTGCTGGAGATCGAGAACATCCGCGACATCAGGCTCGCGACCAAGGCGCTGATGGGGATGCCCCAGCACTGGCTCCAGGACGAGGTCCGCGCAGGCATCGAGCAGGTCGCGACGCTCGCCCGGGCGCGCGGGGTCTCGCTGGCCATCCACACCCACGTGAACCACGCCAACTCCGTCACGCCGCTGGTTGCCGACGCAGCCCGGGCGATGCTCGAGGCCGGTGTCCGTGACGTTCGCAACCAGGGCGTGCTCCTGGACGGAGTCAACGCCGATCCGCACGACCTCCTCGACCTGTGCTTCGCGCTCCTCGACGGCGCCCAGGTGATGCCCTACTACTTCTACATGTGCGACCTGATCCCGTACTCGGAGCACTGGC
>JBJMIP010000140.1:0-5754 GCA_045806825.1 Marmoricola sp.
ACTCTCGTGGGTCTGCTCGACGAGTGGACGCCCGTCGTGGCCGGCTGCGAGATCAACGACCACCCGTACGCGCCCATCTGCGGCCGCTGCAAGGGCATCGTGGCCACCGACGGCGACCTCACCCCGGTCGCGTGGAAGCACCGCGACGAGCGGTACTCGGAGAAGCTGGCCACCCCGGACACCAGCGTCGCGGACCTGATCGGCGACGTGGATCCGATGAAGGTCGCCGAAGGTCGCTCGCTGGGCGACCTGGAGACGATCCACTTCGGGCTGATCCCGCGCAGCCACCGCGGCATCGTCGCCATCAACGAGCTGCCCGACCTCGCCGAGCGCATCCAGGTCGCCATGCTCAACGTGATGGAGGAGCGCGACATCCAGATCCGCGGCTACGTGCTGCGGTTGCCGCTCGACGTGCTCGTCGTCGCCAGCGCCAACCCGGAGGACTACACCAACCGCGGCCGGATCATCACCCCGCTCAAGGACCGCTTCGGTGCCGAGATCCGGACGCACTACCCGCTGCGGATCGAGGACGAGATCGCCGTCATCCGGCAGGAGGCGCACCTGGTGGCTGCCGTACCGGACCACCTGGTCGAGATCCTCGCCCGGTTCACCCGCAACCTGCGCAACAGCCAGTCCGTCGACCAGCGCTCGGGCGTCAGCGCCCGGTTCGCGATCGCCGGGGCCGAGACGATCGCCGCTGCGGCGCTGCACCGGGCCACCGCCCAGGGCGAGGACGAGGCCGTGGCCCGGGTCGTCGACCTGCAGACCGCGGTCGACGTGCTCGGCGGCAAGATCGAGTTCGAGACCGGGGAGGAGGGCCGCGAGGAGGAGATCCTGACCCACCTGCTGCGCACCGCCACCGCCGAGGTGGTCCGCGACCGGCTCTCGGGCGTCGACCTCGGGCTGCTGGTCGAGGCGCTCGACATCGAGGGCCGCTCGGTGGTCACCGGCGAGCAGGTCACTGCGCGCGACTTCCTGGCCGGGCTGCCGCCGCTGGGTGAGTCCGAGCTGTACGACGACGTCTGCGCGCGGCTGGACGCGACCACCGACGGCACCCGGGCCGGTGCGATCGAGCTGGCCCTGGAAGGCCTGTACCTGGCCCGCAAGGTCGGCAAGGACTCCGAGGACGGGGAGACCACCTATGGCGGGTGACCGGCACCGGTCCAGCTACCGCCAGTACGCCGGCGGGGACCCGCTCGCGCCCCCGGTCGACCTCGCCGAGGCGCTCGCGCACATCGGCGAGGACGTGATGGCGGGGTACTCGCCGGAACGGGCGATGCAGGAGTTCCTGCGCCGCGGTGGCCAGGACCAGCGCGGTCTGGACGAGCTCGCCCGCGACGTCGCTCGCAAGCGCCAGGAGCTGCTGCAGCGGCACAGCCTGGACGGCACCATGAACGAGGTCCGCCAGCTGCTCGACCAGGCGGTGCTCGAGGAGCGCAAGCAGCTCGCCCGGGACGCGATGATGGACGACTCCGACCGGGCCTTCCGTGAGCTCCAGCTGGAGAACCTGCCGTCCTCGACCGCGGCTGCGGTCGCCGAGCTGAACGGCTACGACTGGCAGAGCCCCGAGGCGCGCGCGGACTTCGAGAAGATCAAGGACCTGCTCGGCCGGGAGATGCTCGACCAGCGCTTCAAGGGCATGAAGCAGGCACTGGAAGGCGCCACCGAGCAGGACCGGGCCGCGGTCAGCGAGATGCTCTCCGACCTCAACGGCTTGCTCGACAAGCGCCGCCAGGGCGTCGACACCGAGCAGGACTTCGCTGATTTCATGGACAAGCACGGCGACTTCTTCCCGGAGAACCCGCAGAACCTCGACGAGCTGATGGACACCCTGGCCCAGCGCTCGGCGGCCGCCCAGCGGATGCTCAACTCGATGACGCCCGAGCAGCGCCAGGAGCTGATGGAGCTCTCCGCCCAGGCCTTCGGTTCCCCGGAGCTGATGGAGGGCCTGAACCAGCTGGACTCCCACCTCCAGGCACTGCGCCCGGGGGAGGACTGGTCCGGCTCGGAGCAGTTCGGCGGCGAGGACGGCCTCGGTCTCGGCGACGGGACCGGCGCGTTCCAGGACCTGGCCGAGCTCGATGCGCTCTCCGACCAGCTCTCCCAGTCCTACGGCGGCGCCCGGATGGACGACGTCGACCTGGACATGCTCGCCCGGCAGCTCGGGGACCAGGCCGCGGTCGACGCACGGGCTCTGGCGGACCTCGAGAAGGCGCTGCGCGAGTCCGGCTACCTCAAGCGCACCTCGGACGGCACGCTGCGGCTCTCGCCCAAGGCGATGCGCCAGCTCGGCAAGGCGCTGCTGCGCGACGTCGCCACCCGGATGTCCAACCGCCAGGGCCAGCGCGAGCACCGCAACGCGGGTGCAGCCGGGGACCGCACCGGAGCCAGCCGGGAGTGGGCCTTCGGCGACACCGAGCCCTGGGACATCCCGCGCACGGTGCTGAACGCCGTCCAGCACGAGGCCGGTAACGCTGATCGAGCGCAGCCCACCACCGCTGATCGAGCGCAACCCACCACCGCTGATCGAGCGCAGCCCACCACCGCTGATCGAGCGCAGCCGAGATCAAATCTCCGACTGAACGTCGCCGACATCGAGGTCATCGAGACCGAGGCCCGGACCCAGGCAGCCGTCGCGCTGCTCGTCGACACGTCGTACTCGATGATCCTGGACGGTCGCTGGGTGCCGATGAAGCGCACCGCGCTGGCCCTGCACCAGCTGATCAGCAGCCGGTTCCGCGGGGACGCGCTCGAGCTGATCGGTTTCGGTCGGCACGCCGAGGTGATGGAGATCGAGCAGCTGACCGCGCTCGACCGGATGCCGGCCAAGGGCACCAACCTCCACCACGCGCTGCTGCTGGCCAATCGGCACTTCCGCAAGCACCCGAACGCGCAGCCGGTACTGCTGATCGTCACCGACGGTGAGCCGACCTCGCACCTGGAGCCCGACGGGCAGCTGTACTTCTCCTACCCGCCGCACCCGCTGACGATCGCCAACAGCGTCAAGGAGCTCGACAACTCCGCACGGTTGGGCGCCCAGGTGACGTTCTTCCGCCTCGGCGACGATCCCGGCCTGGCCCGGTTCATCGACCAGATGGCCAAGCGCGTCGACGGCAAGGTGGTGGCGCCGGAGCTCGACGACCTCGGTGCCGCCGTCGTCGGCAGCTACCTGGGCTCCCGCGGCCCGGGTTCCGGTCGCGCCGTGGACGACGGCTGGGGCGGCTGGTGGGGCGGCAACCGGGGCTTCTGGGTCGGCTGACCCCCACGGCCTAGCCGAAGAGCTGCGTGGCCATGGCGCTGATGACGGCCTCGAGGCCGCGGATCGGGCGCACCATCACCGTGAACGAGACAATCGCGCCGGCGTCGTCCCAGGTGATCATGTCGATGCCCTCGATCTGCTTACCGTCCACCTCGGCGGTGAACCGCAGCACCGCGTCGTTCTCGCGGGTCCAGGTGTCGTGGTAGGTCAGCGTCGGACCCAGCACGACCAGGGCCGCACCGAGGTAGGCGACGACCAGGTCGCGACCCTCCTGCGGCGCGTGCACGGCCGGCGAGCTGAAGACGGCGTCCTCGGCGATCATGCCTGCCAGGACCGCAGCGTCCCGGCTCTCGACGACCTCGTGCCAGCGGGCCAGGCCGATCTCGGCGCCGGTGCTCACGAGACCTCGACGGCGCGGAACTTGAACGCCTGGTTGTCGCCGGTGGTGGTCACGTTGGCCAGCGTCACCCGCACCGACGCCATCGACTTGCCGGTGAAGGCGATCAGGCTGGACCCGTTGCCGGCGGCGGAGAGCGTCATCGTCGTGTAGCCGACGCTGCCGTCGGTCCGACGTACCTGGATGCGGACCTGGCCGACGATGCCGCTGGGCGCGGAGACGGTGATCCGCAAGCGGGTGCTGGTCGGCAGCGCGGTGCTCGGGATCAGCACCACGTTCGCGCTGGACAGGTGGTCCAGGGTGATCGTCTGGTCGCCGGTGTCCTTCGTCCGGGTGTTCAGATTGGCCGTGCCCCAGGCGACCGGCTTCGGCCACAGCTTGCGGTCGGCGTACGTGTTCGGCGGGAGCGTGTTCCACACCGAGAACCGCGCGAACGCCTGGGCGAAGTTGACGTGCTTGGCCCTGAGCACGTCGATGGTCGCCTGGAGGGCGTTGCGGCTGCCCTCGGAGACGCCGGCGGCGTTCCAGATCCGGTGGACGATGTCGACGTCGTGGTACCCCTCGGAGAGGTACTTCCAGAAGATCACCGCGCCGTAGCGCTCGTAGGTCCCGGTGGTGTCGATCGGGACGGTCGACTGGGTGATCTGGCTGTACTTGAGGTACTGGAGGTAGTCGTTGATCGTCGGGTAGACCTGGTCCTCCATCCAGACCGCGGTCCCCTCCAGGAACCAGGTCATGTCGTTCGCGTCGTAGGCGAACTGGATGGCGTGGAAGAACTCGTGCGCCGCGGTGACCCGCAGGGAGTTACCCGGGGGAGCACCGAACTCGCTCTCGGCGAAGTCGTTGTCCAGCTCGCACCACGCGGTCGAGGTCGAGGACGCGGTGTCGGTGGTGCAGAACCCGTAGTACCCGTTGTTGCCGATCTCGTCGAGGAACACGTCGTACTTGCCGTCGCCGTCGTTCAGCGGCTTGCGGAAGCCCAGGTTGGTCGAGCCGATCTCGGCGGCGTACACGTGCTCGAGGACCTTCAGCGTCGCCTGCACCCAGTACGGCGTGGCGCCGCGGGTCCCGCCGACGATGTAGTGGACGCAGAAGTGCTGGCTGTGTGCTGCTGCCCAGTCGACCGACGGGGTCAGCAGCCCGCCGGGCTGGGTGGCGGCCACGCACCCGGTGCTCGCCGGGATCGGGCGGCTGGTCGCGAGGTCCGCCGTGGCCTGGCCCTTGGCTGACAGCGCGCCCTTGGCGACCTGGAGACGGTGCATCAGCAGGCCGACGTCGGTACGCGGGAGCGGGTTGCCCAGGGTGCGCGACGGCAGCTTCTTGGGAGCCAGCGCGTGCTGGACCTGCGCGAGGAGCTTCTCGGCCTTCGCGCGGTGCGCGGCGGCCCTGGCGTCGCTGCCGGGGGCGGCCTGGGCGCCGGGGGTCCAGGTCAGGGCGCTGAGCAGGAGCAGGGCCGAGGCGAGGACGACGACCGCGCGCGTCCGAGAGGTGAAGGGCACCCCGGAAGCCTAGGTCAGAAGGAGGAGGACCGGTAACGACGTCCGGTAGCGTCCGGAGCGCGATGAGCATTCCGATGATCCTTCCTGCCGGGGCGGCTGACGCCGAGCGGCGCAGCCGGCTGCGCCGGATGAAGTCACTGGCGGTCGGGCTGCTGGTCTTCGCGGCCGCGGTCTACCTGCTGACCCTGAACGAGCACGGCTTCCTCGGCTACGTCAACGCCGGCGCCGAGGCGAGCATGGTCGGGGCGATGGCTGACTGGTTCGCGGTCACCGCCCTGTTCAAGCACCCGCTCGGGCTGCCGATCCCGCACACCGCACTGATCCCGCGCCGCAAGGACGACTTCGGCAAGAGCCTGGAGGACTTCGTCCAGGAGAACTTCCTGCAGGAGGAGATCATCCGGGACCGGCTCGCGGCCGCCCGGGTCTCCGCCCGGGTCGGGGAGTGGTTGGCGGAACCGGCGAACGCTGCCAAGGTCGTCGCCGAGAGCGCCGCGCTGGCCGCTGTCGGCCTGCGACGGCTTCGTGACAGCGACGTCGAGGGCCTCGTCGCCGACGTGATCCTGCCGCGCCTGGTCGCCGAGCCGATCTCGCCGATCGCG
>JBJMIP010000141.1:0-8908 GCA_045806825.1 Marmoricola sp.
ACCGGCCGAGGCCAGCACCGAGGCGCCGTAGGTGCGCATCGCGCTGAAGGTCATCAGGATCGTCGCGATCGCGATCACGCTGATCGTCACCGCGGTCAGGCGCCGGAGCACCCCCAGCTGGGTCCGCACCCGTCGTGCGCGGCGCTTGTCCCGCACGTCGAGGCGGACCCGGTTCAGCACGCTGTCCTCCACCAGGAACAGCGCCTTGGCCACCAGCCACGACACTGCCCCGATCGTGGTGATCACCAGGGCATGCCTGACCGGGAGCTCGACCCGGCGAGGCAGGCCGGCTCCGGCGACGGCGGACAGCTCCGCGGTAGCGACCAGGGTCAGCTGCCAGGCGCGGCCGCACTGCTCGTGCACCTGGCGCAGGAACGGGCGACGGGTCACCCGTGCGGCGAGGACGAGCGCTTCGCCGGTCAGCCAGGCGAGCAGCCACGCTCCGATGAGCGTGCTGCCCAGGACGACGGTCGGTTGGGCGGTGAACGGGTCGAGCAAGCCGGCTCCCTCAGGTCTGCGATTGCCTACCCGAAGCCCCTTCCCGGCCCGGCGGGGGTGAACACCTCTGAACCGCAGGTGTGAGCCGCTTCACCGTCCGCGACGGCGAGTACTCCGCAGGAGTCCGCTGCTCCACCTCGGAGTTCAGCTCCGCGCCCAGCAGCACCACGAGCATCGTCATCCACAACCAGAGCAGCAGGACCACGACGCCGGCCAGCGCGCCGTACGTCTTGGCGTAGGACCCGAAGTTGTCGACGTAGATCGAGAAACCGACGCTCGCGACGAGCCAGACCAGCGTCGCGGCCACCGCGCCCGGGGTGAACCAGTGGAACCGGGCGGTGTTGCGGTCGGGCGCCACCTTGTAGAGCACCGAGAGCATCGCTTCCATCGCGAGCAGGAGCAGGGCCCAGCGGCCGAGCTCCAGGCCCCAGCGCGCAGGACCCGTGCCGACCACGTGGTCCAGGAACGCCGGCGCCACCGCGACCAGCCCCAGCACGACGGCCACGAACACGATCGCTCCGAACGTCAGGACCAGCGCGAGCGCCTTGCGCCGCAGGAACCCGCGCTCGTCGACCTCGTCGTAAGCGATGTTGACCGCGGTGATCACGTTGCCGACCCCGCCGGCCGCGCTCCACAACGCGAGCACCAGCGCGACGACCAGGCCGATCCCGAGCGACTGGTGGTCGGTGCTGGCCAGCTTGTCGAGCTGGGTGGTGATCAGGCTCGCTGCATCGTTGGGCAACGTCTTGGTCCAGTCGGCTGCCTGCGCCTGGATCTCCGCCGGGCTGCGCACCAGGCCGTAGAGGAGCAAGCCGGCGACCAGCGCCGGGAACAGGGCGAGGAACGAGTAGAACGCGACCCCGGCCGCGATCAACGGGATCTGGTCCTCCTGGGCCTCCGACCACGCCCCCCGCGCGAGCTGGAACCACCCGGTCCGCGGTTGATCGGTGCGTTCCTGGCGGTGCGTGCGGGTGGTCTCACGCTCGAGGACGTCATGACTGGCCATGTGTTCCCGCTACCCGCTCGGCGCCGTCCCACACCTGACGAGGTCTCCACCCCGACTCTGGTTCGAAGCACAGCGACGGAGTAAACGCCCAAAAATGGGCTCGCTGAGCCAGATATCGGTGCCTACAGGGCCGTTACCTCCGTCGCTGTGCACGGCACGCTGGTTGGGGCGCCACGTTGGTTGAGGGGCCGCGTTGGTTGAGGTGCCGCGCTGGTCGAGGTGCCACGCTGGTTGAGGTGCGAGCTTACGAGCCTCGAAACCCGGTGACCGCCCCGCTCAGTCCCCGTGCCACCGGTGCCCGGCCATGAACCACACCCGGGACACCGGCATCCAGACCGCCTTCGGCAGCGGCGTCTTGGACGGGCCCATCTGCCCGACCTGCACCCTCCACACCGGATGGCTCTTGTCGATGTGCACGTACTGACTGCCCGGCGTCGTGAAGATCGCGGAGTTCGCCACGCCGCACACCCCGACAGCGTTCGCACACCCGTACACCGGGATCAGGCCGTCCGGACCGTCCGACCAGGCGCCTCCGGTGCGAGCCCACCACCTGCTTCCGTCCGCGAGCTCGACGAACAGCGGGACCGCGTGCACAGCGGCCGGGGTGTCGTCGTTCACGTGGATCGCGGTTACCGAGAACATTCGACGGCTCGACGGCTTGAACGGGTCCAGGCACCACAGCTCGCCGACCGAGAACTGCGCGGTCCAGCAGGCGTTCGTCGAGTCGGCGTTCGCACCGCACCAATGCGTGCTGATCCCGAGCGAGTACGGCGCGCCGACATCGCCCTGGCAGTCCACGAGGCCCTTGTGCAGCCGCGAATTGTCGATGCTCCAGCCCGGCTTCAGGCCGACGTCGGTGAACGGGTCGATGACGATCCGGATCGTCCGCGCCACCGGGGTCGCGTTGTTGCTGCCCGGCAGATTGGTCGGCGCCTTGGTCGGTGCCTTCGTCGTGGGTACGGCTGTGGGCAGCGTAGGTGTGACCACCGGAGTCGGCTTCGACTGCGGCGCCTGGGGATGCGACCCACCACCGCAGCCGGCAGTGGCGAGCAGAACGACGACCGCACCGGCGGTCATGGCCGGTCGGAGAGCGCGAGAACCCATCGTGACCCCAGGTGTCCTAGGAGGATCGTTACGACCAGTAGACGCTCGTGTGCCCCCTGGCGTTGCTTCGGTCGGCCTAGTTCCTCGGCAGAACTCGTTGACGACCTTTCGTAGCTGACCTGGGTCAGGGAGCGAGGTGGCCCGAACGTCCTCGGATCGGCCCGGGAATGTCGATCATCGCCATCCGCTTGCTCAGTTCGGAGCCAGGCAGAGCACATACTTCACGCCGACCTCGGCGGCGGAGTACACGTAGTAGGTGGTCGCGTCCGGGTCGGCGCTGCAGGCCAGGTCCCCGTCTTCGATGTCATCGCCGCGACTCGTCACCCGGAACTCGGCCTCGTCATCGGCGCAGGAGACCTTCACCAGCTTGTCGGCATCGCCGTGCCGCGCACACTCACCGACCGCGGGAGCGTGGTCCGAGTCGCGATGGGCGACCAGGTAGACGCTGACCAGGCTGAGCACAGCAATCACGAGGTGGATCGAGTAGCGCCGAACCAGCCGGCGCGTGGAGTGCGGGTCAGCTTTCTCCGCCCGCGCGAACTGGTGCCGTTCCCCGGCGGTCGTCGGCCTCGCGGACGGCAGGCCGGCCGTGAACCGCGGCTCGTCCGCCGCCGGCTCGGGGGCCTGCGCGGCCGCCTCCGCCTGGGCCGCGCGGTACTGACTGAGCGGATCGTCCGCCGGCTTTCGCTTCCACACGAGCGGGATCGTACGTCCCTACGCCGCTGCTTCGTGGGCTTTGGGGAGCCCGTTCTCGAACGGCCAGCCAGGCGGCGTCTGCGCCAGGAAGTCCTCGACCCACTCCTCCAACCAGCTGCCCTCGTACCCGTTCATCCCGCTACCTCCATCCAGCTGTCACTGCCGGAGGACGAGCCCCCGGTGCCCGTGTCCCGTGCGACGAAGTCGACGACCCGTTTGATCACCTCGGGGTCGCGCAGCACCTTGCGATGGCCGAGGCCCTCGGTCCCCAGGAACTCGGCGCCGACCGCACTCGCGAACGCCTTGGCGTCGGCGTACGGGGTCTGCCGGTCGTCGCGGTCGTGCACCACGAACGTCGGCACGGGCTCCTCGAGGTAGCGCGACTGGATCGTCGCGTCGAACTCGGTGACCGGCAGCCCGGTGAAGTCGCGGGTCGCGGCCTCCATCGCTGCTCGGGTCCGCGGCCCGAAACCGAGCGCTGCCTGGAAGCCGTCGAACAGCGACATCGCATCGGTCATCGGCGCGATGAACACCAGCCGCTTGGTCCCGAGCCAGCCGAGTCGGAGGTCCAGGTACGTCGCGATGGTGCCGAGCGAGTGCGCGATCACGGCCTCGGCCGGTCCGAACTCGTCGAACACCGCGTCCAGGGCACGCGCCATCTCGATGCCGTGCGTACGCCGCGCCCCGGTCCGGGCGACCACCCCGGAGTCTCCGTGCGAGGGAGCGTCGAACATGACGACCCGGTAGCCGGCCTCGACCAGCGGCTCGACCAGGGCGCCGAACTGCGCCCCGCGGCCACCCCACCCGTGCATCAGGTAGACGGTGCCTCGGTGGTCGACCGCAGCCGAAACTCCGATGGGCAGTTCGCCCCAGACCCTGCCAACGATGGTCGCGCCTTGCGAGAGCGTCGTGAACGGCCGCCCGCCCGCGGGCACCGGGAGCTCCTTCATCCGCGGCGGCGCCGTGAACCACAGGTCGTTGGCGACGCGCCCCGCGTATCCCGGGGCCACGTGCTCGGCGTACCGGAAGAACGCCCGCAGGCCCAGATTCCTAAGACGAACGATCGTGCTTTTTTGAAGACCTGACATGGCTCTCTCCTTCTGGGTTGGTTGCGGCTACGCGGAAGCGTCAGCGACGAGCTGGTCGAAGCCCGTCTGCAGGCGGCCGAGCGCGTACGGGTCCTTGAGGAGCCGCGAGGTGTGGTGGAAGGCGTAGAACAACCCGAGCATCGCGAACGCGAACTGGTCCGGGTCGAGGTCCGCACGGAAATCGCCCTCGGCGATCGCCGTCCGTACGACGGTCGCGATCGACTCGGCCCAGTCGGTCTGGTTCTGCACGAGGGCATCGCGCAGCGGGCCTGGCTGGTCGTCGAATTCGACCGATGCGGTGACGAAAACGCACCCGCCGGCCAGGGCCTCGGTCTCCCAGACCAGCCAGTTCTTCATCATCGCCTGCACCCGCGCGATCCCCCGGGGCGCCGCGATCGTCGGGCGCATCACGATGTCGGTGAACTTCTCCCGACCCCGCTCCAGGGTCTCGAGCTGGAGGGCTTCCTTGGACTTGAAGTGCGCGAACAGGCCGGACTTGCTCATCCCGGTCTGCTCGGCCAGCTGGCCGATGCTGAGCGCGTTGAAGCCGATCCGGGACGCGATGCCCACGGCTTCATCGAGGATGGCGAGCTTTGTCGCCTGGCCCTTGCTCATCTACCGAGAATAGAACGATCGTTCGTTTAGCGTCAAGGGGTTAGTGCCCGTACCGCCGGGCGTTGATCGACTGAAGCAATCGGATGTCGTCACGCACCTGCCGCGGGACCGGGACGCCGCGAACCTCGAGGGCCTTCGCCAGCGCGTGCAACGCAGCCAGGTGCTCGTTGCGGCTGGTGTCCTGCGCGGAGGTGTTTCCACCCGGCCTGCTCCGTTGGGCGCGCGCCGCATCGCGGGTGCGCTCGATCTCGTCGAACAGGCTCTGCAGGAACGGGTCGCCCATTGCGACCGCCTCTCCACCGCCCGGCCAGGCGCGGAAAGCGCTCACCGGCAGTCGTCCCAGAGTACGCCAGCAGGGCGTTCGCCCGGGGCTACCTGAAAAGTTCAGGAAAACCAGTCGCCCGTGCAACCTCGACCCCGGATCAAGCGTCTACTGATCACTGCACACCATTCTTGGGAAACGAGGCTCCGATGTTCCGTCGTCTCACCGTCACCGCCGTTCTGCTCGCCGCTGCGTTCACGCCGTCTGCCGCGAGGGCCAACATCAACCCCGACAACGCCTACGGCACCTCCGGCGTCGCCAAGGTCCCGATCGGGTGCGCTCCCGGGACAGTGGCCTCGATTGCATCGACCGCCGGCTACCAGGGGCAGGTCTACCTGCTCGCCGAATGCGCGCACGGCTACGACCGGTTGATCAGGCTGACCGACGCCGGCACTGTCGACACGGGCTTCGGCACCGGCGGCCACCTGACGATCAAGCTCCCGACCAGCTGCGTCGGCACCTCGGTGCACCTGAAGGCCACCGAGACCGGCGACCTGTTCCTCGCGAGCGAGGGCGACACGTTCGGCTCGAACCCGGCCATGCACGTCTGCCTGGTGCGGGTCACCAAGTCCGGCAAGCTCTGGCCCGGGTACGGCGGCGCGACCCCGATCCGCCACCTCGACCGCGTCGGCGGGGGCCAGAACACGTTCGTCGGCCTGGACGTGGGCAGCCCCGGTCGGGTGCAGCTCTACAGCCAGCGCTCCAACCAGGACTGGCGCAAGGCAGCCGCCTTCGTGAACGTCTACGCCTCCAACGGCCACCCCGACCCGGGCTTCAGCGGTGACGGGCAGGCGAGCTTCGTGCAGCCGTTCGCCGGCGAGCTCCAGTGGGGCGGCCGACTGCGGATGGCGATCACCGTCGACAACGGTCGCGGTCTCGCCGGCGTCCAGCTCGTCGCCTTCAACTACAACGGCACGCTCAACACGTCCTTCGCCCACGACGGCAGCAGCTTCGTCCCTCGTTCAGATCTCCTGGGCGGCTACACCGATCCCGGCGCCTTCGTGTCGGACTCCGCCGGCGGGATCGTCTTCACCACCCACTTCGTCGGACCCGGCAAGCAGTGGATCGACCTGTACCGGGTGGGCGTGACTGGCATCAGGGACAGCCTGTTCAACCAGAAGACGCAGCGCATCTCCGGCCTGACCACGACCAACTTCAACCGGATCGACCTGCAGGCCACCGACGGCCACTACGCCCTCGGCTGGAGCACCAGCAACGACCTCCCTGGCCCACGGACAACCGGCTACAACGCGGACGGGAGCCGCTGGATCGACCTCGGCACCAACGGGACGGCGAAAAAGCTGGCCACGGACTGGGCACCCGACCGCACCTCGTACTACGACTACGTCGACGAGGGTGGGCCGAACACCGTGATCGAGGTCCGGCGCTCGAACGTCTCCTAGGCAGCAGCACAGCCACCCGGCAGGGCCGAACTTGAGGCATTCGCCCCATGCTCGGCCCTGCCGGCGCGGGGCATCGTTCTGGCCATGGGAATCATCGAGTTCGAGCTCCAGCGGGTCGTGAACGCTCCGGCCGACCAGGTCTTCGACCGCCTCGCCGACATCAACGGCCACAACGACTGGATGCCGGCCAAGGGCAGCATCCGCAAGCACTCAGAGCAGACGTCACCGGGCGCGCCCACCCTGGGGACCACGTACGTCGACCGCACGTCGATGGGCGACGCACCGGGTGAGATCGAGGTCTTCGAGCCCGCGAGCCGGTTGGTCTACCACTGGTGGGACAAGGCCCGCAGCGGCAGGCTCAAGTACGAGGGCTGGCCGGCGTACACGCTGGAGGCGCAGCCCGACGGCACCACGCTGGTGCGCCACGACGCGCGGATCCAGACCTACGGCATGTACAACCTGGTCGTACCGATGTTCCGAGTGTTGGCGAAGAAGGAGCGCTCGCTCACGCTCGCGGCGCTGGCGCAGTCCTTCGAGTAGCTCAGAGCCCGCGTCGGATGGCGGCGTAGAAGTTCTGCAGCCGCGCGATCGCCACGGCCTTCTCGGCCTCGCTCGCGGTCTCGGTCTCGAGGTCGAGGACCCAGTCGGCGACGATGTCGAAGAGGCCGCCGATGACGCCGATGGCGACGCCGTGGTGGCCCTCGGAGATCTCGTGCCCGTACCGCGCCCAGATCGATTCCAGGAACGCGGCGGCCAGCCGGCGGTTGCCGCGGCGCTGCCGCTCGGCAGCGGGGGTGATCGCGCTGCCCTCGCCGAAGGTGACCTTGGCGAGGCGGACGTCGTCGACGAACTCGTGCGCGAACTCCTCGATCAGCCGGGAAGTCGCCGCCTCCTCCTCGACCTCGGGTCCGATGCTCTCGAAGAGCTCGGCCATCCGGCCGAGCGCGGTGTCGGTGACCCGCTGCAGCAGCGCTGCGTAAAGGTCGTCGCGACTGGTGAAGGTCTCGTAGAAGCCCTTGGTGCCGACATAGGCGTGATTGCAGATCTGCTCGATCGAGGTCCCCACGAAGCCCTGCGCGGCGAACAGGTCCAGCGCGGCGTCCAGCAGGGCGTCGCGCCGCTGCTGCTTGCGCTGCTCGGCGTCCAGCCCGCGGATCACCCGCGGGGTCGGGGCCTTGGCCCCCTGGGACGGGCGCTGGGTGTCGGTCACCGAACGGAGATTACCCCGGCGCCGCGAGGGCGCCGGGGTAACCGAGGTGGAATCGGTCGACAAGCTCAGCCGTAGAACGGCATCGCCTGGCAGCTGACCGAGGTCGCGTGCGCAGGGTCGAGGGCGTTCTCCACCAGGGCCCAGACGTTCGGGTCGAAGGTGAGCCCGACGTGTCCGGAGAAGTCGGTCGAGCAGACGTCCTGCAGCACGATGTTGGTGACGTTGGACGCCGGCGCCAGGATGCCGCTGGTGTACGGCGTGACGGCCTCGTCGTTCTTGGTCACGATGCTCGTGTAGCTCGGACCAGCCACGCTGACGCCGCCGGCGTTCAGGTCGGTCATGAAGGAGCTGGCTGGGGCGAACTCGTTGCAGGCGATGCAGCCGCCGGCGTCGAGGATCGGCCGGAAGCCGGTGTAGTCGGCCAGGGCCTGAAGGCCGCTGAGGCTGGTCCCCTTGAAGTTCGAGCCGTACCCGACGAACTTCGCGGTCACCGCAGCGCCGCCCAGGAACTTCAGGTAGTACGCCGGGACCGTGGTGCCCTCGGAGTGGCCGACGATGTCGACCTTCGCGGCGCCGGTGGTGGCGCGCACCTGGTTGACGAAGTCGCGCAGCTGGCCGGCGCTGGTTCGCATCGAGGCGAGGCCGCCGGTGTACGGGCCGTAGTAGGTGGTGCCGTAGGTACGGCTGAAGACGCAGTAGCCCTCAGAGGCGAGCTCGTTGCCGATCGCGCTCATGTCGGCCGTGTCGTTCGACCCGAGGCCGTGCCAGAGGACGACCGGCTCGGGGTGGGCAGCGGTGGGGCGACAGCTGTTGTCGTTGAGCCCCGAGGACGACGCTTGGGCGGCCGGCGCGCCCACGGCGAGCGCACCCAGGGTGAGGAACGCGGCGAGACCGCTGCGCAGGATTCGCTTCATGTGTCTGACTCCCGTTTCGTTGGTTGATCCAAACTCCGGGAGTATTTGAACA
>JBJMIP010000142.1:0-4022 GCA_045806825.1 Marmoricola sp.
CGGGCGGTTCGGGATCTGGCTGTCGATCGGCACCTTCCCGCCCGAGATGCGGGAGATCCTGGAGCTGGAGTGGAGCGCGAAGGACGAGCGGCGCTTCCTGGCCGTCGGGCGCGCAGTGAGGATCGCGTTCAGGATGCTTCCCGAGCGAGCGCGTTATGCGAAGACGCCGTACCTGGTCCGTCGGTTGGAGAAGGCGCGTGCGGCGGGCCGGTCGACCGAGCGGCTCCAAAGCGAGCTGGACGAGCGGCTCCAGACCATCCACGGGCGCCAGACCAAGGCTTTGGAGTGGCCCGAGGGGCACGGCCAGGCGCGAAGATGACCGAGAACTCGGCCTCCACCCGGTGACGTCCCTCAGCCGGCCTCGGGCTCCTCGCGCAGGTGCGGAGCCGTCATGACCCGGTGCACCTGCTGCGGCCACCCGCAGGCGACTGCGAGCCTGCCGGCCCAGTAGCGGGCCGTCGCGTCATCGGGAACGTCGACCACGCTGAACCCACCGAGGTGCTCCTTGGTCTCGGCGTACGGTCCGTCGAGGACGACCGGTTTGCCGTTGACCAGGTCGATCCCGCCCACCAGCGAGTCGTCGTCGAGGCCGGCGCCGAACACCCAGACGCCGGCGGCCGTCATCTCCGCGACCAGGGCGCTCGAGGTGCGTGAGGCTTCCAGGATGTCGTCGTCGGTCAGTTCAGGAACCCATTCGGCGTTGAAGACGATCAGGTACTGGGGCATGACTTCTCCTAGGTCGGTGGCCGCTCTGACCACCCTCTACCTCCGCTACGAACGGCGGAAGCCCGGTACGACATGCTCAGCGGTGTCGCTTGCCTGCGTCTCGCATCTTCCGGTTGAAGTCGTCCAGGCGGAGCTGGAGGTCCGCGAGCAAACGGATCATGTCTGCCCTCCCGGTGGCGGAAGACGCGGCCGCCTGCTCGTCGTTCTGGTCTCGGTCCGGGCTCGACTCGTAGGCCGCCGCGGTCTGGCTCATGCTGCGTGCGCCGATCCTGGTCGGCTCAGCACGGCCGAAGCGAGCCGTCGCCTCATCACGTGGAAGATCCGTCGAAGAGACATCAGACAGTCGCTCTCGGTAGTGAGAGGGTGAATGTCGCACCGCCTCCTGGAGTCTCCGAGAAGGCCACGTCGCCCAGGTTGGCGTTCGCGAGCTCGCGGACGATGTACAGGCCGATGCCGGTTCCCGATGCCCGGGAGGCAGCGTCCGCATCGCGCGCGAAACGGCGGAACAGCTCGTCGCGGAACTGCGGAGGAACTCCCCGCCCGTGGTCTGCGACCGAGATCTCGACCCAGTCGCCGGCCTCGACCACGTTGATCGTCAGCGGGGGTTCGCCGTACTTCTTGGCGTTGCTCAACAGGTTGCCGATGATCTGGTCGAAGTGGCCAGGTTGGACGAGCACGCTGACCTGGGTCGGGCACGCTATCTCGGCAGGCACGTCGTAGGTTCCGACGATTCCTTCCAGGTGGGCCGCGACGTTCAGGGGAACGGGTTTGGCCATGAGCTGGCCGTTCTCGGCCGTCACCAGGTTCAACACGTCGGCAACGGTCCTTCTCAAGGACTCGGTGTTGCGGTGCAGCACGGCGATGAACTCCGGCAGGTCGATCGCCTCGTCGTCCTCGATCTTGTCCTGCGCCATCTCGGCCACCCCGATGAGAACGGTCAGCGGGGTGTTGATCTCGTGCCCGAGCATCGCGATCAGATCGGTCTTGAGACCTTCCATCTTCTCCAGCTCGTCGTGGCGGGACTGCAGCGTCGCGACCGCCTCGTCCCGGGCGATCTCGGCTTGTTTGCGGGCGCTGATGTCCTGGAAGATCGAGACGAACTTGATCGGCCGGCCGGTGGGGCCGCGAAGTGCCGAGGTCGTGAAGTGGACCTCCAGCAAGCTTCCGTCCTTGCGCTGCATGCTTCCTTCGTAGGCGATCGAGTCGCGCTCGCCCGCGAAGATCGCCGCGAGCGCGTCGTCGCGGCGCGCGAGTCCCTCCGGGTCGGAGAGGTCTCGCACCGACATGCCCACGAGCTCGTCGGCCGTGTCGTACCCGAGCATGTGAACGAGCGCCGGGTTGGCTGACTCGATGGTCTCGTCCAGACCGCGGATGCACTGCCCGACGGCGCTGTACTCGAATTGCGAGCGGAACAGCTCTTCGCTGGCTGTCAGGGCTTCCTCGGCGTTGCGGCGCGCGGTGATGTCGGTGTTGATCGCCAGGATGCCGATTGGGTTGCCGGCCTTGTCTCGCTGGACGGCCTTGCGACTGTGGATGATCAGCCGGTTGCCCTTCGCGCTGTGATGGACGAGCTCGCCTTCCCAGTGGCCCTTGGCCAGGAGCTGTTCCCGCGGGTCCTGGGAGTTCGGGGTGTCCAGGAACTCGGTGCCGAGGAGCCGGTCTACCTGGCGGCCGAGGGCGGCTGGGGCGGGCCAGCCGTAGGTGCGCTCGGCGCCCGGGCCCCAGTAACGAACCCGCCCGTCCATCCCGCGAGCAATGACGGCGTCGTTGGCGAGGTCGAGCAGCTGGGCTCGCTCGGAGAGGGCATCCCGGTCCCAGGTCTGGCGCAGCGCTCCACTCAGGCTGAGTGCGATCAACGTCAGGGCCTGCTCGTCGGCGACGTCGAAGGCGTGGGGTTTCGACGAGGAGACCTTGAGGACCCCCAAGGTCTCGTTCCCCGCGATGAGCGGGGCGATCAGGGTCGACCGGATCCCGGCCTTGCGGCAGGCGGCCGCGTCGACCCGGGGGTCGTCGTCGGTCTCGACCGAGTGCATCAGCTCACCTTCGGTGAACGAGAGGCCCGAGAGCGAGGCGCTGACCTTCACCGTCAGTCCGAGCTGGTCGGAGGCCATCCCGACAGCGGCGGCGTAGCGGAGCACCTCGCATCCGTCCTCATCGATCGCCGGCAGCTCGACCACGGCGCCGTCCGCGTGCTCGACCAGCTGAAGCGTCTGAGCCACGACCGCGTCCAACATGGTCTGAGCGTCGGGCTGGGCGGCGATGTCCCGTTGGATGTCGACGAGTCGGCGGAGCACCGCCTGCTCGCGGTCCCGCTGCAGTTCTGCGTGACGGCGCGAGGAGATGTCATCGACATGCACCAGGTGCACCTCGCTGCCGTCGATCTGGATCGCGGGGGAGACCGAGACCTGGGCCCAGAAGACGCTGCCGTCGGCACGGACGTAGCGCTTCTCGAACTGGCGAAGCTCCTCGGCGCCGGGTGTCGCGGTGCGGTCGTCACCGATCACGTGGTCGTCAGGGTGGGTGAACTCCGCGTGGTGGTGCCCGACCATCTGCTCTGTGGTCGAACCGAACAGATCCACCAGAGCCTGGTTCACCTCCGCGATCGTCCCGTCCTCACGCGTCACCGCCATGCCGACCGGACTCGCCTCGAAGGTCAGCCGGAACAGCCTGTCGCGGGCGGCGAGGGCGGATTCGACCCGCCGCAGGCGGTCGGTGTCGATGATCTCCACCACGAAGTACTGCGGCTGACCGTCGGAGGCGCGGACCAGGGAGACGCTGAGCAACGCCCAGACGGCCGAACCGTCCGGGCGGATGTACCGCTTGTCCATCTGGTAGCCGTCGCTCTCACCGGCAATGAGCCTCTGCACGGCGTCGAGGTCGGCTCCCAGGTCGTCCGGGTGGGTGATCGACTGGAAGTCGCGCGCCAGCAGCTCCTCGCGCGTGTACCCGGTGAGCTCGCAGACCGCAGGATTTGCGTCGATCCAGCTGCCGTCCAGGTCGACGAGTGCCATCCCGACGGGCGACCGCTCGAACATCAAGCGGAAGTGGTCGTCCTGCTCCTTCTCGAGCACCGCTTCAGTAACCCTCACGCCAAGCCTCCCTCTGAGCTTTGCACGCACCCGACGGGCGGCCGCAGCTCAACGAATCCCCACGCTCCGAGGCGCACCTCCTAGGTTCGCCGCTCGAGCGGGGTCCCGAAAAGGGACTTTTGTCACATTTCGGGGGGACCCTGGTGGGGTGGGACCGCAGAGACCTAGGTGCAGCGCCCGTAGGACCTCGGTGGGGTGGCAGCGGTA
>JBJMIP010000143.1:0-8903 GCA_045806825.1 Marmoricola sp.
CAGCTCCTGCTCGAGCACCTGGCTCAGGCTGCCCGCGAGCGCGGCGTGCACCGGTTCACGGCCGAGGTGCTGCCCGACAACCAGCGGATGCTCCAGGTCTTCTACGAGCAGGGATACCAGGTGATGGGCGGGTGGGACGAGGGCGTGATGCACCTCGAGTTCAACATCGACCCGACCGACACCGCGATGGGCGTGATGGCGGCTCGCGAGCACCGGGCCGAGGCGGCCTCGATCGAGGCGTTCCTCTCGGCCCGCAGCGTCGCGGTCATCGGTGCCTCGCGCCGCTCCGACACCATCGGTGCCGCGCTGGTGCGCAACCTGATCCTCGGCGACTACGCCGGCAAGGTCTACGTGGTCAACCCGACCGCAGACGCGGTGGCGGGTATGCCGGCGTACGCGCGGGTGGGGGACATCCCCGACGACGTCGACGTGGCGATCGTCGCGGTCCCCGCCGAGGCGGTGCAGGACGTCGTCCTCGACTGCGCCGCCAAGGGTGTGCACGGCCTGATCGTGATCTCCTCCGGCTTCGCCGAGACCGGTGAGGACGGGCGCCAGCGCCAGCGCCGGCTGGTCGGGCTGGCCCGCTCCTACGGCCTGCGCCTGATCGGACCGAACGCGCTCGGCATCATCAACACGGCCGCGGACGTGTCGCTGAACGCGTCGCTCTCGCCGATCATGCCGCCGCGTGGCCGGGCAGGCTTCTTCTGCCAGTCAGGTGCGCTGGGCTCCGCGATCCTGGAGAAGGTCCAGGGTCGTGGTCTCGGTCTGTCCACCTTCGTCAGCGCCGGCAACCGCGCCGACGTCTCCGGCAACGACCTGCTCCAGTACTGGGAGGAGGACGACAGCACCGAGGTCGTGCTGCTCTACCTGGAGTCGATCGGCAATCCGCGCAAGTTCTCCCGGATCGCGCGCCGGGTCTCGCGCAACAAGCCGGTGATCGCCGTGCGGTCCGGTCGCACCACCCAGGGTGTGCCGATGGGCCACGTGGTGCGCTCGATCGAGGCCCCGCAGGCTGCCGTGGATGCGATGTTCCGCCAGGCCGGGGTGATCCAGGTGGACACCCTGGACGAGATGTTCGACGTGGCCCAGCTGCTGGCTCACCAGCCGTTGCCGCGCGGCCCGCGGGTCGCGGTCGTCGGGAACTCCGACGCGCTCGGACTGCTCGCGGCCGACGCCGCCGCGGCCAGCGGCCTGCAGGTGACCCGGTCGGTCGCCCTCGGCGCGGACGCCGGTGCAGAGGACTTCGAGACCGCCCTCGACAAGGTCATCGACGACCCGGAGGTCGACGGGCTGGTCGCCATCTACATCCCGCCGCTGAACGCCGGTGGGGCCCAGGTCGCGAACGCGCTGGCCGCGGTCTCGGAGCAGTCCGACAAGCCGATCGTGGCCACCTTCCTCGGCCGTGAGGGTGTTCCCGAGCTGCTCCGGGTGCCCGACCTGGCCGGGAACACCGCCGGCCGTGGCTCGGTCCCGTCCTACCCCGCGGTCGAGCAGGCGGTCCGGGCGCTCTCGCGCGTCGTGGAGTACAGCGCGTGGTTGGAACGGCAGCCGGACGGCGACGAGGTGGTCACCGACATCGACCACGACTCCGCCGCGAAGATGCTCGCCGAGCTGTTGATGGCCTCGCCCGAGGGCCGCGACCTGACCTTCTCCGAGTGCAAGGAGCTGCTCGGTCACTACGGCATCGACCTGTGGGACCGGATCGCGGTCAACAGCGCCGAGGAGGCCGTCCGCGCCGCCGACCTGCTCGGCTGGGACGCCGTCCTCAAGGCCACCGCCGAGCCCCTGCGCCAGCGGCCGGACCTCGGCCACGTCTGGCGCAACATCGCCGACGCGGACGAGATGAAGCACGCCTTCGAGTCGCTGGTGCGCACGGTTTCTTCGGTCGAGGAGGCGGCGTTCGTGGTGATGCGGACCGCCCCTCCCGGCGTACCGGTGCGGATGGACGGCCTCGAGGACCCGTTGTTCGGGCCAGCAGTCTCGTTCTCGATTTCCGGGGCGATCACCGAGCTCGTCGGCGACAAGGCGTACCGGATCCCGCCGATCACTGCCGCCGACGCAGCCGAGGCGATCCGCTCGATCAAGGCCGCTCCGCTGCTCTTCGGCCACCGGGGCAGCCAGGCGGTCGACGCCGGGGCGGTCGAGGACCTGTTCCGTCGGGTGGCGCACCTGAAGAACGACCTCCAGCAGGTCGCGGCGTTGGACCTCAGCCTGGTGCACGCGACCGAGGACGGCGTCGCGGTCCTGGACGCGGCGATCCGGGTGCAGCCGGTCGTCGACCCACGCTCGGACTGGTTCACCCGGCGCCTGAACGTGCACCCCGGGGACACCCTCCCCGACTGATCGCGGGGGAGGTGCGTGACAGACTGCCCGCATGAGCGTGACGTCTGCAGACCAGGCCGCCGAGCTCGGTGTCGCCATCGAGAAGAGTGGCTACTACCCGTCCGTGGTGCGTTCCGGCGTCGACGCCGCGGTCGCCGGCGAGCGCGTGGTCTCGTTCCTGGTGCACCACGAGCCGACGATCGACCGCGACGAGGTGCGCCGCCACATCACCGTGGTCGTGCTGACGCCGAGCCGGCTGATCCTCTGCCACACCGACGAGCACGCCCCGGACGACCTGCTGCCCGAGCCGTACACCTCGACCTCGACCGAGGCGGTCAAGCTCGACAGCGTGAAGTCGGTCGTGGTGAACCGGATGGTCGCGAACCCGGCCACCGTCACCGGCAGCGCCCCGCCGGCCGAAGCGGTCCTGACCATCGGCTGGGGCGGGATCAACCGCATCGACCTCGAGCCGGCCGCGTGCTCGGACCCGCAGTGCGAGGCCGACCACGGCTACACCGGTGTGGTCGCCTCCGACGACTTCTCGATCCGGGTCAGCTCGGCCGCCGACGGCCAGGCCGCGGTGGACCGGCTCCTCGCCTTCGCCGAGATCCTCTCGGCAAGCACCCAGGCCTGACCGACCCCGTGGACCCCTCCTTCATCGAGCCGGCGTACGGCGGACGCAGCCTGGGCGACGTGCTGCCCGCTGTCGCGGCTGCTCTGGGCGTGGACGTCGGGTTCCACGACACCGAGCTCGTGCTGCCGCCCGCTCCCCGCTACGTGGTCCTCCTGGTCGACGGTCTGGGTCACCGGCTGATCGGCCAGCACGCAGAGCACGCGCCGTACCTGCACGCGCTGCTGAACGAGCCCGGCGTCGCCGGGGTGCCCTCGACGACGGCGACCAGCCTGACCTCGCTCGGCACGGCGCTGACGCCGGGGGAGCACGGGCTGGTCGGTTTCACCTCGCGCATCCCGGGCACCGAGAAGCTGCTCAACGCCCTGTTCTGGAACAAGGACCTGGTGGACCCGGCCGAGTGGCAGCCGAACGCGAGCGCCTTCGCCCGGCTGCGCGCGGCAGGCGTCGACGCCACCGTGGTCAGCAAGAAGGAGTTCGTCGGCTCCGGGCTCACGCTCAGCGCCTTCCGCGGTGCCGAGTTCGTCGACGGCGACAAGGTGGGCGAGCGGATCGCCGCGGCGGTCACGGCTTCCCGGGCGACCCCGTCGGTCACCTACGTCTACGACGGCGACCTCGACTGGACCGGCCACCGCTACGGGGTGGACTCACCGCAGTGGCGCGCGCAGCTCGGCGCCGTCGACCACGGTGTCGAGCAGCTGCGCGAGGCGCTGGACCCGGCGGTGCGCCTGGTGGTCGTGGCCGACCACGGGATGGTCGACTGCCCGCTGGACCTGCGGATCGACATCGACGAGCACCCCGAGCTGCGCTCCGGCGTCCAGCTCATCGGGGGAGAGGCGCGGTTCCGGCACCTGTACTGCTCAGGTCGCGCGGTCGACGACGTCCTCGCTACCTGGCGGGGCTTCCTCGGCGGACGGGCCGAGGTGCTGGCCCGCGACGAGGCGATCGCGCGCGGCTGGTTCGGCACCGTCGCGCCCCAGGTCCGTCCGCGGCTCGGCGACGTGGTCGTCGCCGCCACCGGCCAGACGGCGCTGATCAGCATGGCCGACTTCCCCTACGAGAACCAGCTCGTCGGCTTCCACGGCTCGCTCACCCCGGTCGAGATGGAGATCCCGATCCTGATCGCCTAGGTCGAGAGGTGCCGCGCACGGGCCAGGCAGAAGAGCCCGAAGCAGCCCAACCCCAGCGCGAGGGCGCACAGCAGGTACGGCCCGTACGGCTGCTCCAGCACCGTTCGCAACGCGGTGTCGAGACCGCCGGAACGATTCGGGTCGTGGCTGATCGCGGCGTACCCGAACAGGGCACCGACGCTGCAGATCGTGACGCCCTTCGCGACGTACCCGACCTTGCCCAACAGCAGGTACGCCGCTCCGGCGTCTCCGCTCTTCCCCTCGGCGCTCAACCCGTCCCGGTAGTCGTCGCTGAGGCCCTTGCGGACGTGCGCGACTCCGACACCGATGATCACCAGGCCGACCGCGCCGACGATCCAGGGGCCGCCCGGCCAGTCCATCACCTTCGCGGTGGTCGACCTGCCCTGGCCGGACCCGCCCGACCCGAGCGCGACCTTCACGCCGCTGACCCCGATCGCGCCGTACACGACGGCCTTGCCCAGCGAGGAGATCCGCAGCCAGGTTCGCTTCGCGTCCTCGGCGTCGCGGTGCCCGACCGCGGCCTCCAGGAGTCGCCAGACCACGAGAGCGAACATCCCGATCGCGACCGCCCAGACCAGCACGCCGCCCAGCGGCTTGCCGGCGAGCTCGTGCATCGCGCCCTGGGCCGATGCCTGCCCCTGGTCGTGCCCGAACGCGAGCTGGACCGCGATCCAGGCGATCAGCAGGTGCACCAGACCGTAGGCGACCAGCCCAGCGCGGATCGCGGCGTCGAGCACGTCGCTGTCGGCGGCCTTGCGGCGGAGGTCCTCGGTCTGCTGCAGCACGCCCGAGGTAGTACCCGGTGGCCGGTCAGGTCATGCGAACGGCAGCGGCTCGCTGACCGCCGAGATCGCCTTGGCCCGGGCCGCCGTCATCCGCCGGCGGTGGTGCTGGCGGCAGAGGACCTCGTAGGCGACCTCGGCGGGTTCGGCGTCCTTGGCGTCGACGTCGCCGACCACGATCACCTCGCCCTCGGTGACCATCTCGCCGTTCTCGGTCCGGGCGTTGTGGGTGGCACGCTTTCCGCACCAGCACAGGGCCTCGACCTGGAGGACGTGCGTACGGTCGGCGAGCTCGACGAGTCGCTTCGAGCCGTTGAAGAGCTCGGTGCGGAAGTCCGAGAGGATGCCGAACGCGAAGACGTCGATCTGCAGCTCGTCGACGACCCGCGCTAGCTGCTCGACCTGGCGCCCCACGTAGAACTGGGCCTCGTCGCAGATCAGGTAGTCGATCCGGGCGCCGTGGGTGAGGGAGTCGACCACGTAGCGCCAGAAGTCGAAGTCCTCGGTGACCTCGATGGCATCGTGCTCCAGGCCCAGGCGGGAGGAGAGGATCGCCTCGCCAGCGCGGTCGTGGGTGGTGAAGATCCGACCGACCCGTCCGCGCGCGGCGTGGTTGTGGTTCGTCTGCAGCGCAAGCGTGCTCTTCCCGGAATCCATGGTCCCGGTGAAGAAGTGGAGTTCAGCCATCGGGGAGGATCATTGCATGAGCCCGTTGATTTCCGCCGCTGACCTGGACTCGCTCCTCGGCAGCGTGACGATCCTCGACGTCCGCTACCAGATGGGCGGCCCGGGCGGGGTCGCGCTGTACCTGGAGGGCCACGTCCCGTTCGCCCAGTACGTCGACCTCGACACCGCTCTCGCCGCCGAGCCGGGCGCCGCCGGACGGCACCCGCTGCCCGATCCCGAGGGCTTCGGCGCCGCGATGCGCAAGGCGGGCGTCTTCGCGGACCGGCCGGTCGTGGTCTACGACGACTGGCAGGGCCGCGCGGCCGCCCGGTGCTGGTGGCTGCTGCTACACCACGGGCACCGCGACGTACGGGTGCTCGACGGGGGATGGAGCGGCTGGGTCGCTGCCGGCGGTGCTGTCGAGGACGGTCTCCGGCTCCCGGTCTTCGGCGACTTCGAGCCGGGTCCCGGCGTTCTTCCGGTCCTCACGGCGGCCGAGGTGCCGGCGTTCGTCGAGCGTGGTGTTCTCGTGGACGCCCGCGCCCCGGAACGCTTCCGCGGCGAGGTCGAACCGGTCGACCCCGTGGCCGGTCACATCCCCGGTGCAGTCAACGTCCCGACCACTGTCAACGTGCGCGCCGACGGCACCTTCCGGAGCGCCGAGGAGATCCGGGCGCTGTACGGCGTCGAGGGCGTGACGGCGCAGAGCGAGGTCGGGGTCTACTGCGGGTCCGGGGTCACCGCGGCGCACGACATCCTGGCGCTCGCGACCGCCGGGATCGAGGCAGCCCTGTACGCGGGCTCGTGGAGCGAGTGGGTCACCGACCCCGAACGTCCCGTGGCGAGGAGCTGACCCCTCGACGTACAGGAAGCGACCGTTCGGCCTACCAGTGCACACCCTTGAGGACGCGCGAGAGCATCACCTGCTCGTTGGTCGGGGCCGCGCTGGTCTCGCCCTTGGCAGCCGCGGAGTCCGGGAACACGTGGTAGGCCAGGTTCAGGATCCGGAAGGCGACCTTGGGGGCCAGGGTGTGCGCGAGCGCACCGAGGTTGCCGGTGAACGTGTTGATCTCGTGCGGCTTCTCGACGAGGGCGTCGATCACCATGGCCGCGGCCTGGGCCGGGCTGATCGTCGGGAACCGGTCGTACATCTTGGTCGGCGCGATCATCGGGGTCCGCACCAGCGGCATGTGGATGCTGGTGAACGAGACGCCGTCGCCGACGAGCTCGGAGGAGACCACGTTGCTCCACGCGTCCAGCGCCGCCTTCGAGGCGACGTACGCGCTGAACCGCGGCGGGTTGGTGAGGACGCCGATCGAGGAGATGTTCACGATGTGCCCGGACTTCTGCTCGCGCATCTTCGGGATCAGGCCCATGATCAGCCGGATCGCCCCGAAGTAGTTGAGCTGCATGGTCCGCTCGAAGTCGTGGAAGCGGTCCTCGGACAGCTTCAGTGACCGGCGGATCGAGCGGCCCGCGTTGTTGACGACGTAGTCGATCCGCTCGAAGTCACCGGAGAGCTGGCTGGTCAGGGCGTCGATCGCCTGCAGGTCGGAGAGGTCGCAGCCGTAGGCGTACGCCGTGCCGCCCTGGCTCTCGATGAGCGCCTTGGTCTGCTCGAGCTTGTCCTTGCCGCGTGCCACCAGGATCGGGACGCCGCCGGCCTTGGCGACCTGGACGGCGGTGACCAGGCCGATGCCCGAGGAGGCACCGGTGATCACGACGGTCTTGCCCTTCAGGGCCGAGGTGGCGGCCTTGTCCGACTTGATCGAGTCGTCCAGGAACTCCTCCCAGTAGCCCCACAGCGTGGCGGCGTACGACTCGAGGTCCGGTACGGCGAGACCCGAGCCTGCCAACGCCTTCTGGGTCGACTTCGAGGCGTAGACGGTCGGGAAGGAGACGTGCTCGAGCACCTCCGGCGGGATGCCGATCCGGCCCATCGTCTGGTTCAGGACCAGGTGCGCCGGCGCCGTGCGCAGGGCCGCACCGACCAGCGCGCCCGGGCGGAACTGGCGGGGGAGCAGCGCGGTGGGCAGCCGGTTGGTCACGGAGCGGTCGATCGGGGTCGCGAACTGCGGCGCCTTGGCCGCGGCGGCGAAGGTGTTCACCAGCTCGACGGTGTTCTGCGGCTCCGGGTTGACCAGGTGGAAGGCCTGGCCGTCGTGGTCGGGCAGGTGGCCCAGGTAGTCCATCGCCTTGGCGACGTAGTCGACCGGCACCACGTTCGTGTCGCCCAGGTCGACGCCGACCAGCGGCAGCCAGGACGGCAGGTTGTCGCGCATCCGCTTGAACAGCGGGAAGAAGTAGTACGGGCCGTCGATCTTGTCCATCGCGCCGGTCTCGGAGTGGCCGACGACGACCGCGGGCCGGTAGACCCGCCACGGGACCGGGCTCTCCTCGCGGACGATCTTCTCGGACTCGAACTTCGTCCGGTGGTACGCCGACGGCAGGCCCTGGCCCTCGTCGAACATCGACTCGTCGAAGAGGCCGTGGTAATCACCCGAGGCGGCGATCGAGGAGACCTGGTGGAAGACCCCCGCGTGGACCGCACCGGCCAGCGACAGCGCGGCCCGGGTCCCGCCGACGTTGAGCTCCTCGTTCATCTCGTCCGAGGCGGTCATGTCGTAGATCGCGGCGAGGTGGAAGAAGTGGTCGATCTTGCCGTCGTGCTCGGCGATCCAGTCCGGGTCGACGCCCAGCTGGTCGGCACGCAGGTCACCGATGACCGGGACCAGGCGGGAGCTGCCGCCCCACTGCGTGATCAGGGCATCCAGCCGCGCGCGGGAACCGCTCCGGCAGAGCAGGTAGATCGTGCCCTCGCGGTTGGCGAGGAGCTCGGAAACCAGGTAGCGACCGATGAAACCGGTCGCCCCGGTGACGAAGTAGGACATGGCGCCTCTTCACTGGTGCGTCGCGGGGCGGTTGGACTGCCATTCAACTCGCAACGCGCCGTTGCGTCACGCTCGAGCGCTATGTTACCGATCAGTAACGAGCGCTGTCCAATCAGTCGTTCTTGCCGCCGCCGAACATGATCTCGTCCCAGCTGGGAACCGAGGAGCGGCCCTTCTTGCGAGCCGGTGCTTCCTCGGCCGCGTGCTCGGGCTCGGTGGGGGACTCCGCGGTCGGTGCGGGAGCCTCCGGCTCGGCTGCTGGGGGTCCCGTGAACGGTGCGGGGTCCGAGGTCGGGCCGACGCCGTGGGCAGACTCCTCGGTCCGGACCGGCTCGTCCTGGGCCGCGTCGTCCTGGACGTCGGTGGGAGCCGAGGTCGGCGCGATCCAGTCGGCGTCCGCGTGGTCGGCAGCGAGGTCGTCGAAGCTGGCCTGCTCGTCGGCCGGTACCGCCGGGGCGTC
>JBJMIP010000144.1:0-3828 GCA_045806825.1 Marmoricola sp.
CAGCCCGATCGCCGTCCCCGGCATCGCGGGAATCCCGGTCACCCACCGGGGCGTCACCCACGAGTTCACGGTCATCTCCGGGCACCTGCCGCCCGGGCACCCCGAGTCGCTCGTGGTGTGGGAGGGCGTGGCCCAGTTTCGCGGCACCGTCGTGCTGATGATGGGCGTGGAGAACGCACCGGCGATCGCCGCCACCCTCGTCGAGCACGGTCGGGACGCGAGCACGCCGGTCGCGGTCGTGTGCGACGGCACCATGCCGACCCAGCGAACGGTGCTCTCGACCCTGGGGTCCCTCGCTGAGGACCTGCTGAAGCACCAGGTGATCCCGCCCGCGATCATCGTGATCGGTGAGGTCGTCCGGGTTGCGCATCCCGATCTCTGATCCCGCCGACCCGCGGCTCGCGGACTACCGCGACCTGCGTGACGTCCAGCTGCGCTCGCACTTCGAGGTCGAGCACGGGCTCTTCGTCGCGGAGGGGGAGAAGGTCGTACGGCGTGCCGCCGAGGCCGGTTTCGCCCCGCGTTCGTTCCTGATGAGCGAGAAGTGGGTCGAGGGCCTGGCCGACGTCGTCGGGGACGTGCCGGTCTACGTCGGCACGGACGCCGTGGTGGAGCAGGTGGCCGGCTTCCCGGTGCACCGCGGCGCGCTGGCCGCCTTCGAGCGCAAGCCGCTGCCGTCCGTGGACGAGGTGCTCGACGGTGCCCGGTCGGTGCTGGTGCTCGAGGACATCGTCGATCACACGAACGTCGGCGCTGTCTTCCGTTCCGGAGCGGCGATGGGCTTCGACGCCGTTCTGCTGGCGCCACGGTGCGCCGATCCGTTGTACCGGCGGGCGATCAAGGTCGGCATGGGCGCGGTGTTCTCGATGCCGTGGACGCGCCTCCCGGACTGGCACTCGGCGCTGCCCGAGCTGTCCGCCCGGGGGTTCAACACCGTGGCGTTGACCCTGGCGGAGGACGCCGTACCGATCGAGGATGCGGTGGCGGGGCTCGACCGGCTCGCGTTGGTGCTGGGCTCCGAGGGGCACGGTCTTTCGCCCCGTTGGGAGCAATCGGCGGACCAGCGCGCCATCATCCCGATGGCGCCCGGCATCGACTCGCTGAACGTCGCGGCGGCCTCAGCCGTGGCCTGCTACGTCGCAGCCCGCCGCTCCTCCTCCCGTGGTTGAGGTGCGAGCGAGCCGCTCCTGCGCTGGTTGTGGTGCGAGCGCTAGCTGTAGTTCCCCGTGAGGTTGTGAACGCGGTCCGCGGGGGCAAGGCCTCCGATGCCGGTGTGGGGTCTGTGGTGATTGTAGGAGTGGAGCCAGTCGGCATAGGTCGCTGAGCGTTCTTGGTCCGACAGGTATGTCTGGGCGTAGGCCCACTCGGTGTTGATCGTTCGATTGAAGCGTTCGACCTTGCCGTTGGTCTGTGGGCGGTAGGGCCGGGTGCGGCGGTGCTCGACGCTTTCGCCGAGCGCCTTTGCGAAGGTGCTGGATCGGTAGCAGGAGCCGTTGTCGGTCATCACCGCCCGAACGCTGATGCCGGCCTCGGCGAAGAACGCTCGCGCGCGGACCCAGAATGCGGCAGCGGTCTCTTTGCGTTCGTCGGGGAGTTGCTCGGAGTAGGCCAGCCGGGTGTGGTCGTCGACAGCGTGGTGGAGGAACACGTAACCGCGCGAGGGTGATGCTCCCAAGCGCGCAGCCCGGTCTTTCCCGGCCGTTGCTCTGCGGTGTTGCTTTGACCCGCGTCCGAAGGCGCGCCAGCTGCCACCGTCGGGGATCTTGCCGAGCTTCTTGATGTCAACGTGGACCAGGTCGCCCGGCGAGGGGACCTCGTAGCGGTTCGGCTTCGGTTTGCGGACCGGGAGTCCGGTGGCCTGGTCGAGATGGGCCAACAGTGGCATCCGGTAACGGGCCAGGACCCGCCCGACAGTCGAGCGAGGGACCCCGAGGTGGTAGCTGATCCGATGCGGTCCCCACCGGCGCGCGTAGCGCAGCTTGATGATGCGCCGCTCAAGCCGTCGAGAACACCGATGTGGGCTCGTGCGTGGACGCGAGGACCGATCAGTCATCGGTTCACCGGCGCGATATCGCGCTGCCCACTTCGAAGCCGTAGCTGGTGAGCACTGGAACCGTTCGGCAGCGCGCTGGATCGACCAATGCTGGTCAACGATCAACCTGGCTAGCCGAAGCCTGCCGACGGGGCTGAACGGGGCGTTAGCGTGAGTCACGAGGACCTCCGGGAAACGAGGATGGTGTGGTAACCCCTTCGATACCGGAGGTCCTCACCTCACGTCACCCGTTCACAACGTCCCGAGGAACTACAGCTAGCGAGCCTCGAAACCTGGTGAGGACTGCGCGGACGTCACCAGGTTTCGAGGCTCCTGCGCTCGTTCCTCGCTCCGGCGCACCTCAACCGCCGGGGGCAGCCGCCGCACCTCAAGCACTGGGCGACGCGGGCCAGCCCGGCGGGTAGTCCTCGGCCTCGGCCTCCATCTGCTTCTGCAACTTCTTGCGCAGGCGGGAGGAGAGCCGGTCGCCGAAGACCATGCCGGCGGTGTGGTCGGTCTCGTGCTGGAGACAGCGGGCGAGCAGGCCCGTGCCGCTGAACTCGACCGGGTCACCGTGCAGGTCCTGGCCACTGACCCGGGCGTAGTCGGGCCGCGCGCAGGCCACGAACGCACCGGGGTAGGAGAGGCAGCCCTCGTCCCCGTCGTCGAGCTGGCGGTCGCGACCCTCGGGAAGGCTCAGCACCGGGTTGCAGACGACGCCCTGGTGGTTCACGTCGTCGTCGTCCGGGCAGTCGAAGACGAAGACGGCCAGGTCCTCGCCGATCTGGCAGGCAGCGAGGCCGACGCCGTCAGCGGCGTACATGGTGGCGACCATGTCGGCCACCAGCGACTCGAGATTCGCGTCGAACGTGGTCACCGGACGCGCCGGGCGGTGCATCACCGCCTCGCCCCAGCGGGTCATCGGACGGACCGTTCCGCCGGTCGGGAGGAGGGTCGGTGCTGCGTCGGACATGCGGTCGAGGATAGGGGGCCGACACGGTGACCTGCGCCACGGTCGCGGGTGTAGCAATACGTGTAACTCCGAGTTACAGTTTCCGGCATGGCAAACCCCGTGAAGAGCGTGCTCGCCGCTGGCGGCAAGCACGGACTCAGTGACAACGAGAGACGAGACCCCATCGGCCTGGCCGTCATCGCGCTGAACAAGCTGGCGCAGAGCGACGTCCTGGACCGCCTTGGCATCCGCAAGACCAGCGAGCAGACGGTCTTCCGGGTGACCAGCGCCGGGTTCAAGACCGCCAGTGCCGCTGGCCGGGCCTTCGCCCGCGCGGGCAGCAAGAGCGGCGGCAAGCGGGTCCCGTCCACCCCGAACACCGGCCTCTTCGACCTGACCCCGGGCGAGGACGAGCAGATGCTCGTCGACGTGGTCAGCGAGTTCGCGTCCGAGGTCGTCCGGCCCGCGGCTGCGGAGGCCAACGAGGCCTGCGCCGCGCCGGAGGAGCTGCTCAAGGCGTCCCTGGAGATCGGGCTCCCGATCCTGGGCGTCTCCGAGGAGCTCGGCGGCATCGCCACCGAGCGTTCCGCCGTGGCCGGCGTGCTGGTCCACGAGGCGCTCTCGAAGGGCGACATGGGCCTCGCGATCGCTGCTCTCGCGTCCGGCGCCGTGGCGACCGCGCTGTCGCTCTACGGCTCCGACGAGCAGCAGGCGACCTACCTTCCGGCGTTCGCCGGCGAGGACGTGCCCGCCGCCGCGCTGGTGCTCTCCGAGCCGAGCGCGCTGTTCGACCCGCTGACCCCGTCCACCAAGGCGACCCGCTCCGGCAGCGGCTTCGTCCTCA
>JBJMIP010000145.1:0-12230 GCA_045806825.1 Marmoricola sp.
CGAGCCGCCACCGACGTTCATGATGTACGCCGTCGTCATCGCGGTCATCGCGACGATCACGGTGAGCAGCTCGGCGACGACGAGCGCAGCAAGCACCCGGGGTGCGACCAACCGCTGCACCGGCGAGATGCCCATCACCTTGAGCGCGTCGATCTCCTCGCGCACGGTTCGCGCGCCGAGGTCGGAGCAGATCGCCGACCCGACGGCGCCGGCGATCATCAGCGACGTCACCAGAGGCGCTCCCTGCCGGAGCACGCCGATGCCGTTCACCGCACCGCTGAACGAGGTCGCACCGATCTGGTTGGCCACCGCGCCGATCTGGACCGAGGTGATGACGCCGAACGGGATCGCGACCAGGATCGTCGGCAGCAGCGAGACCCGGGTCATGAACCAGGCCTGCAGCATGAACTCTTCCCACGAGAACCGGCGGCGGACGATGTCCGTGGCCATCGCCTGGACGGACTCGACGCCGAGGACGACGAGCTCACCGCTGGTGACGACACCCTTGCGCGCGCGGTCCAGGAGGTGGTCGAGTTGCGTGCGGCCCGGGATGGCGATGCTGCTCAACTCTGCCTCCCAGTCATCGTCGGTCGCGTGCATTGATCAAAACGTCGGCCGTGGCCACGAGTTACGTAGGTCACAGTTTGATTGCAGCGGTACTGTGCCAGTGATCTTGTCATCGATCAAGCACCCGCGCTCCCGGGAATCCACAGAACCGAGTTGAAGCCCAGCGCCTTGAGCACCTGGCCCCGGACCTTCAGCTCGCCGGAGACCACGGCGCGCACCGGGTTGAGGTGCCCGAGGACGAGCCGCAGGAATTGGTGACCCGCGAGCTCCAGGGTCGCGTCGACCGGCTCCTCGGGCGATGCGTCGGGGATGACCGTGCAGGTCCCATCGACGATCCGGACGACGTAGCGGTCCGGCTCGTCTCCCCGACCACCGATCTCGAACGCGACCGCGACCTTGACCCGGGCCGCCTTCTCGGCGATCACGAACTCGGGCACGCGGCGGAAGACCTCGCCCAGCACCAGGTCGCGAAACCCTCCGGCCATGACGGCGGCGAGGTGCTCGGTGCGGACGCCGGCGATCGCGGCCGACACCTCGACCGGATCGAGGGCGGCCGCGTCGATCAACGGACGACCGGCACCGGTCAGCAGCTCGCCACCGATGCCGAGCAGCAGGGTCTCGTCTCCGACGACGTCCAGGGCGTCGGCGAGGTAGAGCAGTGCACCGTCCGCCTGACCGGCGGCCAGTCGCACCAGCGCGGCCAACGGCAGGCGCACTGCGACCTGCGGGTCGGCGTCGACCAGCGCGATGCTGGTCGGCCCGAAGCGCACCGACCACGCGTCCCGGGAGCCGTCAGGCAGATCCACCTCGACACGCACCACACCCGCCGGTCCAGTCCACGGGCCCCCTCGGGTGGACAGGCTCCGTACCAGTGCGTGAACGGCGTCGTCGCGGACTCCCGGTTCAGCGAAGACTGCGGCGAGCTCGTCGTCCCCGGCAGCCGCCAGCGCGCTCAGATCCCACGGATCGAGGGCTGCGGCGAGCTGGTGCACGCTGACTCCTCTCGACCGTCCGGGTGGGAGGGCCCCGGGGTGTAACGGAGACTGTCACAGCCGTTTACAGAACGGAAGGGACGCCGCTGCACAAATTTCGGCGACCCGTTGTTGAATTGCGATACGCGTGGGTTCTACGGGGAAGAAGTCGTGACATACTCCGAAGACTCCCTCCCGTTCGGGCCGTCTCGGCGTCCCGACTTCTATACCCCGGAGGTGCCTCGTGCGCCGACTTGTTTCCGCCCTGAGCGCGACCGCGCTCGTCGTGACCGCCGGCATCGCCGCCGCGATCGCTCCCGCCAACGCTGCGACGCCGCAGCTCTGGGTCTACCAGGGCTCTTCCGGCGGCACCCAGATCAACGCCCTCGGTACGACGATCAGCTCGGGGCCGACCGCTGCGTCCAACCTCGCCGACTCGGTCGTGCCGAACTCGCACACCTCGACCGTCGCCTCCGTGCACGTCGGTGGCGTGCTCGACGCCGGCGCCGTGGAGAGCGGCCAGACCGCCGCCCGCTGGACCAACCCCGGCTCCGACGGCAACGGCGTGAAGATCACCTCGCGCGTGCGCATCGCCGGCCTGAACCTGTTCAGCGGTGCGATCAAGCTCGACGCGGTCGACAGCACCTCGTACGCCGCCGCGGACAGCACCACCACCGGCATCAAGCTCGACGGTGGCACCACGACCACGTTCCTGAACCTGAGCATCGGCGGGAACTCCTACCCGGCGAGCGTCCCGGCGAACACGACCATCGACCTCGGCTCGCTGGCCAAGATCGTGATCAACGAGACCAAGGTCATCAAGGGCCCGAAGGCCATCCAGACCTCGGGCTCCGCGCTGCACATCACGCTGCTCAAGGCCTCGGGCCCGCTGCCCGCCGGCGCTGAGATCTGGCTGAACCAGACGCAGACCGGTGTCTCGCCGGCCGGCGCCAGCGACGCGCTGCCGATCGGCGGCTTCGCCTACGGCACCTTCGCCGGCGTCCAGGCGGGCAACGACATCAAGGTCCTCTCGCAGCCGACCGGCATGGTCAGCCTCCCCTCGCAGGGCACCAACGGCACGCCGTACACCAACTCGACCGCCTCGGTGAACGTGCCGGGCGTGGCGCAGGCCGGCGTGCTGCAGACCCTGGTCAACGGCAAGACGATCCCCGGTTACGCAGATGCGAACACCGGTGCGCAGGTGGCGAAGGTCAATCTGCTCGGCGGCCTCATCACGGCCGACGCGATCGGGGTGACCTCGCACGTGCAGCACACCGCTGCCGGTGACATCTCCGAGGCCCAGACGAACTTCGTCAACCTGGTCGTCGCGGGCAAGCAGATCCCGATCAACGTCCCGAAGAACACCCAGATCTACATCTTCGGAGTCGGTCAGGTCTGGATCAACCAGCAGATGACGGTGCCCGGCTACTCCGCCGTGGTCGGTGTCCGCGTGACCCTGTCGGTGGCCAAGTTCGGCCTGCCGGTCGGTGCGGACATCCACCTCGCAGTCGCAGCGAGCTACATCTCGCTGCCGAGCAGCTGAGCCACCAGCACTAACGGGTAGACCCCGGCAGGTGTGTTCGCGGAGACATCCGCGGACCCCGCCGGGGTTTTCCGTTTCCGGACGCGGCCACCAGGTGCTGAACGCGGTGGCGGTGCGGACGGTACGGCTCGAGCAGCTCGGCGAGGGCGTCGTCGTCGACCGACTCCCCCGTCAGTGCCCAGCCGACGTCCTTGGCGACGTGGTAGTCCCCGAAGCTGACCGCGTCGGCGTCACCCAGCGCGGTCGCCCGCACCTCGGCGCTGCTCCACACCCCGATGCCGGGGAGGCTGCGCAGCCGTCGGTCGAACTCCTCGGGCGACTCTGATCCGGCACGCTCCAGCGCGTCGGCAACCCGGGCCGCTCCCAGCAGCGGACGCGACCTTCCGCCGTCGACCGGCAGCCGCAGCCACTCCCACGACGGGATCGCGCGCAGCTGGGCCGGTGTCGGCTGGAGCATCAGCCCGTGCGGTCCGGGCGCGGGCTCGCCGTACCGACGGACGAGCGCGCGAAAGGCTCCGAAGGCCTCCTGCCCGGTCACCTTCTGCTCGATGATCGTCGGCACCAGCGACTCCATCACCAGCCCCGTCCGACCCAGGCGCCAGTGCTGGTGCCGCCGCCACGCCGCGGCCAGCACCGGGTGCTGCGGGTCGAACCCGGAGGCGTCGTCGTCCGCGCCGAGCATCATCGGCAACGCGTCGAGCGCCCACGCGGCTCCCGGCCCCCACGCCTCGGCGCGCACCTCGCCGTTGTGGTCGAGCGGCTGGACCCGGAGGCAGGCCGGCCCCTGCGGCGTACGCAGTGCCCGGGCGTGGGACCGGTCGGAGAGGACCCGGTACGTCGGGTCGCCGCCGCCTCGCCGGTGCACACCGAGCACGGCGCCGACCGGGCACGGCCACGCCGGCTTCCAGATCCGCTGCTGCGCCTTCTCGGTCACCGGGCCAACCTAGGCCACGGCTCCCCCGGTTCCGTGCGGCCCCGTTCGCCGCGGTCAGCGGCCGATGGCGATGACCGGCTTGCGGGCGGGGTCGAGCTGGTCCATGACGACCCGCATGAACCAGAGCGGCGTGCCGACACAGCCGGCCGTCGCGCCGGGACCGTTGACGTGCAGGAAGATCCCGGCTCCGCGGTAGTGCACCGGCGCGTAGTAGTTGTAGGCGACCACGACGCTCATCCGGTACTGCGTCGGGTAGTCGGCCAGCCGCTCCGACCCGTTGACCTTCGAGACCAGGTCCCAGCGAGCTCCGCCCTGCTCGCGGCTGCGGTACCGGTTGTAGTAGGCCGAGGCGTTGTCCTCGACCCAGTAGTCGTTGCCGTCGAACTTGCGGTACGCCATCGTCCAGCTCGCGTGCCGGGTCTGGCTGCCGAAGGTGTACGGCAGCGAGTAGGTGCCCAGCGGCGTGGTGCCCGAGCCCTGGTGGCGGACGTCCGGTTCGACCAGTCCGCCGTACCCCGTCCTGCCGGTGGTCGTGCGTGCTCGCAGCTCCCAGTGCCCGTCACGCAACGACCACACGGTGACCCGGGCATAGGTGCCGGTGGTGTGCCGCACGGTGATCACCTGGCTTCCCCCGTCCGGGAGCGCCACCGTGACGCCGTCGAGCACGATCTGCGTCGACGGCCCGGCGGCGGCAGCACTGCCAGCCGTGGTCAGCGTCGTCGCCAGGACGAGCGCCGAGAGCGCAGCCTTGATCCGCATGAGTCCCTCCCTACCCCGATCGTGCCTCACGGAACCGCCGCTGTCGGCGCGACCCGGCAGGATGTCGTCATGCACCTGGCCGATCTCGCCCGCGTCTCGAGCGCGGTGGCAGCGACTCGTTCGAGGCTGGAGAAGCGCGCCCTGATCGCCGACCTCCTCGCGGAAACGCCAGCAGACGAGGTCGAGCTGGTGGCGACCTACCTCTCCGGCACCCTGCGGCAACGACGCACCGGGGTGGGCTGGCGCGGAGTAGCCGACCTGCCGCCGGCGGCAGGGGAACCGTCCGTCGGGCTGCTCGAGATCGACGGGTCACTGGAGCAGATCGCCGCGTTCTCCGGCACCGGTTCGTCGCTCGCCCGCAAGCGAGCCGTGCACGACCTGTTCGCCGCGCTGACCGCCGAGGAGCAGGAGCTGCTGCGGGCGCTGATGACCGGCGGTGTCCGCCAGGGTGCGCTCGACTCGGTGATGCTGGATGCGATCGCGGCGGCCGCTGACGTTCCCCTGGCCCTGGTGCGCCGGGCCGCCATGTTCAGCGCTCCGACCGGTCCGATCGCCGTCGCCGCCCTCACCGGAGGAGTGGAGGCGCTGGCGGCTTTCGAGCTCGTGGTCGGGCGACCGATCCGGCCGATGCTGGCGTCGTCCGCGCCGACCGTGCCCGAGGCCGTGGCTGGACTCGGAGAGACCGTCGTCGTCGACACCAAGCTGGACGGCATCCGGATCCAGGTGCACAAGCAGGGCGAGGAGATCCTGGTCTTCACGCGCAGCCTGGACGAGATCTCCGACCGGCTGCCCGGCGTCGTCGAGGTGGTGCGCGCGCTGCCGGCCGACGGGCTGATCCTCGACGGCGAGGCGCTGCTGGTCGCCGAGGACGGACGACCGCGTCCGTTCCAGGAGACGGCGTCCGAGACGGCGTCGGCCGGCGGCACTGCCGCACGTCCGTTCTTCTTCGACCTGCTCGCGGTCGAGGGCGAGGGGCTGCTCGAGCAGCCGGGCTCGTCACGCTGGGTCCGCCTCGACGAGGTCGTCCCGGCGGCGTATCGGACGCCCCGGATCGCGACCAACGACCCGGCCGAGGCGACGGCCTTCTTCGACGCGGCGGTGACCGGTGGCCAGGAGGGCGTGATCGTGAAGGACCCGACCGCGGCCTACGAGGCCGGACGTCGCGGCGCCGCCTGGGTGAAGGTGAAGCCGCGGCACACCCTCGACCTGGTGGTGCTCGCGGTCGAGTGGGGCTCAGGACGACGCCGCGGCAAGCTCTCCAACATCCACCTCGGCGCCCGCGACCCCGAGACCGGCGGCTTCGTGATGCTCGGCAAGACCTTCAAGGGCATGACCGACGAGATGCTCGCCTGGCAGACCGAGCGCTTCACCGAGCTCAAGACCGCGGACGACGGCTGGGTGGTGACTCTCCGCCCCGAGCAGGTCGTGGAGATCGCGTTCGACGGGGTGCAACGTTCGACGCGCTACCCCGGCGGGGTGGCCCTGCGGTTCGCCCGGGTGCTGCGGTACCGCGACGACAAGTCGCCGGCCGAGGCCGACACGATCGCTACGGTGCGCTCGTTCGGGTAGCCAACGCACCGCCGGAGTACGCGTCGTCATGCGTGACCTCGGGGCCGATCCAGGACGGCAGGTCCAACGCCGCTCCGAGGTCGTCCACCTCCACCTCGGCCAGCACCAGGCCCTCGAGCGGTCCCCCGAAGACGTCCACAGCGAACCCCTCGACCAGGGACCTGGTCTTGGTCAGGCCAACCCCCGGGAGGGCAAGGAACATCCGGTACTCGGCTTCGGAGAGGTAGAGATTCGTGATCGCGACGGCCGACGGGTCCCCGGCGTCCGGGCGCACCTTCTGGGTGAGCTTGAAGACCGGCTCCCCCTCACCGCGGACCGCGCGCAGCCGGAGCGTGCCTCCCTCGAGGTAGCGGTCCTCGATCAGTCGCGACCGCTCCGAGGGCCCAGGATCGCCGATGACCAGGAAGCGGCGCTCGCGTTCTGGGCGGGCGTACCGTCCCTCGCCCGGCGTACGCCGCCAGTCCTCGTCCTCCACAGGAACCATGATGCCGGTCAGTCGGGCAGTTCCTTGGTGCGACAGGTGTGTAAACCGGAGTTGCACTACAGTTCCAGCCATGAGCACTCCCAGCCGGCAGTCTGCGGCTGCTGCCCGGCGCAAGGCCCGTGAGCAGCAGATCCTCGCTGCCACCCGGGACCTGTTCGACGAGAACGGCGTCCGTGACGCCCAGATCGACGACATCGCGAAGGCCGTCGGCATCAACCGGGCGATCATCTACCGGCACTTCAGCGGCAAGGAAGAGCTGTTCGCGCTCGCGGTGGAGGGTTACCTCGAGGAGCTCAAGGACCGATTGGAGAAGGCTGCCGCCGACGCGTCCGGCTCCCCCACCGACAAGCTGCGTGCCGTGGTCGGGGCCTTCGTCGACTACGGGCTGGAGTACCCGGCCTTCGTCGAGTGCGCCCAGACCCTGATGCGTCGTCCCGGGCCGGAGCTGCTCGAGCAGGTCAGCGAGGGAGCCCTGTTCCGTCTCGGCCGCGCGATCTCCGCCTGCCTGCGCACCCTCAAGGAGACTCTCGAGGAGGGTGCCGAGGCCGGCGACTTCAACGTCGGCGACCCGGTGCTGGTGGCCAACTACATGTACGCCTCGGGTCTGGGTGCGTTGCAGCTCGCCAGGATCGGCATGCTCGTCAAGGAGAGCTCGCCGGGCATCCCGACGATCTCCCGGATCTCCGGCGACCAGGTGCGGGACTTCCTGACGACGACTGCGGTCGCGCTGGCCGCCGGTTCCTGAAGAACGAAACTGCCGCTTCGCGACCGAAATTTCGGCCACAAAGCGGCAGTTTCACGCGGCGCCGCGTGAATTGGCGCCCCTAGGTCAGCGCTCGAGGATCGCGACGACGCCCTGGCCGCCAGCGGCACAGACGGAGATCAGCGCGCGGCCGGAGCCCTTCTCGTCGAGGAGCTTCGCAGCGTTGGCGACGATCCGGCCGCCGGTCGCGGCGAACGGGTGACCGGCCGCCAGCGAGGAGCCCTTCACGTTGAGCTTGCTGCGGTCGATCGAGCCGAGCGGCGCGTCCAGGCCCAGGCGCTCCTTGCAGAACACCGGGTCCTCCCACGCCGCCAGGGTCGAGAGCACCTGCGAGGCGAACGCCTCGTGGATCTCGTAGAAGTCGAAGTCCTGCAGGGTCAGGCCGGCCCGGGCGAGCATCCGCGGCACGGCGTACGCCGGAGCCATCAGCAGGCCCTCGCCACCGTGCACGAAGTCGACCGCAGCGGTCTCGTAGTCAGCCAGGTAGGCCAGCGGCTTGAGGCCGTGCGCCTCGGCCCACTCCTCCGAGCCGAGCAGCACCACGGAGGCGCCGTCGGTCAGCGGGGTCGAGTTCGCGGCCGTCATCGTCGCGGCCTCACCCTTGCCGAAAACCGGCTTCAGGGTCGCGAGCTTCTCCAGCGAGGAGTCGGCGCGCAGGTTGTTGTCGCGCTCGATCCCGTTGAAGGGCGTGATCAGGTCGTCCTGCCAGCCGGCCTCGTAGGAAGCGGCCAGGTTGTGGTGCGAGTTCACCGCCAGGACGTCCTGGTCCTCACGGGCGATCTGCCACTCCAGCGCGGTCAGTGCCTGGTGCTCGCCCATCGACAGGCCGGTGCGCGGCTCGCCGTTGGACGGGATCGCCAGGGAGATGTCGCCCGGGCGGATCGAGGCCAGGACCTTGATCCGGTCGGCGTTGGTCTTGGCGTTGTTGAGCTTGATCAGCTTCTTGCGCAGCTTCTCGCCGATCGCGATCGGAGCGTCCGACGTGGTGTCGGTACCGCCGCCGATTCCCGAGTCGATCTGTCCGAGCGCGATCTTGTTGGCGACGTAGATGATCGCCTGGAGACCGGTGCCGCAGGCCTGCTGGATGTCCACGGCCGGGGTCTCGGCAGCGAGCCGCGTCGAGAGCACCGCCTCGCGGGTCAGGTTGAAGTCGCGGGAGTGCTTGAGCACGGCGCCGGCGGCAACCTCACCCAGGCGCTCGCCCTCGAGGTTGAAGCGCGCCACCAGTCCGTCGAGCGCTGCGGTGAGCATCTCCTGGTTGGACGCGGACGCGTAGACCGAGTTGGAACGCGCGAACGGGATTCGGTTGCCACCGAGAATGGCGACCCGGCGAGTCTTGTCCTGCATGAGAGGTCTCTCCTGATCTGCGGAAGGTGGAAACAATACTGGCGCGTAACATCGGGAAAGGAAACGGAGTGAGTGCCACGTCACGAAACTTGGACACCGAGTTACACCTGAAGTTACATTTCGTGCCAGTACAACACCCTGAGCCTGAAAAAGCATCCCGCCCCAGACGCAAGGAACCTGAGATGAACGACCGTTACCAGTCCTTCAGCGCCAGCCCGATCGGCCAGATGTTCGTCAAGAACCTCGGTCTGCCGAGTCCGGAGAAGCTCGACCGCTGGCGCGAGGGAGCCCCGCTGGTCGACGGCACCGTCGTCGTGGGCGGCGAGGGCCGCATCGACGTGACCACCGTGCTTGACAACCTGGGCATCGCCAGCACCACCAAGGCGGCCGACGGCGAGAAGTACAAGGGCCTGGTCTTCGACGCCACCGGCCTGACCTCTCCCGAAGCGCTGATCGCCCTCCAGGAGTTCTTCACCCCGCTCATGCGTAGCCTGCGCGGCTGCGCCCGGGTGGTCGTCATCGGCACCAACCCGACCCAGACCGGGTCCACCGACGAGCGGATCGCCCAGCGCGCGCTCGAGGGCTTCACCCGCTCGCTCGGCAAGGAGATCGGCCGCGGCAGCACGGTCAACCTCGTCTACGTCGCCCCCGGCGCGGAGGGCACGATCGAGTCCACGCTCGCCTTCTTCCTCTCCCCCAAGTCCGCCTACGTCTCCGGCCAGGTCGCACGTCTGGGCCTGACCGGCACCAAGAAGGCCGCGAAGGTCGCCGACCAGGCCAAGCCCCTGGCCGGCAAGGTCGCCATCGTGACCGGCGCCTCGCGCGGCATCGGCGAGCAGATCGCCCGGGTGCTGCACCGCGACGGCGCGACCGTGCTGGGCATCGACGTGCCGCAGGCCGCCAGCGAGCTGCAGGCGGTCGTGCGTGAGCTCGACGGCGACTCGCTGACCCTGGACATCACCGCCAAGGACGCCCCCCAGCGGATCGCAAACCACGTCAAGGAGAAGTTCGGCGCCGTCGACATCGTCGTGCACAACGCCGGCATCACCCGCGACAAGAAGCTCGCGAACATGGCCGAGGACCGTTGGGCCTCGGTGATCGCGGTCAACCTGTCCGCCCCGGAGCGGATCACCGCCGAGCTGCTCGAGCAGGGCCTGATCAACAAGAACGGCCGGATCATCGGCGTCTCCTCGATCGCCGGCATCGCCGGCAACGTGGGTCAGACCAACTACGCCGCCTCGAAGGCCGGCGTGATCGGCTTCGTCGACGCGATCGCCCCGACCCTGAAGGACGACATCACCATCAACGCGGTGGCGCCGGGCTTCATCATCACCGCGATGACCGCCGCCGTTCCGTTCGCGACCCGTGAGGTCGGCCAGCGGATGAACGCGATGGCCCAGGGCGGCCTGCCGGTCGACGTCGCCGAGGCGATCGCCTGGTTCTCCTCCCCCGGTTCGTCGGCCGTCAACGGCAACGTCGTCCGGGTCTGCGGCCAGATGATGCTGGGCGCCTGACCATGACCGAACGCATCGTCGAGGGCAGCGGCTCGGCCCTGCCCAGCATGCTGAAGGCCGCGCTGCCGGTCATCCCCGGGGTCAACCTGATCCCGGGCGTGGCCAAGAAGGGCGGCGACCTGCCTGACCTGCGGCTGACCCGCAAGGACGTCGCGATCGACCCGGCGCACCTCGCGGCGTACCGGGAGGTCTGCGGGTTCGAGCCCGGCCAGAGCCTGCCGGTGACCTACCCGCACATGCTCGCCTTCCGGCTGCACATGGGGATCATGACCGACAGCTCGTTCCCGTACGCCGCCATCGGCAGCGTGCACCTGCGCAACGCGGTCACCCAGCACCGCGCGATCGCGCCGACCGAGCGTCTCGACGTCTCGGCGACCGCGACCAACAAGCGGATGCACGCCAAGGGCACGATGTTCGACTTCCTCACCACCGTCACCAGCGGCGACGAGGTCGTGTGGGAGTCCACCTCGACCTACCTGCGGCCGGGCCGTGGCGACAAGGACGCCAAGCCTGAGGGCGCGCCGTTCGAGGTCATCGAGGGCAACGGCACCGAGTGGAAGCTGGGCGCCGACCTCGGTCGCCGGTTCGCCGCCGTCTCGGGTGACTACAACCCGATCCACCTCTACCCGCTGACCGCCAAGGCGTTCGGGTTCCCGAGCCAGATCGCCCACGGCATCTGGACCAAGGCCCGCTGCGTGGCGGCGATGGAGAGCCGGCTGCCCGACGCGGTGACCATCGAGGTCGAGTTCCGCAAGCCGGTCGTGCTGCCGACGAAGGTGGCCTTCGGGTCCCGCATCGTCGACGACGGCCCGGCCCAGGGCCTGGACTTCTCGATGACCAACCCCAAGAACGGCAAGCCGCACGTGGTGGGTCGGACCCGCTAGTCCAGCGACTCGGGCTTGTAGCGGATCAGGCCCTCCTGGGCGACGCTGGCGACGAGCCGGCCGTCCTGGGTCCAGATCCGCGCGATCGCAAGTCCACGGCCGCCCGAGGCCGAGGGGCTGTGCTGGTCGTAGAGCCACCACTCGTCCGCGCGGAACGGCCGGTGGAACCAGATGCTGTGGTCGAGCGAGGCGGCTTGCATGCCGGGCGAGGCGATGAAGACCTGGTGCGGCACCAGGGTCGACCCGAGCAGCGTCATGTCGCTGGCGTAGGTGAACGCCGCGGTGTGCGAGAGCTTGTCCTCGGGCAGGTCGCCCGCCACCTTGATCCACAGCCGGGCCTTGGCGGGCTTGGTCGGGTCGGAGAGCTCGCCACCCGGACGGGTGTTGCCGGCGAAGCGGACCTCGAGCGCGCCCCACTCCTTGGGCCAGTCGTCGGCGTTGCCGGTCCGGGACCGGAAGAGCTCGGCAAGGTCGACGCAGTCCTCGGGCGCCGGCACCTCGGGCATCGTGTCCTGGTGCTCCAGCCCGTCCTCGGGGATCTGGAAGTTCAGCGTCATCGCGAAGATCGGCCGACCGTGCTGGCGCGCCAGCACCCGTCGGGTCGCGAAGGAGCGACCGTCGCGGACGTCCTCGACGTCGTACACGATCGGCACCTGGGTGTCGCCGGGGCGCAGGAAGTAGGAGTGCAGCGAGTGCACCTCGTACGCCGGGTTGACGGTCCGGGTCGCGGCGACCAGCGCGTGCGCGGCCACCTGTCCGCCGAAGTCGCGCTGCAGCGAGGTCGCCGGTTGGCGGCCGCGGAACAGGTTGTCCTCGATGACCTCGAGGTCGAGCAGGTCGAGGAACTCGCTGATCGTCGAGGGCATCAGGCGGGTCCGCCAGAGGCGTCGTCGTC
>JBJMIP010000146.1:0-26152 GCA_045806825.1 Marmoricola sp.
CCTCGGCGCGGAACAGGTCGACGGCCTGGCGGCCGACGCCGCCAGAGGCTCCGGTGACCACCACGCGGCGGTCGGTGAAGCGCTGGGCACGGGTCTCGGGCATCGGGCTCTCTCCTCGGTCAGGTCCGGGCGGAGCCTATCGCCGCGCCCCTCCCCGCGGGCGCCGCGTCGCCCTCAGCCCTCCTCGAGGTGCTTGGGCTCGAGCCGCAGCACCGCGGGGTCGTCGACCTGGATCGGGCGCGACGCCATCAGCAGCAGGCAGAAGAGCACCACGCCGACGGCTGCGCCCACGACCAGGATCAGCGGCTGCAACGTGGCCGAGGAGGCCGGTGCCTCGACCAGCCCCGGCTTCGCCGCCGCCACGCCCTGGGTCACCGAGGTGACCGGCTGCGCCTGGGCCGGGTGCGCGGCCGCGGGGTGCCCTGCTGGCGACGTCGGCTTGGACGAGGGCTGCGCCTTCGCGACCACCGCTGCCTTCGAGGTGGCCGGCGCCGATGGCCGCGAGACCGGCGCCGCAGCGCTGACCGTGATCGTCGCCTTCATGTCCGGGTGCACGCTGCAGATGTAGGAGTACCTGCCGGCCGTGGCGAAGGTGTAGGTCCAGCTCTTGCCCTGGGCCAGCATCGGCGAGTGGAACGAGACCGGTCCGGCGGTGACGGTGACGTCGTGCCCGACGGTGTCGGAGTTCGTCCAGGTGACGCTCTCGCCCTGCTCGATGCTCAGCGCCATCGGCATGTACATGTACTGCTTGATCTCGACCTCGTGGTGCCCGTCGCCGTGGGCCGAGGCCGGGCTGCCGAGGAGCAGCAACGCGCCGGCGGCCAGCAGGACGGGGAGCGCCACGGTGCGGAGCAGTCGGCGTACGCGGTTCTCGGTGTTCATCTCTGTTCTCCTCGGGTCGTGACCAGTACCGTCGTCGGCGGTGGTCCGGACAGGTCTGCGACGTGTCCGGACCACCGCTTCGGCGCTCAGCAGGCCGAGGTGCCCCCCAGCAGCGGCTTGAGCATGTTCTCCACCAGGACCGTGTGCGTCTTGACGTACTGGTCGAGGTCGGTGATGTCCTTCACCTGCTGACCCGGCGAGGCCTCCAGGTGACCGGCGTAGAGGTGCTGCAGGAACGCGTCCAGCGATTCCTCACCGCCGCCGACGAGCGGCTTGAGCATGTTCTCCACCAGGACCGTGTGCGTCTTGACGTACTGGTCGACGTCGGTGATGTCCTTCACCTGCTGACCCGGCGAGGCCTCCAGGTGACCGGCGTAGACGTGCTGCAGGAACGCGTCCAGTGCGGACTCGGCACCCCCGCAGGCGTCCGTCGTGGTGCCACCGTGACCGCTGTGCCCGGGGTCGGCCGGGACCGGGTCGGGCATGGTCGGGACCGGGGTCGAGCCACCGGTGACGGTGACCGTCGCCTTCATGTCCGGGTGCACCGCGCAGTAGTAGCTGTAGGTGCCGGCCTTCGTGAAGGTGTAGGTGAAGGTCTGGCCCTTCTGCAGGGTGGGCGAGGCGAACTTCACCGGCCCGCTGCTGACGGTCACCGTGTGCGGAGCCTCGTCCATGTTGGTCCAGGTGACGGTGTCGCCGACCTCGACCGTGAGGGCAGCCGGCGAGAACGCGTAGTTCTCGATCATCACCGACTTGGTGGCCGCCGTGGCTGCGACCGTGCGCGCCGGTGCTGCCTTGGCGGTGGTGGTGACGGCCGGTGCGGCCGCCGTGCTGGCGGTGTTGCTCAGGAGCACGGCCCCGCCGACGGCGCTGGACATCGCCACTACCGCGGCAACACCTGCCAGCACGCCACCGACAGCACCTAGCCCGAGCACGCGCTGCCTGAGACTGACGCCGACCTTGCGGGGCGACGTCCGGTTCTTCTGTGAGCTCATCGAGCCACTCCTTCTCTGTGATGGATCACCCGGGGAGCGGTCGTCTGCGACGCGACCGCGGTCCGGGCTGGTTGCTCCGACGGAGCGCTTGTGGGAGGGGTGCGCACTGCTGGTCACGTCCCCGGGTTGGAGGTGACCAGCAGGCTGGCGACCCCCAGGACTGCGACGACCAGGGCGGTCTCGGCCCCGACCGAGGCCATGAACGAGCGGACGGCGCTGTTGCGGCCGACGCTGACCGCCTCGGCCAGCGTCTTCTCGACCCAGCGCTTGCTGACCAGCGCCACGAGCAGGACCAGTCCGACGAGCGTGAGCTTGACCAGCAGCACGTGCCCGTAGTGCGTGGTGAAGATGCCGCCGACCGAACCGATGACCCGGATCGCCAGCAGCGTCCCGGAGATCAGCACCAGGACGACGGACGTCGCGGCGACCTTGGAGAACCTCGGCACCACCCGCTCGATCTCGGCGAGCTCGCGCCGGGGCAGCAGCCCGACCAGGAGGACCACCAGGCCGCCGACCCAGGCGCTGACCGCCGCCAGGTGCAGGAAGTCGACCAGTACGCCGAGAGTCGCGTGGCTGCCCTGCGTCCCGTGGGCGCTCATCCCGGTCGTCCGGATCAGGCCGATGCCGACCACCAGGGCACCGATCCGCCACGCCGGACGGCGCACGGCGCCGGGGGCCTGGAGCAGCGCGACGACCACCACGACGGCGAGCAGCCACATCAACGCCAGCGCCACCGAGACGCGTCCGAAGTGCTGGGCGACCGCATCGCGGAACGGGAGCGGCGCGACCTGGTGCACGGCGATGTAGACCGCGGTCACGGCAGAGGCCCCGCCCGCGAGCAGGGCGGAGACGAGCACAGCCCGGGTACGTCGGTCGCGGGCGCCGACCGGCCAGAGCACCGAGACGAAGAACATCCCACCGAGCAGCACGGCCATGGCGAGGTAGCCGACGACGTGGGTGAGCACCGAGAGGTCGTGCAGCGGCGGGGCCGGAGGCTTCCTGACCGCGACCGCGGCGACGTGGTCGAGCACGTGGAAGGTGACCGCTCCGGCCTTCGCCCGAGCCCCGGTGCCGAGCTGCCAGTCCAGGGTGACCGACTCCGTGGCCCGCACACCGGTGAGGTCGACCACGACCGTGCCCGGCTGACCGGACACAGCCTTGACCGGCAGCAGCCGCCCGGCGGCGTGCACCCGGAGGGAGGAGAGCCGGAACGGCGCCGGGAACGACAACCGGGCCTGCGCCGGGAGGGTAGTGACCGTGTACCCGTCGGCGGGCACCGAGCTGAAGCCCGGCGTGGGCGTCGGCGTCGGTGGGAGCACGGTGGTCCCGTCGTGGTCGAGGACGTGGAACGCGATCGTCCCGGTGGTGAGGTGACCGTCGTGCTCGTCGACCGCGCGCCAGACGAGCTTCACGGTGGCGGTCGCGACCACCGAGCCGAGGTCGACGACGACCGTGTAGCGGTCCCCGGGCAGACCGCTGACCGGGACGGTACGACCGGCGACCTTGACGCTGACGTCGTCCGGCGCGGTCTCCTCGCCGAAGGTGAGCCGTGCGGTGGCGGGCAGCTCGGTGACGGTGTAGCCGTCGGCCGGGACGGATCCGACGACCTCGTCGTGAGCCGCGGCAGGAGCGGCGGACAACAGGCTGAGCCCGACCGCTGCGGCCAGCGCCACGAGCAACCGGCGGGTCACCGGACTGTCCGCTTCGCCGGGGTGGACGCGTCGCAGCAGGGTGAGCCGAGCAGCGACCCGACGGTGCAGTCGACCAGGCTCGCGGGCGAGCTGAGGAGGTCGACACCGAGAAGGCCGTCCACGAGCGAGGTGACCGGCGTGAGCAGGGCCCCGGTGACTCCGGGCGCACACGTCGTCGGGGTCGGTGCGACCGGCGTCGGCGTCGCCACCACCGGCTCCGGCGGTCGCGGCCGCGGGGCGGCAGCGGGCGAGGAAGGCGTCGGCGCCGGCAGCGTGACGACCACCGGCGGGGCGACGGTGACCGGGAGGACCGTGCCGGGGACGGCCGCAACCGTCGGGCTGGCAGGCGCTGGGGACACCGGCGCAGCGACCAGCGGTGTGCGGAGCCCGAAACCGGACGCGTAGGCGAGCACGACCACGACCGCTCCGGCCAGGACCGCAGTCACTGCCGACTCGCGCGGCAGGATCGACATGGATTCGCTGGTGCTCATCGCAGATCCTTGTGGGAGGGGGCGCTGCGGGTCAGGTCGCGTCGTTGCGCCTCGCTCGCAGTGCTGTGGTTCTGGACCTGGTGAGGCTTCGACTCTGACCGAGGCGATCGCTCTCCCGATGTCACTCGGATGACGGCCGTGCTGCATTCCGCGCACAGCCCGCCGTCGAATCCTGTGAAAGTGAGACCGGCGGCACACCCAGAGGCCGCAGGACGGTACGAATCAGGCGGGCCGGGCCCGGTGGCACCTAGAATCCCCGTCGGGACCTCGGTCCCACGGCCCCCGTAGCTCAGCTGGATAGAGCAAGAGCCTTCTAATCTCTAGGTCGCACGTTCGAATCGTGCCGGGGGCGCTGCGTTCTCAGCGAAGTCAGCCGATGCCACTCAACCCGCGTGAAACTGCCGGACGCGGGTAAGTCCCCACGGACAAAGGAGTGGATATGGACACCTTGACCGTGATCATCGTGATCGTGGTGGCACTGGTCGTCGTCGCCGCTGCCGTCCTGATCGGCCGGAAGCTTCGCGCGCGACGTACCGAGAGCAGGCGCGGTCAGGCCGCGGAGCTGCGCGAGCAGGCGGGCGCCACCCAGCGCCGCATCCGCGAGAAGCAGGCCGAGGCCGACGAGACCGCTGCGCGGGCGAAGGCTGCCCGCGCCGAGGCCGACCGCCAGCAGGCGGAGGCCAAGAAGCTCGAGGCGCAGGCTTCCGACAAGCGTTCGACCCTGAACGAGCACGTCCAGCGGCGCGACGAGCTGCTGCAGGAAGCGGACCGGATCGACCCGGACTCCACCGGGGACAACAACCCCAAGCACTCCGGCGAAGACGCTGAGAGCACCGGGGCCGAGCACCGTGTTTGAGCGGAATCCCCTCGGGTAGGAGTCTGCCACCCAGAACGGGCGCCATTTTCCCAGTGCTGCGCCCACGGAGCCCACCTCGACGTACCGCACCGACGAGGTGGGCTTCGTCCTTTCGGTCAGCCGGCCCTAGGCGGAACTGGCTACAGACAGTCGGCCGGTTGGATCACGAAGATCGAGCCTGGAACGCCGTCTCGCCTCCTGCCCCCAAGAGCCGAGACGGCGCTCCCTCCACGTCTGCGGCAGCCGCCGCCAATTCCCCCCGAATTCGCCTGGTGCACGGTGATCCGTACCACTGTGTACGCGTGTCGCGACCAAGATCAGGGGGCGTACTGACGTACAAATGTTGAGGGCCAGCGGAGTATGAGACCGCTGGCCCTTACACGTGTGATCTCGGCTGCGCTCGATCAGCGGTGGTGCCGTTTCAGCGGTGGTGCCGTTTCAGCGGTTCGCCACGTACGCGTCGATCTCGGCGCGCAGCCCTTGCTTGAAGGCGTCGTCGGCGAACGACGCGTCGACAGCGGCCTTGGCCAGCTCGCCCAGCCCCGCCTCGTCCAGGCCGAGCAGGTCTGCGGCGATCGCGTACTCCCGGTTGAGCGTCGTGGAGAACATCGGCGGGTCGTCGCTGTTGACGGTGATCCGCACGCCCGCGTCGCGGAACGCAGTGATCGGGTGGTCCTCGAGACGCTCGACGGCGCGGGTCGCGATGTTGGAGGACGGGCAGACCTCCAGCGGGATGCCTGCCTCGGCGAGGTGCGCGAGCAGCGCCGGGTCCTGCGCCGAGGACGTCCCGTGCCCGATCCGCTCGGCGCCGAGGAGCTGGATCGCGTCCCAGACCGTCTGCGGGCCGGTGGTCTCGCCGGCGTGCGGGACGCTGTGCAGCCCGGCGGCGCGGGCGGCGTCGAAGTGCGGCTGGAACTGCGGCCTCGGTACGCCGACCTCGGGGCCACCCAGCCCGAAGCCGACCAGCCCGTCGGTCGGGTGCTCGAGTACGTATTCGAGCGTGGCATCCGCAGCCGGCACGCCGAACTCGCCCGGGATGTCGTAGATCCACTGCAACCGCAGGCCGAAGTCGCGCAGAGCGGCCGCCCGGGCGTCCTCGATGGCCTCGCTGTAGGCCTCGATCGGGATGCCCGCGAGCACCGACGTGTAGGGCGTGCAGGTCAGCTCCGCGTAGCGCAGCGACTGGGTCTGCGCCATCTCCCGCGCGACCTCGTAGGTGAGCAGCCGGATGTCCTCGGGGGTCCGGATCAGGTCGACGACGGCGAGGTAGACCTCGATGAAGTGTGCGAAGTCGCGGAACTCGAAGAACGCGGCCAACGCGTCCGGATCGCTGGGGACCTTGCCCGGGTGCCGCTCGGCCAGCTCGGAGACGATCCGGGGCGATGCGGAGCCGACGTGGTGGACGTGCAGCTCAGCCTTGGGCAGACCGGCGATGAAGTCGGTGAGGCTCACCCTGCGAACCTAGCCGACCGCCTGCTCGATCGCCTTGACGATGTCGGCCACCCCGCCGCTGACCGCCTTGCCGTTGATGAGCACGGTCGGGGTGCTGGTGATCTTCTTCTGCACCATCACGTCGGCGGCCGCCTGGAAGAACGCGGTGTCGGTGGTTCCCAGCGCCGCCGCGACGTCCGCGTTCCCTCCTCCGGCCTTCTGCACGAAGCCGAGGATCTGGTCCGGCGTGACCCTGTCGGAGGCCGTCTCGTAGGGCTGGTTCTCGTAGAGCAGGTCGTGCAGCTTCAGCGCTGCCTCCGGCGTGGAGTGCGCCAGCACCGCCGCGAAAGCGTTCATCCCGCGCTCCCCGTACACCGACTTGAGCAGGTCGATCGGGTGGTAGGTCACCTGGACCTTGCCCGCGGCCGCGTTCTCGCGCAGGAAGTCCCGGGTGGCGTCCTCGAGCTGGCGGCAGTAGGGGCACTGGAAGTCCTCGTAGACGACCACCTTCGTCGGCGCGGACGACGGGCCGACGACGACCGAGCCTGCTCCGGCCGCCGCGCTGACCTTCGAGTCGGCGACCGGGGCGTTCCCGCTGCCCCCGGTGTACCAGGCACCCGCGGCGACGATCGCGCCCAGGATGACCACGATCCCGGCGATCAGCGCGATCCGGCGGTTGCGCTCCTTGCGGGCCTGTTCGGCACGGACGGCGGCGGCACGCTCGGCGCGGCCGGAGTCCCGGTTCTGCGTGGACATCAGACTCTCTCCAGATCGTCGGCCGACCTCGGCCGTTCGGGGAACAGGAAACCATCCACCGCCAGGGCGGTGCGCGGCAGCCAGGCGAGGTACGCCGAGGCGAGCAGCAGGGCGACGTCGCGGGCGATCTCCCAGGGGTAGTGCGAGATCGCGTTCGGGTCCGCCCCGCCGTCGCCGAAGCAGCCGCAGCTGATCGAGATGCCGCGCGCCCAGACCGAGGAGATCCCCACGATGAACGCGAGCTGCACCAGCGCTGAGACCCCACCGGAGACCCGGGTCACCAGGCCGAGGACCAGCGCCGCGCCGACGACCACCTCCAGCATCGGCAGCACGTGTCCGACGGTCTCGGCGAGGTCGTAGGGCAACAGCTGGTAGGCACGGACCGCCGTGACGCTGGCGGCCGGGTCGCCGAGCTTGAGCAGACCGGCCCACAGCCAGATCCCGCCCACGACCAGGCGGGCCAGGAGGCCGATCCAGCGGTGCATGAACCACACGTTAGGGGCGGGTCCTGAAACCTTGCTGAGCGCAGCACCGTACGAACCATGAGTAGGCTCACGCTTCGTGAACGACCGACTGGTGTGGATCGACTGCGAGATGACCGGACTCGACCTGGGCGCGGACGCGCTGATCGAGGTGGCGGCGCTGGTCACCGACTTCGACCTGAACGTCCTCGGCGACGGCATCGACGTGATCATCAAGCCCCCGGCAGAGGCGTTGGCGCAGATGGTCCCGTTCGTCACCGAGATGCACACGAAGTCCGGGCTGCTCACCGAGCTCGACGGCGGCACCACCATGGAGGACGCCCAGGCCCGGGTGCTCGCCTACATCAAGGAGCACTGCCCCGAGGGCAGCCGGCCGCCGCTGGCAGGCAACACGGTGGCCACCGACCGCTCCTTCCTGGCCCGCGACATGCCCGAGCTCGAGGCGTTCCTGCACTACCGGATCGTCGACGTGTCCTCGATCAAGGAGCTCGCGCGCCGCTGGTACCCCAAGGCGTACTTCAACTCCCCGGCCAAGTCCGGCGGGCACCGCGCCCTGGCCGACATCCAGGAGAGCATCGAGGAGCTGCGCTACTACCGCCAGGCGGTGTTCGTCGCCGAGCCCGGACCGGACTCCGAGGAGGCCAAGCGGATCGCCGCGACCCACCAGGGCTCCCTCACCGGAGCCACGGTCGAGGGACACGGTTCGGAACATCGCTGAGGCTTCGGTACACTTCTGCCTGCTCCCGCTGATCCGGGAGCGATGGTGGGTATAGCTCAGCTGGTAGAGCGCCGCCTTGTGGTGGCGGATGTCGCGGGTTCAAGTCCCGTTACTCACCCTGGTGGAGACCCCAGGTCGGAGGCAGTGCCTCAGGCCTGGGGTTTCTTCGTCCTCAGCAGCGCCTCGACCTTCGCGGCGACTGCCTCGTGGTAGCTCTTGTACGGGTGGAACGCGCGGGCCTTGCCCGGAACGTCCTTGTAGCCGGCGACCCAGGGAGCCGCGCTGCACACGTCGTGCCCGACCGAGGCGGTGTACATGTCGACGTACTCGACGTGCCGGTTCTTCGCGACCGCCTTCAGTGCCACGTCGGCCAGCGCGAGACCGGTCCGGGCGCGGCGCAGAGCGACGGGTGGCAACGGGACCAGCTTCGGACAGTCGCCGGTGGCCGGCAGCAACCGCGGGTAGCCCACGAGGATGACCCGGGCCTTCGGCGCCCGCTCAGCGATCCGGGCGAGTGCGGTGCTGACGTTCTTGGCCATCAGGTCGATGGCCTCGCTGGAGTCCGGCAGCGCCAGGTAGGACTGGCAGTCGCTGTCGTCGCGGGTCTTGGGCAGGCACACGTCGGTCAGGTAGGCGGCGAGCTTGTTGTCGTTCAGGCCGATGCCGAGCGTGACCACCTGGGTGTCCGGGTCGAGCGCACCGAACTGGGGCTGGACGATCCCGCCGCTGGGCAGCTTCTGGGCGTGCACCAGGGCGTCGGTCTGCGCCCCACCGCAGGAGGCATCGGTGAAGGTCAGGTTCATCGCCCTGGCGACCAGCGACGGGTAGTCGTCCCGGCCGCGCTCGCAGGCCCGGTCGGAGAACGGCCCCGTGCCCGCGACGGCGGTGAACGAGTCACCGAGAGCGACGTAGGCGCTGCTCTGCTCAGGCGGCGGTGGCGTTACCGTCTTCCCGCAACCGGCGACCGAGGAGGCGAGGACGGCCGTCAGGGCAACGGTGATCGCGCGGGAGGGACTCACCCGGAAATGATGGCATCCACGGCTGTGTGAACCACGTCACGTCGCCGTCGGCGTCACGAGAACACGGCTACGCGGTCTCGGTGTCAACAACTCCCCCTCCCAGGAGCACCGTGTCTGACAACGACGACGGCCTTACCCGGCCGCGCCACCGCAAGAACGGCCGTGCCAGCAAACGCGGCACCGGTCTGCCGGGCCGCCACCTCCAGCTCGTGACCGACGGTGACGAGCCCGAGCCCTGCGCGTGCCCGCCCGGCTTCCACGAGTACGGCACCCACGCCCCGGGCGCTCGCGGCGTCGGTACGCCGATCACGGTGCCGCGCGGCGCCTACCCCGTCGAGGACCTCGCCGGGATGTCCGCGAGCGCGGCGGAGATGCTGCTGCACCGTGCCACCGCCGAGGCCGAGACCGACGCCGCGACCTGCCCGCACATCGTGATCACCCGGGACGTCGTCACCGGCGTGGTCACCTACTCCGGTCCCTTCGAGACTGGACTCCAAGCGCTGACCATGGCCCATGAGTTCGTCGGCAAGTACCGCAACCTCGACCCGCGCTGGGACTTCACCCTGACGGTAGCGCCGCTGTTCCCCCAGTAGGCGCGGTTCAGCCTTCCTGCAGGGTCGTCGGGGCACCGTGCACGTCGAGCACATCGAGGGGCGCGCTCGGGATGGTGCCCAGACGGCCCTTCTGGAAGTCCTCGTAGGCCTGCATCACCTCGGCCTTGGTGTTCATCACGAACGGCCCGGCCCAGGCGACGGGCTCGCGGATCGGCTGGCCGCCGATCACCAGGACGTCGAACGCCGGCGTACGGCTGTCCTGGCTGTTCGCGCCCCGGAGGGTGACGAAGTCGCCCGCCCCGAGGACAGCGAGGTTGCCCATCCGCAGCGGCTTGTCCTCCAGGCCGACCGAGCCGTGGCCGGAGAGCACGTAGACGAGCGCGTTGTACGACGCGTCCCAGGGCAGCTCGAGCCTGGCGCCGGGCTCGACGGTCGCGTGCACCATCGTCATCGGCGTGTAGGTCGACCCCGGACCCTCGGTGCTACCGACCTTGCCCGCGATGACCCGGACCAGCGCACCGGCGTCGGCCGAGGTCGCCAGGCCGACCTGTCCGGAGCGGATGTCCTGGTAGTGCGGGGCGTTCCACTTCGCGTCCTTCGGCAGGTTCACCCAGAGCTGGATCCCGTGGAACAGACCGCCCGAGGTGACCAGCCACTCCGGCGGCGCCTCGATGTGCAGGAGTCCGGAGCCGGCGGTCATCCACTGGGTGTCGCCGTTGGTGATCGTGCCGCCGCCCCCGTGGCTGTCGTGGTGGTCGAAGACGCCGTCGATGATGTACGTGACCGTCTCGAAGCCGCGGTGCGGGTGCCACGGCGTGCCCTTCGGCTCGCCGGGGGCGTACTCGACCTCACCCATCTGGTCCATGTGGATGAACGGGTCGAGGTCGCGCATGTCGACCCCGGCGAACGCTCGGCGCACCGGGAAGCCCTCGCCCTCGTAGCCCGAGGGGGCATCGATGACCTGCTTGATCGGGCGGACGGTGTCGCCGAGCCCGGGAACGGGAAGCCGGTCGAGGATGGTCAGGTCGTCAACGGTGACAGCAGGCATGCCCTGATATTAGTTCAACCTTAAACTAAATTCAAGGGTCAGCCGCAGACGCCGAGCACCCACAGGTCGTCTGCCGAGATCGCGTTGTGGTTCGAGGCCCAGGCGCGGTCGAAGCTCACCCGGACGACCTTGCCGTCCGAGGCGCGGCTGACCACGACGTCCGCGGCCGGCTTGCCTTTCGGCCAGCTGGCCAGCGGCACGCAGCCGGGCTCGGCGGCGCGTTCGGCGAGGGTCCACATCGGCGCCGGGGCGGGCTTCGCGTCGAGGCGGGCCGAGGTCGGGTTCATGGCCACGGCCTGGCCGACCAGGACCGCAACGGCGATCGTCGCGAACAGCACGATCCGCGGTAGCAGTGCACGCCCGATCGCGGCGCCCAGCGTCTGCGGGCCTCGCATCCAGGTGATCAGTGCGTCCATGCCAGGTCAACGAGGCAGGCCCGAAGGCGTTATGTCCCGGTGACCGAGGACACGTCCGAAAAGTACCGATCACGCCGTGTGCACGGTTCGGCCGCGCACGACGGACTACGGTGCTGCCATGGGAGCGGGACGGAGCACGTACGACGTCGTCGTGGTCGGGGGCGGGCACAACGGACTGACCGCCGCCGCCTACCTGGCCCGGGCCGGGATGTCGGTACTGGTGCTCGAGCGCCTGGACCACACCGGAGGCGCGGCGATCAGCTCGGAGGCGTTCCCGGGCCTGGGCGCCCGGCTCTCGCGCTACTCCTACCTGGTCTCGCTGCTCCCCGAAAGCATCGCGACGGACCTCGACCTCGGCATCGAGCTGCGCTCGCGCGCGGTCGCGTCGTACTCCCCCACGGTCCGCGACGGACGCAACCTCGGCCTGCTCGTCGAGCACCACGAAGGCGCTGCCACGCGTGAGTCCTTCCGGGTGCTCACCGGCAACGACGAGGAGTACGCCGCGTGGCGCCAGTTCTACGGCGAGGTCCGCGGCCTCGCCGAGCGGGTCGCTCCGACCCTGACGCAACCGCTGGTCACCGCTCGCGAGATGGCCGCCGGCCTGGATCCCGAGATCTGGTCCGCGCTGGTCGAGCGCCCGATCGGCGAGGTGATCGAGAAACGCTTCGCCGACGACCTGGTCCGCGGCGTCGTCGCCACCGACGCGCTCATCGGGACGTTCGCCGACGTGCACGACCCGTCGCTGGCGCAGAACCGCTGCTTCCTCTACCACCTGATCGGCAACGGGACCGGCGAGTGGCGGGTCCCCGTGCGCGGCATGGGTGCCGTCACCGATGCGCTGGCTCAGTCGGCCGACCGAGCAGGAGCGGAGATCCTCACCAGCGCCGGCGTCAGCGCGATCCGCGCCGATGAGGACGGCGCCGAGGTCGTCTGGCACGACGGCACCGGCGAGCACACCGTCCGTGCCCGCACCGTGCTCTCGAACGTGGCGCCCTGGGTGCTGCGGATCCTGCTCGGCGAGGAGCAGGAGGCCGAGACCAAGCCGGTCGGCTCCCAGCTCAAGATCAACTTCCTGCTCTCGCGGCTACCCCGGTTGAAGACCGGGATCGACCCGCGCACCGCGTTCGCCGGGACGTTCCACGTCGGCGAGGAGTACGACGCCCTGGCCGCGGCGTACGCCTCGGCGGCCTCGGGCGAGCTGCCGGCGAACCCGCCGGGCGAGCTGTACTGCCACTCGCTGACCGACCCCTCGATCCTCGGCGAGCTGGCCTCGTTCGGCGCGCACACGCTGACCTACTTCGGGCTGCACATGCCCGAACCGCTCTTCGCGGTGGACACCGAGCAGCGCCGCCTCGAGGCGGTCCGTCGGGCGATCGCGACCGTCGATGCGCACCTGATGGAGCCGTTGCTCAGCTGCGTGATGACCGGACCCGACGGCGAGCTCTGCGTCGAGGCCAAGTTCCCCCAGGACATCGAGTCCGACCTGGCCATGCCCGGCGGACACATCTTCCACGGCGACCTCGCCTGGCCGTGGGCGTCGAACCGGGAGTCCCTGAGCACGCCCGCACAGCAGTGGGGCGTGGCCACCGACATCTCCTCGGTGCTGCTCTGCGGCTCCGGAGCGCGCCGCGGTGGCGCCGTCAGCGGCCTCGGCGGTCACAACGCCGCCCAGGCCGTTCTGGCCTCGCGCTAACGCCCCTGGTGAGCCCGGGCACATCGGGCGTATCCGATTTCATCCAGCGCCCGGATGGCTGCTAAGGTTCCCAACGCTTCACGCGCCATTAGCTCAATTGGCAGAGCAGCTGACTCTTAATCAGCGGGTTCGGGGTTCGAGTCCCTGATGGCGCACCAGACAGTCACGATCCGGTCCCCGGCGGCTCTCGCCGGGGAGACCGGGACCAGTCGGGTTCGGACCACTGGCTGTCGCGTTCCTCGGGCATCCTCGCCACGCTGTTGGCGAGCGGCAGCCGGGGCGAGCTGACGAAGACGGTGCGCTTCCCGCGCCGGAACCCGACCCGGACGCCGACGGCGAACGCGACTGCTCCCCAGATCGCGAAGACTCCGAAACCGATCACTGCGTAGACCATGCCGGACCCCTACCCAGGTTCCGCAGGGACCAACGGGACCAAGGTCCCGACTTACCTATATGTCCGTTTCGCCCGTAACTTCCCTTTCCTGATCGCGTTGATCTGGTCACGGGAGTCACCTCCGGATTCGCACCCAGTGCGGGACCTCCCTGAAAAGCCCCAACGGAATGGGGCCCTAACCCAGAGAGACGACGACATGACCCGCACACGCTTCCTCACCGGATCCCTCGCCAGCATCGCCGTGGCCTCCGCCATCACCCTGGCCGCCCCGGCCGCAAACGCCGCGGTCGACTGCGGCCAGCCGGCCGTCGACGCGACGTACAGCACCGTCGTCCACGACGCCGTCTACCAGACCATCCCGGCCCAGACCCACGCCGAGTACCTGTGGCAGCGCGACGTCGTCGACCACACCTACGAGTTCACCAAGCTGGTCTCGCCGGCTGGCGTCCAGAACGACTGGACCCGCCAGGTCGCCGGCCCGCTCGAGTACCTCTTCACCCGGACCGTGACCGACGTCGCCGCCGTCCCGGCCGTGCCCGGCACCCCTGAGGTCGGCCACTTCGACACCGTGGTCACCACCCCGGCCGTGGTCGCCACCGAGTGGGAGTACGAGCACCAGGTCACCCACAACCTGCGCTGGGAGTCCGAGGACTGGGGCGCCCAGAACGGCAAGGGAAACGGCTGGGTCAAGACCGGCAACACCCGCCAGACGGAGGTCACCCCGGCCGTCACGTCCCAGGTCTGGGTCGTCGACGCGCCCGCCACCACCGGCACGCCGGCCGTCCCGGCCGTCACCCACGACGAGTCGGCCTGGGCCCTGTCCTCGCCGGGAGCTGACTGGACCGGCCCGGCCGACAGCCGTCCGACCGCCAGCAGCACCGAGAACCAGACCACCGACGGCGACGCCCCGGCCGGCACCGGCTGGATCCTGGTGGCCACCCACGCCGTCGACGCCGTCTTCGACACCGTCTGGGCTGACTCCGCGCCGGAGGGCTACTCGCCCACCGGGGCCTCCCAGGTCAGCGGCTCGCACCACGAGGTCACCGACGCCGCCTCGGCGAACGCTCCGGCCGGCGAGGGCTGGTCGCAGGTCGACGGCTCCGAGACCGACGTGGTCGACGTCCCGTCCTCCGAGGTGCTCGTCACCGACGGCTACACCGAGCAGGTGCTGCTCACCCCGGCCGTCCCCGCGACCGACCCGTGCGTGGACCCCCCGGTCGAGGACCCGACCGGGACCCAGGGCGCACCCGCCGCCGGCCCGCAGGCAGCTCCGGTGGTTTCCTCCCCCGCCAGCGTGCTGCCGGAGACCGGCAACGGCGTCCCGCCGTGGATGGCTCCGACCGGCCTCGCCGCGATGCTCGCCGGCATCGCCGTGATCCGCCTCAGCCGCCGCCCGGGCACCCGCTGACCCCTCCCCACCCCTCCCAGGAACGCGGAGGGCCCTCCCTGGTTCTGGGCCGGGGAGGGCCCTTCGTCATATCCCGACCGCCCCCGGCTCGTTAGCATCCCGAGACCCCCTGAAGAAGGATCCCGATGCGCCGCCTCCTCACCGTCCTGGCCCTGCTGCTCGCCGCGAGCCTGGTCGCCGCCATTCCGGCCGCGTTCGCCGCGAGCCCGGCGATCCCGATCCCCTCGGACCCGCGCGACCTGCTGCTGAAGCCGTTCACCGGCGCTGCCTCGACTGCGAAGGCCCTGCCGCTCCAGCACGTGCCGCAGCACCCGTACATGGCGGCCAACGGCGGCAGCAACCTGCACAACGACGCGTACCAGACCGATGCCTACAACCGGCCCGGACCCGTCGGTCGGAACCTGACGGTGACCAGCACCCTGTTCGTCGCGGACTGCGGCTCGGTGACCTTCGACAAGGCCGGCCGGATCGTCACCGTCTGCGTCTCCCCCACGGGCGCCACCCTGCGGCTGCTCGACCCGACGACGCTGGGCACGATCGCGTCGTTCGACCTGCCGAACCGCCCCGACCCCGGATCGTTCTCGTTCCAGAACTTCTCCGGCGGCGGCTACTTCTACCTCGACAACCTGGACCGTGCGGTGGTCTCGACCTTCACCGGGCACATCGTCACGGTCAAGGTCGCCGGGGACACCCTGACCAAGGTGCGCGACGTCGACGTCAGCGCGGTCGCCCAGGGTTCGGGCATCCAGTCGGCGCTCCCGGACTGGCACAACAACCTCTGGTTCGTGACCGTCTCCGGCAAGGTCGGCTTCGTGACCCCCGCCGGCGCGGTCCGGGCGATGGCTCTGCCCCACGGCGAGACCATCGCGAACAGCTTCGCGATGGACGAGTCCGGCGGCGTCTTCATCGTCTCCACGCACGCGTTGTACCGGTTCGACGTGAAGTACGGGAAGCCGTTCGTCACCTGGCGCCAGCCCTACGACAACGGCTCGCGGATCAAGCCCGGCCAGGTCAGCCAGGGCAGCGGCACCACGCCCACGCTGATCGGCTCGGCGTCCTCGCCCGGAGGCGGCTCCATCGCGATCACCGACAACGCCGATCCCCGGATGAACGTGCTGGTCTTCCGCCGCGGCAAGGCCGGCCCCGGTCGGACGCTCTGCAAGCAGCCGGTGTTCGCCAACGACCTGGGCTCCGACGAGAACAGCCTGGTCTCGGTGCCCGGAGGCCTGATCGCCGAGAACAATTACGGCTACGTCGGACCGCTCCCCAAGGACGCGACGCTGCGCTCCCCGGACACCGAGCCCGGAGTCGTGAAGGTCGCGGTCGACTACGCGGCGGGTGGCTGCCACACCGCCTGGGTGAACAGGACCGCGCGGGTGCCCACCGTGGTCAGCAAGGCGGACCTGTCCACCGGCCTGCTCTACAGCTACACGCACCCGAGCGCAGCCGAGCTGCCGTGGCTGGCACTCCCGCTGCCCGGCGCCCTGGCTCCGGAGTCGTGGTTCTTCACCGCGCTCGACCTGCGCACCGGCAAGCAGGTGTTCTCCCAGCTGGCGGGCAGCAGCCTCGGCTTCAACAACAACTACGCCCCCGTGAGCATCGGGCCCGATGGCTCGGCGTACGTGGGCACGCTCGGGGGACTGGTCAGGATCGCGGACGGCAAGTAGCGATACGTCCCGCGGGAGGGCCGCTGCGCGTCTAGGGTTGCGGCTTGACGGTCGAGTCGAGGAGGCCAGTTGAACCGCACCCTGGCCCTGCGGCTGGCCGGAGTTCTGACGCTGATGTTCGGCTTCGGGTTGAGCGCGATCGCGACCCAGCCCGACGGTGGACACATCGGCTTCATGTGGCCGGTCGGGCTCGCCTCGGGCGCCCTGGTGATCTGCCCACGTCGTACGACGCCGTGGATCGTCGCGGTCATCGCCACCTTGACCACCATCACCTTCCTGGTCGGCGGCTACCCGACCGCGGTCTCCTTCGGGTACGCCGTCGTGGTGACGCTCGAGGCAGTCATCGCCCAGCGGGTGCTGACCCTGGGGTGGACGCGGCGCTGGGCACTGCTCGAGCCGAACGACCTCGGCCGGTTCTTCTTCGCCTGCGCGCTCAGCTCCCTGGCCGGCGCTGCCGGCTTCGCCCTGGTCTCGGCCGCCAACGACTTCGGCGTGCCGTGGCGGGTCGGGGTCGCGGTCCTCGTCACCCACCTGGCCAGTGAGGCCCTGCTCCTCGGCCTGTTCAAGTCCTACAGCGGTCCCACGACCTCCTACGGCAACCTCGAGCGCGCCGCTGCGTGGGGCCTCACGATCGCCGTCACCACCGGCGCGTTCATCCCGCACGAGGCTCCGAGCATCACCTTCCTGGTAATCCCGCTGCTGGGGTGGGTGGCTTTCCGCGCACCGATGCGGGAGTGCCTGCTGCAGCTGCTGACCGTCGGGGTCATCTCCAGCACGCTGAGCAACTCGGGGCTGGGCCCGTTCTCCGACAGCGAGCTCGTGAACAGCGTGAACCCGGAGTTCCACCACCTGCCCCAGCAGGCGTTCCTGATCTCCTGCGCGATGGTGTCGATCCCGTTCGCGATGGCGGTCTCGATGCAGCGCCGCAGCGCCAGCCAGGCGCTGCGCGAGCGTGCCCGGAGCGAGCGCCTGGTGCAGAGCGCCCGGGGTATCGCGATCATCGGCACCGACGAGATCGGCCGGATCAACCTGTTCTCCCCGGGCGCCGAGGCGATCCTCGGCTACACCCCCGACGAGGTCTTCGGGCAGTCGACCCGGATGTTCCACACCGAGGCGGAGCTGGCCAGGCACGCGCGTGAGCTCGGTACCGATCCGACGTACGTGTCGGTGGTGCGGGCCACCGGCCAGCTGCCCCCGGGCACCTCGCGCACGTGGCAGTTCGTCCGCAAGGACGGCATCCCGCGGACCCTGTCGACGATCCTGAGCCCGATCCACGACGACAACGGCGACTTCGTCGGGTACGTCGCCACGGCGGACGACATCACCGACCGGATCGACGCGCAGAGCGCGCTGCAGAAGGCCCTGGACACCGAGCGCCGGGCGGTGAAACGGCTCACCGAGATCGACCAGGTCAAGGACGCGTTCGTCTCCTCGGTCAGCCACGAGCTGCGCACCCCGATGACCAACATCGTGGGCTACCTCGAGCTGATGATGGACGGCGTCTACGGCACCCCGAGCCCGGGCCAGTCCGACGCGATGAGCCGCATCGACATGAACGCGCGCCGGCTGCTCACCCTGATCGACGACCTCCTCACGCTGTCCAGCATGGAGGGCATCGACCAGCGCCGCCGCCGCGGGCAGGTCGACCTCGTCGGTGTCGTCCAGCGCGCGGTCGAGATCGTCCGCCCCGGCCTCGGCGCCCGCGACCTCGACTTCCAGGTCGAGGCTCCGCGGGACCCAGTCCCGATCATCGGTGACAACGGCGAGCTCGAACGGCTGGTCATCAACCTGGCCACCAACGCGGTCAAGTTCACCCCGGACGGTGGCACCATCACCGTCCGACTGACGCCGCCGACTGCGGCGAACGGTCCGGTGCTCGAGGTCCAGGACACCGGGATCGGGATCAGCGAGGAGGACCGCGCGCTGCTCTTCACCCGGTTCTTCCGGACGGCGCACGCGCACGAGCTCAACGTGCCCGGCTCCGGCCTGGGCCTGTCCATCGCAAAGGCCATCTCCGAGGTCCACGGCGGCCACATCAGCGCGCAGTCGGTGCAGGGCACGGGTTCGACGTTCCGCGTCGAGTTCCCGCGCCAGGACGTGGCAGCGGCGCGCGCGTGATCAAGTACCTCGGCTCCAAGCGCCTGCTGGTCGGCGTGATCGGCGACATCGCCGGGGCCGTCGGCGCGCACACCGCGCTCGACCTGTTCACCGGCACCACCCGGGTCGCCCAGGAGCTCAAGTCCCGAGGTCTGCACGTCACCGCGGCCGACGTGGCGTCGTACTCGGGCGTGTTCAGCGACTGCTACATCGCCACCGACGCCGCCGCCGTGGACCGTGACGAGCTTCGCGCCGCCCTGGCCGAGCTCGGCAGCCTGCCCGGGGTGCGCGGCTACGTCACCGAGACGTTCTGCGAGCAGTCCCGCTACTTCCAGCCGCACAACGGAAGGCGCATCGACGCGATCCGCGACGCCATCGAGGAGCGGTATGCGAGCAGCCCGCTGCGGCCCCTCCTGCTCACCTCGCTCCTGGATGCCGCTGATCGCGTCGACTCGACCACCGGCCTGCAGATGGCGTACCTGAAGTCGTGGGCGCCACGCTCCTACGACGACCTCAGCCTGCGCGAGCCGGACCTGCTCACCGGACCGGGCCGGACCGTGGTCGGCGACGCGGCCGAGACGGCCCGCAGCACCGCGCGCGTGGATCTGGCCTACCTGGACCCGCCGTACAACCAGCACCGGTACTTCACGAACTACCACGTCTGGGAGACCCTGGTCCGCTGGGACGCCCCGGAGCACTACGGGATCGCCTGCAAGCGGCTGGACGCGCGCGACGACGTGACCAAGAGCAGGTTCAACCGCAAGCGTGAGATGCCGCAGGCGCTGGCCGAGCTGATCGCGTCGGTGGATGCCGAGACGGTCGTCGTCTCCTACAACGACGAGTCCTGGGTGACGCCGGAGCAGATGACCGGGTGGCTCCGCGACGCCGGGCACGAGGCAGTCGGCGTGCTGTCCTTCGACGCCAAGCGGTACGTCGGCGCGCAGATCGGGATCTTCAACGGGGCCGGCGAGAAGGTCGGGCAGGTGAAGAAGCTGCGCAACACCGAGCTCGTCTTCATCGCTGGCACCAAGGAGAAGGTGGCCGCGGCAACGGCGGCGCCGTCAGTGGCGAATCAGAGGTAGAGGCCGGTCGGGCTGTCCCCGAGCCGGTCGGCGGCGACCGCGTGCAGGTCACGCTCTCGCAGCACCACGTAGACCTCGCCGTGCACCTCGACCTCGGCCTTGTCCTCGGGGTCGAACAGCACCCGGTCGTCGACCTGGACCGAGCGCACCAGCGAGCCGATGCCGACCACGCGGCACCAGCTCAGGCGCTTGCCGCCCATCGCTGCGGTCGCGGGGATCAGGATGCCGCCGCCGGACTTGCGCTCGCCGGCCTCGCGGTCGAGGACGACCAGGACGCGGTCGTGCAGCATCCGGATGGGGAGCTTCTCGCCCTCGGCCTGCTTGGTCGCGCGCTTGGTCACGGGCGGTTGTTACCGGGCGATCTTGCGGATCAGCGAGAACACCACGACGAAGCCGACGACCCCGCCGGCGACCTTGATGATGTTGTCGGTGCGCGGGCCGTTCGCGTCCACGAAGAACCCCTTGATCGAGTTCACCTCGCGCTTGGCGATCGTCTTCGGGCTGGTCCGGTAGGCGAGCTGGTCGATCGTCGAGGCCAAGCGCTCACGCGTCAGCTCGATGTCGCTCTCGATCGAGCTCAGGTTCCTGTCTCCCACGACCACTCCTTCTCACCGGGCACTTCCGTTGTGCTCCGCGCCGAACGTTACCGTGTGGCCCATGAGTACCCGACTCTCGCCCGGCGACACCGCCCCCGACTTCGACCTGCCCACCGACGACGGCAGCAGGGTCCACCTCAAGGACCTGCGCGGCGGCAAGGTCATCGTGTACTTCTACCCGGCTGCGATGACGCCGGGCTGCACCAAGCAGGCCTGCGACTTCAGCGACAACATCGCGTCGCTGAAGTCGGCCGGCTACACCGTCGTCGGCATCTCTCCGGACAAGCCCGAGAAGCTGGCCAAGTTCCGCGAGCGCGACAGCCTGACGATCACGCTCGCCTCGGACGCCGACAAGGCGGTCATGCAGGCCTACGGCGCGTTCGGCGAGAAGAAGCTCTACGGCAAGGTCGTCGAGGGCGTGATCCGCTCGACCTTGGTTATCGACGAGAAGGGCAAGGTCGAGGTCGCGCAGTACAACGTCAAGGCGACCGGGCACGTCGCCAAGCTGCGCCGGGACCTCGGGCTGGATGCCTAAACTGACGCCCACGCGCCCGTAGCCCAAAGGCAGAGGCACACGGCTTAGGCCCGTGACAGTGAGAGTTCGAATCTCTCCGGGCGCACCGACCGGCCATGGTGCGCGCACGCGGTCGCACAGACCGCCATCGGCGAGCAATGCCGGTCCGTCGGTGCCGGTCAGCCGAGAACCGCCGCCACCTGCGGGGCCAGTTCACGCAGGGCCTTCCCGCGGTGCGAGATCGCGTCCTTGTCGTCCTTCGACAGCTCGGCGGTGGTGACCCCAGGCATGTCGTCGGCCTCGAACACGACGTCGTACCCGAACCCGCCAGCACCCCGGACCTCGCGGATCACCCGGCCGTCCATCCGGCCCTCGACGACCAGCTCGCCGCCGTCGTGCACGAACGCGACCAGGCTGATGAAGTGCGCCGTGCGGCGCTCGTCCGGGACGTCGTGGAGCTGGTCCAGCAGCAGCTGGTTGTTCCGGTCGTCACTCTTGGGCAACCCCGACCAGCGTGCGGACAGCACGCCGGGCATCCCGTTGAGCGCGTCCACGCACAAGCCGCTGTCGTCGGCGACCGTGGGCAGACCGGTCCGCTCGAACCCGACCCGCGCCTTGAGCAACGCATTGCCGGTGAAGTCCGGCTGGTCCTCGACCGGCTCCTCGTAGGGCTCGACGTCGTCCAGACCGAGCACCTTCACCCCCGGCAGGACCTCGCCGAGGATCCGCTCCATCTCCGCCAGCTTCTTGGCGTTGCGGGAGGCGAGGAAGATCTGGAGGCCACTGTCGCCAGGTTTCGAGGCTCGCTGCGCTCGCACCTCAACCACCGATACCGAGGGCTTCCCGCTGAAGGCGGGTCAGGTCCGCGCAGCCCTTCTCGGCCAGGGCCAGCAGCGCGTCGAGCTCGGAGCGGTTGAACGGCGCACCCTCGGCGGTGCCCTGGACCTCGATGAAGGACCCGTCGCCGTTCATGACCACGTTCATGTCGGTCTCGGCCCGGACGTCCTCCTCGTAGGGGAGGTCGAGACGCGGGACGCCGTCGATGATGCCGACGGACACGGCGGCGACCGAGGCCACCAGCGGCTCCCCCGCCAGCGCGCCCTCGGCCTTCAGGTGGGCGACCGCGTCGGCGAGCGCGACGTAGGCGCCGGTGATCGCCGCGGTGCGGGTGCCGCCGTCGGCCTGGAGGACGTCGCAGTCGAGCACGATCGTGTTCTCGCCGAGCGCCTTGTAGTCGATCGCGGCACGCAGGGAGCGGCCGATCAGGCGGGAGATCTCGTGGGTGCGACCACCGATCCGGCCCTTCACCGACTCGCGGTCCGAGCGGGTGTTCGTGGCCGAGGGCAGCATCGCGTACTCGGCGGTGACCCAGCCCAGACCTGAGCCCTTGCGCCAGCGCGGGACGCCGACGGAGGCGGACGCGGCGCAGAGCACCTTGGTCCGACCGAACTCGACGAGCACCGAGCCGGCCGGGTGGTCCTGCCAGTTGCGGGTGAACGTGATCGGGCGGAGTTCGTCGTCGGCGCGGCCGTCTGCTCGAGTCATGGCAGGAGCCTATAGAGACCGGTTCCGGCAGGCTCCACCACCGTGGTCGAGCCTGCCGAAACCGTTCGTGCTATTTGACCTCGGCGCGGAGCACCCGCCACAGGCCGGCCAGGAACGGGAGGATCACCCAGATCGTCCCGGTCACGGCGAGCCGTGCCCACTCGGTGCCGGTCAGGGCTCCGGAGTCCTGCAGCGGACCCTGCGCGGTGCCGAAGTCGATCCACGGGGCCGAGTCCTGCAGCGCGGGGATCACGTTGAACAGGATCGAGAACACCGTCGGGATCACGAAGTACAGCACGATCGCGGCGGCGCTGTTGAGCAGCAGCAGACCGAAGGCCAGGCCCTGGAGGATGCCGGTGATCTGGAGGAAGCCGAACTTCACCACGTCGATCCCACCGAAGTCCCGGTACGGGTCTTGCCCGCCGAAGATCGTGGTGGCCAGGAAGGCCACGGCGACGGCGATCACGAACGCGGCCACACCGACCAACAGAGCGGCGACGACCTTGGCCGAGAGGATCCGGCTGCGGTGCGGCTCCAGCGAGAACGTGACCATCCCGGTCCGCTGGCTCCACTCCTGGGTCACCAGCAGGATGCCGAGAACCGGGAGCAGGAAGCCCTGCGGGGCTCCCGCGAACTGCATGAAGTTGTAGAACGTCCGGTCCTGGTCGTGGCCGGCGAAGCCGAAGATCGTGCTCGCGACGACGGTGACGGCGGCCATGGTGATCATCAGCCACATGCCCGACCGGGTGTCGGTCATCTTGCGGAGCTCGACCTTGATCAGCCGGATCATCGGGACCCGGGCCGTCTGCGAGACGTCGAGGGTCGCGCCGTACGGGGCGGTTGCGGTGCTCATGCGGAAACTCCTTGGGTCGTGAGGGGCTCGCGCGCGTCGTCGGCGGTGAGCTCGAGGAACATCTCCTCCAGGCCGGCTCCCTCAGCGGGACGAAGCTCGGCGAGGACGACGCCGGCAGCGGCGGCCACGCGACCGATGTCGATCGGGTCGCACTCGGCGCGGAACCCGCCGTCACCGGACGGCAGCGCCTTGATGCCGGCCTCGGCCAGCACGGAGGTGAGCTTCTCGGGCGACTCCGGCTTCACGAAGGTCCCGGCGGTCTGGAGCAGCTCGGCCTTGGTGCCCTGGGCCACGATCTTGCCGCGGCCGATGAGCACCAGCTCGTCGGCGATCTTCTCGACCTCGTGCAGCAGGTGCGAGGAGAGCAGCACGGTGCCGCCCCGCTCGGCGTACGAGCGCAGCAGCACCCGCATCCAGTGGATGCCGGCCGGGTCCAGCCCGTTGGCCGGCTCGTCGAGGATCAGCACCGACGGGTCGCCGATCAGCGCGTTCGCGATGCCGAGGCGCTGGCGCATGCCGAGCGAGTAGTTGCGCACCCGGCGCTTGGACTCCTTGTCGGTCAGGCCGACGAGCTCGAGCATCTCGTCGACGCGGGACTCCTTGAGGCCCATCGTCAGGGCCGACAGCGCCAGCACCTCCCGGCCGGTGCGGCCGGCGTGCTGGGCCGAGGCATCCAGCAGGACTCCGACGTGCAGGCCCGGGTTCGGGATGTCGGAGTACCTCAGGCCGCCGATCGTCGCCGTGCCGCGGTCGGGCGGCGTCAGCCCGACCATGATGCGCATGCTGGTCGACTTGCCTGCGCCGTTGGGCCCGAGAAATCCGGTCACCCGACCGGGCTGAGCCACGAAGGACACATCGTCGACGGCAACGAAGTCGCCGTACCGCTTGGTCACACCTTCGAGTTTGATCATGGGTCGATCCTCGGTGATCCGGCCCACCCGGCGCATCAGCCCGCAGGCTCGACCTTCCCTAGACGAAAGTAGGGGGTCCGCGGAACCAGGGTCGCTGGCCGCGGACGGCCCTGGATCCCTAGCCTGAGGACGTGCACGAGGACCTGGCCGAGATCTACGACCCACCGCTGTCGCGGTGGAGTCGGACCTGGCGCTTCCTGCTCGCCCTGTTCATCTCCGGTATGGCCTGGGGAAACATCGCGGTGCACCAGTGGGACGACCACCGTTTGTGGTTCTGGATCGACCTCGTCGGCGGCCTGACCGCGTTCGTGCTCACCCGCTACCGGCGGCGCTGGCCGTTCGGGATCGCCTTGATCCTGACGATGTTCGGGTTCTTCTCGATGTCCTCGGCCGGGCCGGCCGTGCTGGCGGTCGTCTCGCTGTGCACCCGTCGCAACCTGCGTCAGATCATTCCGATCGCCCTGCTCAACATCGTCTCCAGCCAGGTCTACGCGATCTACGACCCCTCGAACGATTCCAGCCCCGCGTGGGTCACCTTCGCGTTCACGATCGTGGTCACCATCGCCGTCGTCGCCTTCGGCATGTACGTCGGGTCGCGCCGCGAGCTGATCTGGACCCTGCGCGAGCGAGCTGTTCAGGCCGAGGCCGAGCAGGAGCTCCGGGTCGAGCAAGCGCGGTCGGGCGAGCGCGAGCGGATCGCCCGGGAGATGCACGACGTGCTGGCCCACCGGATCTCGCTGGTGACCATGCACGCGGGCGCGCTGGCCTACCGCACCGACCTGCCGCCCGAGCAGGTCCGCGAAACCGCACGGCTGATCCAGACCAAGGCGAACGAGGCACTCACCGACCTGCGCCAGGTGCTCGGGGTGCTCCGCGCCGGAGACGCGGCCGAGGGACGCCCGCAGCCGACGATCGCCGACCTGGACCAGCTGCTCGCCGAGTCGCGAACCGGCGGGATGGTCGTCGAGCTGGCGAACGGGCTGGGCGAACCGGCCCCCGAGCAGGTCGGCCGCACGCTGTACCGGATCGTCCAGGAAGCGCTCACCAACGCCCGCAAGCACGCCGCGGGTGCGCACGTCTCGGTCCGTCTCGAGGGGGACCCCGAGTCCGGCATCTCCGTGGTCGTCCGCAACGCCAAGCGCGTCGGCGCGCGGACCGGACCGGCAGCACCGAGCTCCGGCCTGGGCCTGGTCGGTCTGCGCGAGCGCGCGGTGCTGGCCGGCGGCTCGCTCGCGGTCGAGGACACCCGGGACGCGTTCACCCTGCGAGGCTGGCTCCCGTGGACTACCTGACCCCGACCTCCGCGGACCCGATCCGGCTGCTGATCGTCGACGACGACCCGCTGGTGCGCAGCGGACTGGCCCTGATCCTCGGCGGCAGCCCGACCCTGAGCGTCGTCGCGCAGGCGGGCAACGGGGCCGAAGGGCTCGCTGCGATCGACGAGTACCTCCCGGACGTCGTGCTGATGGACATCCGGATGCCGGTGATGGACGGCTTGGAGGCCACCGAAGCCCTCGCCGCACGCGAACGGGCACCCAAGGTGATCGTGCTGACCACGTTCGACGCCGACGACTACGTCGTACGGGCTCTCGCCGCCGGCGCCAACGGGTTCCTGCTCAAGGACACGCCTCCGGAGAAGATCGTCGAGGCGATCCACAAGGTGGCAGCCGGCGAACCGATGCTCTCCCCCAGCGTCACCTCGACGCTGATCCAGCAGCTGACGACGCAGCAGACACCCGGCCGATCAGGGGCGCAGGCGCGGATGGAGCGGCTCACCGAGCGCGAGCACGAGGTCGCCCTGGCGGTCGGACGCGGGCTCAGCAACGCTGAGATCGCGGGCGAGCTCTACCTCAGCGTGCCGACGGTCAAGGCGCACATCGGCCGGTTGTTCACGAAGCTCGAGGTCGAGAACCGGGTGCAGATCGCGTTGTGCGTCCACGACGCCGGCCTGGCCTGAGCTCCACGGCAAGGGGTCTCGGCTGCGCTCGACCAGCGGTACTCCGGCCCGCACCCACGTCACCACCGGCCAAGGTCTCGGCTGCGCTCGACCAGC
>JBJMIP010000147.1:0-3271 GCA_045806825.1 Marmoricola sp.
ACAATCTATAACTACAAGACGAACTTCCAAACTGCGATGTTCACCCGGGTCGACTCCGCCGAGCTCGGCAGCCAGGACGAGGCCTCGTTGTTCTTGACGTCGTTGAGCTTGGCGCCCAGGGAGGACAGCCCGACGGTCGCCGCCAGGATCCCCACGAGGACGAGCCACTTGGTCACGGGTCCGGTCAGCTTGCCGGCGATCTGTCGATGCATGGGAGATATCCAAACACCAGGCACTGACACCGCGCCTCCGGGTTTACCCCGAGATTTGTGGACCGCGGTCCGTTTCAGTGCGCAAATCAGACGGCCAGGTCCTCGATGACCTCGGCACCAGGGAGCTCGCCCAGCAGACGCCCCGGAAGGATGATCTTCGAGCCGCGGATTCCCGATCCGATGAGCACCAGCTCGGTGTCCGGGACGCGAGAGTCCACGAGCAACCGCCAGCCGGCTGGCACGCCGACCGGGGTGATGCCGCCGTACTCCATGCCGGTCTCCTCGACGGCTCGCTCGTGGGCCAGGAACGAGCACTTGCGCACGTCGAGCAGCCGCTTGACCCGATTGTTCACGTCGGCCTTGGTGTCGCCGCGCACCACGCAGGCCGCGATCCGTTCCTCGCCCTCGCGCTTTCCCATGATGACCACGCAGTTCGCGCCCGCCTCCCACGGAACCCCGTAGACGTCCACGGTCCCCGAGGTGTCCGCGTGCTCCGGGTCGATCTCGACGACGCCGACCTCGCCCGCGTACGCCCAGTCGGCGAGCAGGGTGGCCACGGGCGCTGCCACCAGGTCGAGCCGCTCGGTGACCGGGACGGTGGTGAGCTTGCCGAGGGTGTAGGTGCCAGACATGCCATGCACAGTAAAGGCGCGGTTGAACTTCTCGACACCCAACGTCCACCGAACCCGCGCATCGTTGCGTCCATGGCTGCCCGTCGAACGCCGCGGATCCCCGCGGTGATCGCCCACCGGGGTGCAAGTGCACACCGGCCGGAGCACACCCTCGGCTCCTACGAGCTCGCCTACACGCTGGGCGCGGACTCGGTCGAGCTAGACGTGGTCGCCACCCGGGACGGTGTCCTGGTCTGCCTGCACGACGTGGAGCTGTCGGCGACCACCGACGTCGCCGACCACAAGGCGTTCGCCGACCGGAAGCGGACCCTCGAGGTCGAGGGTGAGCCGGTCACCGGGTGGTTCGTGCACGACTTCGACTTCTTCGAGCTGCGTGAGCTGCGCACCCGTGAGCGCTGGCCCCGAAAGCGCGCCGCCAGTGCGGCGTACGACGGTCGTTGGCCCGTGCCCACCGTGGCCGAGGTCATCGAGCTGCGGGACTTCGAGGCGGCGCGCTCGGGGCGCCGGCTCGGGGTGCACCTTGAGCTGAAGACACCGCAGCACCTGCGCCGGCACGGACTGTGGCTACCGGACCTGATTGCCGAGGCCGGAGTCGACGTCGCTACCGACCTCACCTTCATGAGCTTCGACGACGACGCGATCCGCGCGATCGACTCCCCGCGCCGCTACCGGCTGTTCGACAAGAGCCCCGCACCGCGCGAGCTCGGCCGGGTCGCCGAGTACGCCGACGGCATCGGCGTACGGCGCCGGGCGATCCTGCCCAAGGACATCGTCGGTCGCGTGGGGGAGCCCTCCAAGCTCGTCGAGAAGGCGCACCGCCGCGGGCTCGAGGTCCTGGTGTGGACCCACCGCCCGGAGAACCAGCACCTGCCGTCGAACCTGCGGATCGGCTCCGACCCGCACGGCCACGGCGACGCGGCCGGCGAGGCCGCGCTGCTCTACGCCGCCGGCATCGGCGGCCTGATCACCGACATCCCCGAGGTCGCCATCGTCGGCCGCAACCGGCTCCCAGGACTCCCGGTCGCGCACTGACCAGATCGGTGAACCTGTCGGCGCAGGTGAGGCGCCGGCAGGTTCACCCGTCAGGTCAGTAGCCGCCCTTTGGGTCCCCTGAGGAGGTTGCGCAGCAACCGTCTCGAAGGGCCCCGCCACCAGGGGTCCAGATCAGTGGGCGATTACTCGGTGGCCTTGGTACGCCCGGTGAGCCCGCCGACCACGCCGCCGACCCCGCCGACCACGCCGGTGCTGACGCCGCGCACCAGCTTGGCCCCGGGGATCGCCTCGAGCTGACCGACGGTCGCGTTGACCATGGCCTCGACGCGCTGGACGGCGTCACGCGCGACCCGGATGTCCTCCTGGGTCTGCGGCAGGCCCTCGATGACCGGCATCAGGCTCTTCATGCCAGCAGCGGTCTTGTCGACCGAGGGGATCAGCTTGGCCAGCTGGCCGGCGGCCTGGTCGAGACGCTTGCTGACGAGCGCGACCTGGTTGATCGCGGTCTCGGTGATCCGCATGACCCGGCGCACGTCGTCGATCATGCCGGAGTCCACGGCCTCGGTCAGCGCGACCACCAACGGGCGGGCGTCCTGCATGAACCCGATGGCCTCGTCCAGGAAGGCCTCGGCCTTCCCGGTCATCCGGACCGTGTAGCTCAACCCGTCCGTGCTCAGCGAGACCAGAGCCCCCGCGAAGGTCACCACGGCGTTCGTCAGCGGTGGTTGGTCACGCCATTCATCGGCCATGCGCCCAGTCTCACCAGGTTTCGAGGCTCGCGCCAGCGCGCTCGCACCTCAACCACCGTGAGAACGAGCACCCTCGTGGCTCAACCACCGTCAGACCAGGGTCCAGTTGCGACGCATCCGCAGGCGGACCTCGGCAAGCTGCAGCTTGATCGGGAGGTTCCGTGCCCACTTCGGCGTCAGCCGGGTGAGGAAGCGGAGCAGGCCGACGTACCGGTCGAACCGGCGCTGCTGCTGCGGTCCCCACTCCAGCCGCATCGCCGACCGGAACTCGGGTGGCAGCATCCCGGTCGTGAAGAACCGGTTGACCGACGCGTTGCCCCACTGCATCCACCGCGGCACCATCCGCAGCTCGACGACCTTCATCAGGTGGTCGCGGACGACGTCGTCGTACCGGATCTTGGCGACCTCGGTCTGCCAGTAGGTCTCGAACGCCTCCAGGTCGGGCGGCCAGGCGTCGCGCGGGACCTGGAGCGAGGTGCCCAGCCGGTGGCAGTACTCGTAGAGAGCGGAGTCGGTGCGGTGGTCCATCGGGCCCAGGAAGAGGTTGCGGGCGTCGCGGAAGCCGACGTAGAGGCAAGCCGCCACCCAGAGCTGCAGCGCCGGGTCGAACGCGTTGTACTCCACCGGGCTGTCCGGGCCGGAGTGGACCTGGACGTGCGCGCGGTTCACCGCCTGCCGGTACCGG
>JBJMIP010000148.1:0-4537 GCA_045806825.1 Marmoricola sp.
ACCGGACCAGCTCGGGAAGCATCACGTCGGCGGGAAGCTGTTGCGGCGTGAACGTTCCCGAGTGACCACCCGCAGCAGGGCCCTGGACGACGAGCACGTCCACGCCGGCCTCGACCGCGAGTCGCGCCTCCTCAGGCGAGGTCACGGTCTGTGCGAGCACGCTGCCGCTCCGCCGCAACCGCCGGACCGTCGCGCGGTCGGGAAGGCCGAAGGTGAAGGAGACGACCGGCGGCGCAGCGGAGACCAGCAGGTCGACCTTCGCCGCCCAGGAGTCGTCGTCCTCGACCGGGGTGCGCGGAACCTCGACGCCGTAGTGGTCGGCGAGCGGGAGAAGCTCCTCGCGGTAGGTCCGGTAGGCGTCCGGGTCGACCGGGAGCGGGGCCGGGACGAAGAGGTTCACGCCGTAGCGCGGCGTCCGCGCACGCACGGCGCCCACCTCGGACGCCAGTGCCTCCGGCGTCTTGTAACCGGCGGCCAGGAACCCGACCGATCCAGCTTCGGCCGCTGCGACCACCAGCGCGGCCGAGGTCGGACCACCGGCCATCGGCGCTGCCAGCACCGGCAGCTCAGCCCCCAGCTCGGCGAGCAGGTCCACGCCCGCGATCCTCTCAGATGCGGGCGAGAGCGTCCGCGGCCCGGCGGTTGCGGTCGTTGGTGCGCATGCCGATGTTGAGCAGCAGGCCGATCGCGGCGAGCGAGGCGAACATGGAGGAGCCGCCGTAGGACACCAGCGGCAGCGGCACGCCGGTGACCGGCATGATGCCCAGGCACATGCCGACGTTCTGGAAGGTCTGGAAGCCGAACCAGCAGGCGATGCCGGCGGCAGCGACGCGGCCGAACATGTCCTCGGCCGCCAGCGCGATCGAGAGCGCCCCCCAGAGCAGCACCGCGAACAGGCTGATCAGCACTCCTGCGCCGAGCAGGCCGAGCTCCTCGCCGGCCACGGTGAAGACGAAGTCGGTGTGCTGCTCGGGCACGAAGCCCGACCGGGTCTGGGAGCCGTGGAAGAGACCCTGGCCGAACAGGCCGCCGTTGCCGATCGCGATGCGTGCCTGCTCGGTGTTGTAGCCGGCCCCGCGCGGGTCGAGGTCCGGGTTCGTGAAGGCCATGAACCGGTCGACCTGGTAAGCCTTGAGGAGACCGCCGGACACCATCACGGCGGCCGCGAGGACTCCGCCGGCAGCCAGCCCACCGAGCCAGCGGCGCGGGGCCCCGGAGACCGCGAGCACGCCGAAGACGGTGGCGGTGAGCACGAGCATGGTGCCGAGGTCCGGTTGCAGCAGGATCAGGAGGGCCGGGAACCCGGCGATGAGCAGCATCAGTGCGACCTCGACGTTGCCGACCCGGCGGCGCCGCGAGCTCTCGGTGCGCTCGGCGACGGCGAGCGCCATCCCCACCACGACCGCGAGCTTGGCGAACTCCGCCGGCTGGACCGAGAGCCCGCCGAGCATCAGCCAGGACCGCGACCCGTTGATCGTGGTCCCCATCGCGAGCACCAGGAACAGGCCGGCGATCGAGCCGAGGTAGACCAGCGGCGCGAGGATGCGCACCCAGCGTCGGTCGGTGAAGAACACCATCGCGCCGAGCACCAGCCCGATCGCGACGTTGACGAGCTGCTTCTTCAGGTACGCCGTGGGGTGGCCTCCGGTGAGCACGTCGTTGGTCGACGTCGCCGACCACACCAGCAGCGTGCCGATGACCAGGATCGCGCCGGTGGCGCCGATGAGGATCCAGTCGACGCCGCGGCGTCGCCCGAGCAGCGGCGTACCGACGCGGACGGCAGGAGCGAGAACGGTCACTGCTTCCTCCTCAGCGGCGGCAGGATCGAGCCGTCCGGGGTGAACACCGGCAGGCCCTTCGGCGGCACGGTGCCCGCGATCGCGGCCTTGGCCGGGTTCACGTCCTCACCGGTGATGCCGTAGAGCGACTCGTAGATGGCGCGGACCGCGGGACCGGAGGTGCCCGAGCCGGTACCGGCCTGGGTCACCATCATCACCACGACGTAGTCCTTCGTGTAGGTCGCGACCCACGAGGTGCTCTGCTTGCCGTAGACCTCGGCCGATCCGGTCTTGCCACGGATCTTGACCTTGTCCAGCGGGAAGCCGCCGAACTTCCAGGCCAGCGTGCCGACCTTCGGAGTGCCCTGCAACGCGGCGTCGACGTAGGCGATCGCGGACTTCTTCGACTTCACGTGACCCTGCACCAACGGCTTGATCTGCTTGACGACCTTGCCGTCCGCACCGACGACCGCCTTCGCGATCCGCGGCGCGTACAGGGTGCCGCCGTTGGACAGAGCGGCGTACGCGCGGGCGAGCTGGACGGGGGTGACGATCGTGTCGCCCTGCCCGATCGCGAAGTTCACCGCGTCGGTCGCCTTGTACCGGTTGCCCTCGAGGCAGAACTCGTGCGCGTAGACGTGCAGGAAGTCGCGCTTGTGGGTCTTGTTCTGCGCATCGACCTTGCAGTAGAAGCCCTTCATCGAGTTCCAGTACGCGAGCTTCCACTTCCGGTCGGCGATCCGACCGCTGGCCTCTCCGGGAACGTCGAGACCGGTCTTGGAGCCGAAACCGAACTGCTTGGCCATCGCGACCAGCGGGTCCTTGGCCTTCACGTTGCTCGGGTTCGACCCGAACTTGTTCCAGAAGCCGAGGCCGACCCGGTAGAAGAAGCTGTCGCAGGAGATCTGCAGCGCCTTGGAGAAGTCGATGACGCCGTAGCTGGCGGACTCGTAGTTCTTGAACCAGCGTCCGCCCACCTGCACGCCGCTGCTGCAGTCGAGGCGGCTCTGGGCGTTGTAGCCGTTGTTGAACGCGCCGACGGTCATGATCGGCTTCCACGTCGAGCCCGGGGCGAACTGGCCCTGGGTGGCGCGGGAGAGCAGCGGTTCGCCCGCCTTCTTCGAGTACAGCGCCTTGAGCTGCTTGCTGGTGATGCCGCCGACCCAGACACTCGGGTCGTACGTCGGCTGGCTGGCCATCGCGACGACGTTGCCGTTGTGGGCGTTGAGCACGACCACCGCGCCACTGTCGGCCACGTAGTTCTTGTGCGTCACCGGGTCGTAGGTCGCCCGGGCGGTCATCATCGCCTTGTGCAGCTCCTTCTCGGCGACGGACTGCACCTTGGCGTCGATCGAGGTGACCAGGGTGTCGCCGGGCTGGGCCTCGACCTGGCCCGAGTCACCGAGCACGCGGCCCATGCTGTCGACGGCGACCCGGGTCACGCCGGGAACACCGCGCAGCCACTGGTCGTAGCTCTTCTCCAGACCGGCCCGACCCACGACCGAGGCGCCGTTGACGCTGTGGTCGTCGACCTTCTGAGCGTCCGCCAGCTCCTGACCGGTGATCGGGCTGAGGTAGCCGAGCACGTCGGCGGCGTTGATCCCGAACGGTGCCGGGTAGGAGCGCACGGTCTCGGCCTGGGCCAGCACACCCGGGAAGTCCTCGGTCTGCTCCGAGATCTGCACGGCGGTGGCCTGGGGGACGTCCTCGGCGACCGGGATCGGCTGGAACGGCGAACCGTTCCAGCAGGTCTTCTTGACTGCCTTCTCGGTTCCGCACAGGCGGGTCCGGGCGACGACCTCGGCGTAGGAGACGCCGACCGTGCGCGCGATCCGCTTGAGCAGCTTCGCGCGGTCCGGGGCCGACTGCTTGCCCAGCACGGTCCGGTCGACGCTGACCACCCAGCTGGTGCGGTTGGTCGCCAGCGGGCGACCCTCGGCGTCGACGATCAACCCCCGCGACGGCTGCACGACGAGCTCGCGGACGGACTGCGAGGTGGCCTTCGCCTGGTACTCCTCGCCGGTGAAGACCTGCAGGTACCAGAGCCGTGCGAACAGGGTCGCGAACAGGGAGAACATCAGCACCTGCATCACGAACAGCCGCAGCTTGCCCCGGCGGCGGTCCGGTCGGATCAGGATCGCGTTCAACGTCGTCCCTGCTTCACAGCGCCAGTCGAGCCGGACGGACCCGGTCGAGGGCCCAGAGCAGCGCCGGCACCAGGAACGGCGCCAGCATCACGTCCCACAGCACGCTGATCACGATCACGCGCACCATCTCGTCGACGGGCAGCGTGCCGTCGTTCAGCACCGCGCCCGTGAACGCGTAGAGCGAGGTCGCGATGAACGACGCCGCCCCGACCAGGACCACGGCCATCAGCGGGGAGGAGCGTGCGTCCTGGCGGACCCGGCCGGCGAGGTAGCCGACGAGGACCAGGCACAGTGCCCAGCGGCCGGCGACGTGGTCGGCCGGCGGGGCCAGGTCGAGCAGCAGGCCGGCGACGAAGCCGAGCCCGGCCGCGAACCGGGGACCGCGGTCGATCGCGGCCACCACGACCAGGATGAGGGCGAGGTCGGGGACGACGCCGTCGATGGCGACGTACCGGAAGACGACGACCTGGGCGACGACCGCGACGGTGCTGCTGATCGTGGATCGTTCCTCGGTGGTCGGCGGCCGGCTGAGCACCAACAGGGAGATCGGCTTCCTGCGCGGCGGCGGCTCGATCGGCGACACCGGTCGGCTGGACCTCGAGCTCGTCGACA
>JBJMIP010000149.1:0-9146 GCA_045806825.1 Marmoricola sp.
CCGGTTAGCCTGACGTCTTCAGTACCTAGCTCGAGGACGTCCTGATGAAGCTCCGCAACCTGCCCCTGTCCCTCGCCGCCGCAGCGGCAGTCCTGATCCCGGTCGCCGGGTTCGCACCGGCCTACGCGGTCCCGGACCCGCCGAACCTGATCAACGCGAGCACCGCCACCGCCGGGCACGTGACCGGCGATGCCGAAAGCACCGAGCCGTGGGTGTACGTCGGCCTGCAGGCCGACCAGAGCGACGCGGCCCCGTTCGCCACGGACACCGGGACCGCGCACTACGACGTCGCGACCTGGGGCTACGGCAACGTCACCGTGCACGCGTGGGCCTGCCCCGCCCAGGCGCTGGACGCGACCTGCTCGGACGTCGCGACCGTCGACGCCGGAGCGGCGAGCGACGTCACCCTTCCTGCGGGCGACCCGGTCTGGTTCACCGACGACACGGTCGGCCCGGAGGGCAGCGCCAGCGTCACGATCACCGAAGCAGCCGGCGGCGGCACGCTGGTCGCGACCTGGGCGCCGACCGGTGGCACGCCGCTGGACACGACGCTGACCCGAGGGGTCGCGACGCCGCTGACCCTGAGCGACGGCGACGGCACCGTCACGATCAACCGCTGCTCGGCGACCACGCCGACCCAGTGCGTGCCGCTCGACCCGGCCACCAGCAAGGCCCTGCACGTGGACACGACCGCCCTCGGGGTCACCGTCGGCACGATCGCCGACATCACCGGGGCCCACAAGTCCTCGACCTTCGTGGCCACCGCGGACCAGGCCGGCGACTACTCGATGACCTACCACCTCGAGGCGACCGACAACCTCGGCGTGGCGGTGCCGAACACGACGCCCGCCGCGCCGGTGACCGGCACCCTGGACGGGACCAACGCCACCGCAGCCACGCCGGTCCTGGCGCCGGCCTCCGTGCCGGACGGCACCTACCAGCTCGTCGGGACGATCACGGTCACGAACGCGACGTACGGCCCCTACACCGACGTGGCCTTCAGCAGCGGGACCTTCACGATCCACCGCAGCGGCCCGGCGCTGACCTCGGTCACCGCCTCCCCGACCACGATCTACCCGCTGGTGAAGAACAGCACGACCTATCCGTCAGTCACCAAGTTCACGGTCGTCGGGGCCACAGCTCAGGACATCACTGACATCACCACCGTCCGGATCTTCCGCAACGCGACCGGTGCGCTGGTCCGGACCCTGAGCCTGACGCCGGGGGTGGACGCCACCCACGCGACCGTGGCCTGGGGCGGCCTGCTCGCCGACACCACGACCGCGGCCCCGGCCGGCCTGTACCTGCTCAAGCTGGGCGACGCGGACGGCAACACCTCCTCGACCATCGGCCAGGTGACGGTGTCCGGGAAGAAGCTCGTGCTGAAGACGTGGAAGCACACCTACCTCCCGGGCGACGCCAACGTGCTGGCCGACAAGTACGTGGGCAAGTGCTCGACGCTGCGGACCTCGGTGCGCGGTTGGTACAAGTCGCTCGGCTACTACGCCAACACCCAGTGCACCAGCCAGACCAGCGCGAACAGCCTGGTCTCCACGCTGCACGCGGTCTTCCTGCCCCGGGCCTACCAGTACGTCGACGTCAAGGTCACGGCGTACGGTGGTGCGGCCAAGTCCGGGCCAGGCAGCAAGGCGCGGATCCGCTACCTGACCACGAAGAAGACCTGGACCGGCGAGGTGACCGCGACCTCGACGCTCGGCTACCACTCGGGCCCGGTCCGGTCGACGACCGGCCTGGTCTTCCCCGACCGCTCGTTCGGCTGGGGCTTCTACACCGGGTTCGGTTACAAGTACGACGTGAAGTCGTTCACCGTGGTGCTGCACTACAAGGTCCTCGAGTAACGCTGCGCAGGCAAGCGAAAGACTCCTGCGGGTGGGCCGGAAGGGCACCCACCCGCAGGAGCCGGGTTCAGCTGCGAGGGCCTAGCTCGCCTTGTACTTCAGCGTGACCACGTTGGAGATACCGGAGGCGTAGTTGCCGTCCCCGGAGTACGTGGCCTTGATGTCGTACTGGCCCTTCAACTTGTTGGTGTACTTCACCGTCGCCACTCCGTTGACCAGGGGGGCACTGCCCAGGACGGTCCCGTTCAGCCGCCGGATGGCGACCGTGCCGGTGGCCGGCAGCCCTGCCAGCGTGGTGATCCTGACCTTCGCCGTGACCACCGTGTTGTAGGTGATTGGGTTCGGGAAGGCGGTCAGCACCATCGTCGACGTCGACTTCTTCACCACCAGGTTCGTCGAGGCCGACGATCCTGCGTTGTGGTTGGCGTCGCCGGAGTACTCCGCGTGGATCGCGAAGGTACCCGCCGTCCTCATGTTGAAGTGCAGCGCCGCGGCACCACCGGAGAGGTCACCCGAGGCGAGGGTCGTGGAGCCCTGCTTCAGCGTGATCGTGCCGGTCGGCGTCGCGTCCGCCCCCTTCGGGACCGAGACCGTCGCGGTGACGTCCTGACCACGGTTGGCCGGGTTCGGCGCCAGGGTCAGGTTGACGGTCGGGTCGACCTTCAGCGAGACGACCTGGGTCTTGGAGCCCAGCTTGTTGTGGAGGTGGACCATCATCACGCCGAGCCCGCCGTCGGTGACGTACGCCGCCGCGTCCCGGCGCAGGTTGAGCACAGAGCTCGCTGCATCCGGGAACAGGAACGGGCTGGCCGATCCGTCGTAGCTGCCGAACAGCGTGATCCCCGGCTTGAGCACGTCCAGCGTCATCGGGTTCACCAGGTGACCGTCATCGGCGACGTCGCCGATCTGGTCCACCGGCGCACCCTGGTACGGGCTGAACGAGAGCACCGAGTAGCTGATCCGGGTGTGCTCGGCGTCGACGCCCGGGATCTCCGAGATCGGCACCGGCAGCACCATCGTGTCGCTGTCGAACAACGCCGTGTCGGTGTCACCGAAGGTGTCGTTGATCCCGGCCACGTAGGTCCCTTCCCCGCTGCTCAGGTCGACGATCTGGGTGAGCAGCACGTCGCTGTCGGGCAACCGGGTGTTGAACAGCACCGAGTCCGCCACGCCATCGCCGTCGCCGTCGATGTAGATGTCGAACTCCTGCGACGAGGCCGCCGTGCGCCACCGTCCCTGGGTGTTCACCGCGAAGTAGACGCTGCCGTTCGACAGCGCGTTCTCCCCGTTCGACACCAGCTGCGGCGCGTTCGAGGTGGCACCGAACCGCTTCAGGTCGGCGGCACGCTCGTCCGGGAAGTTCACGCACCCGTCGGTGACCTCGCCCCCGCACGACGGAGCCAGCCCGCTGACACCCTGGAGCTCGAGGCCGGCCACGATGGACTGGACCTTCTGCTCGCCCGAGCCCTGGTTGACCGACTGCCCGGTCAGGGGCAGCAGCGAGGTCTCGACCGCGCCGGCAGGCAGGGTCACCTCGTTGGCCTGGGTCATCGCCGAAGCCGGACGCGGGGCCGCGTAGACCGGGACCCGGAGCTGACCGGAGTCACCGCTGAGCAGCAGCAGACCGCTCGCGTCCGCCTGGAACTGGCGCGGAAGCCCGCTCTGGAAGTCCGCGACCGTCGGGTCGATGGTCTTGGTCATCTGGTCCGGGTGCAGCGTGAGTGTCACCGTCACCGTCTTGCTCGAGCGCGCGTCCAGCGTGACGGAGCTCGGCGAGACCGAGTACGTCGCACCGGGGACCGCGGACCGGGCCTGGTAGGAGACGTCGAACGAGCGCGTCGTCAGACCGGTGTTCTCCACCTTGACGTGCTTGGTGAGCACGGTGGTGGCCGTGACCGGTTGCGGACCGAAGGAGACCCCGACCGCGCCCGGGTCGTCAGTGACGTAGGCGAGGACGTCGTTGTCCAGCGCCTTGTCCACCTGGAGCCGTCCGGTACCGACCCGCTGCGGGGCGTACTTGGCACCGGTGTGGTTCAGGCCCGTGAAGAGATCGGCGCCGGCGGTGTTCATCAGGTCTGCCTTGACCTGCTCCGGACGCCAGTTCGGGTGTGCGGAGACCACCAGGGCCGCGGCACCCGCGGTCATCGGGGTGGCCATCGAGGTACCGCTGTCGTTCAGGCCCTCGTTACCCGTGCCGACACCCGCCGAGAAGACGGTGGCGCCGACCGCGGTGATGTCCGGCTTCACGTTGCCCGGGTCACCGATTCCCCGCGAGGAGAAGTCCGCGAGCGTGTCGTTCAGCGAAGTGTCCTTCTGGCTGAACCCGTTGGCGGTCGTCCCCGAGACGTGCACGGTGTGCCCGGCGAGCAGCTCGGTGCGGATGGCGTCGCCACCGCTCTTCGCCACCAGGACGCCGGGGATCACGGCCGAACCGGTGATACCCCCGGAGAAGTTCTCCTGGTCGTCGGCGTAGACGAAGCCGGTCGCTCCAGCCGCAGCCAGATTCGCAGCACGGGCAGCAGAACCGCACCGTCGCTGGTCGCTGGTGTCGGTCCACTCGACGAAGGCGATCTTGTCGTTCACCGCGGTCGCGTAGGCCCCGGTGAGCGGGTCGCAGCCGTCGAGGTTGCCGGGCTGGGTCACCCGAGCCACGTCGCCGGACAGGTCCGGGTCGTTCACCCAGTCGTAGGCGATCGAGCGCTCGGCGGCGTAGTCGTCGGCGATCGAGGCCGGGGCACTGACGTGCAGCGCGTCGACCTGGGCGTAGGCGTCCTGGCTGGCCGCAGCGGTGATCGCGCTGGGCGCGTTGCCCGGAGAACCGCCGACGTCGTAGATGTCGCCGGCGTTGCCGGAGGCGATCAGCATGGTGATGCCCAGCGCCGAGGCGGCCTCGGTGGCGACCGAGTCGCCGTCCTGCGGGGAGCCGTAGTCCGAGCCCAGCGACATGTTGATCACGTCGACGTGGTCGGACGGGTCGCCGTCACCGTTCGGGTCCGACGCGCCGTCGATGGCCGCACCGACGAGGTCGGTCGAGCCGTCGCAGCCGAAGACGCGGAAGGCGTACAGCTTGGCCAGCGGCGCCATGCCGGGCCCGATCCGCATCGTGTCGAACGGGGTGCTGGTGTTGTAGTCGCCCGTGTAGGTCGACCCGTCGGCGTTCTCGCCGTACCCGGCGACGGTGCCGGCCACGTGCGTGCCGTGACTGTTGCAGTCCAGCGGGTAGGGGTCGGGAGACGGGACCGGGTTGTAGTCGTCGCTCGTCGGGTCACCGTTGTAGTCGTCACCGGCGAGGTCGTAACCACCGATCACCTTCGGGCCCGGGAACTCGCCCTCGGTCACCGGCTGGCCGAGCTGCGCCTTCGCGGCCTTGTAGTCCGCGACCGTGCCCACGCCGCCGAAGTCGGCGTGGGTGTAGTCCACACCGGTGTCGATGATGGCGACGGTGCTGTTCTTACCGAGGTCACCGTGCGCCTCCCAGGCGTCAGGCGCGCCCTGGAGCGGCACGGCGTACGAGTTCGTCGCCGACTTCGGCGAGATCGGGTAGACCGCCGTCACGCCGGACATCCGGGTGAGCTTGGTGTAGTTCTTCACGTCGGTGGTCACCGCGACCGCCGCCAGGGCACTGTGCGCCTTGTAGAGCACCTTGCTACCGGAGGGCAGGTTCGCGATCACCCGGTTCTGCGCGCTGGTGACTGTGCCGAGCTGCTTCTTCGAAGCAGTCCGTGCAGCCGCCTGGCCGCCACCGATCGCGGTCTTGTACGCGTGGCTGGTGCTCGCCGTGCTGAGCTTGACCAGGAAGGCGTACCGACCCTTGGTCGGCACCCCGGCGGGCAGTGAACGGCCCGGCTCGCCCGGCGCGCTCCTGCCCCCGAGGGCACGCGGCAACGCACCACGGGCAGCGCCCTGGGGCACCTTCTTGCCGCTGACCTCCACCCCGGGGGTTCCCCGGTGGCTGGTGTCAGCTGCGGACGCCGAGCCGTTGGTGACGGCCAGCGCAGCGGCGACGGCGATCGTGGCGGTGACCGCCACGACGCGCATTCGACGTGTCGAAATCATGCGTATTCCCAAACCCGAGGGTGCCCGAGCAGGAGGGACTGTCCGACAACGTCTGGGAGAGTCCCGATCGCGAGACGCACACGGCCTCGCACTCAACCTCGTTGAGGGCAGGTAACCACAGGTGAGCCCAGTTCGTCAGCACCGAGACGTCAGGTTCAGCATTATTGTCCGAACGGACGAGTCCCTCGCTGCGGCGATGAGGCTGCGGAAAGTAGCCTCGGACCATGGACGCACCCGGTGCCACCCGGACCGAGCACGACTCGATGGGCGAGGTCGAGGTACCTCTCGACGCGCTCTGGCGGGCCCAGACCCAGCGGGCGGTCGAGAACTTCCCGATCTCCGGTACGCCGCTCGAGCCGCGGCACATCCACGCGCTCGCTGCGATCAAGTCCGCAGCAGCCGCGGTCAACGCCGACCTCGGGGTGATCAGCGCGGACCAGGCCGCTGCGATCGAGCAGGCGGCAGCAGCAGTGATGACCGGCGAGCACGACGCGCACTTCCCGCTCGACGTCTTCCAGACCGGGTCGGGCACCAGCTCCAACATGAACGCTAACGAGGTGCTCGCCTCGCTGGCCGCGCGCGCCGGCACTGAGGTCCACCCCAACGACCAGGTCAACGCGAGCCAGTCCAGCAACGACACCTTCCCGACCTCGATCCACGTCGCCGCCACCCTGGCCGTCGTCGAGGACCTGCAGCCCGCCCTGCGCACGCTGGAGTCCTCGCTGGTTGCCAAGGCGACCGAGTTCGCCGACCTGGTGAAGTCCGGGCGCACCCACCTCATGGACGCCACCCCGGTCACGCTCGGCCAGGAGTTCGGCGGGTACGCCGCGACGCTCGGCCTCGCCGTCGAGCGCCTGGACGCGGTGCTCCCCCGCGTCCGCGAGCTGCCCCTGGGCGGCACCGCGGTCGGCACCGGGATCAACACGCCGCCCGGCTTCGCGCCGGCCGTGATCGCCGGACTGGCCGCGCTCACCGGCCAGCCGTTCACCGAGGCCCGCAACCACTTCGAGGCCCAGGGCACCCGCGACTCCCTGGTCGAGCTGTCCGGGGTGCTGAAGACGATCGCGGTCGGGCTGACCAAGATCTGCAACGACCTGCGCTGGATGTCCTCGGGCCCGACCACCGGTCTCGCCGAGATCCACCTCCCCGACCTGCAGCCGGGCTCGAGCATCATGCCCGGCAAGGTGAACCCGGTGCTGCCCGAGGCCACCCTGATGGTGTGCGCCCAGGTGATCGGGAACGACGCAGCGATCACCACGGCCGGGGCGGCGGGCAACTTCGAGCTCAACGTGATGATGCCGGTGATCGCCCGCAACCTGCTGGAGTCGATCCGGATCCTCTCGACCTCGACCACCCTGCTCGCGCACCGCTGCGTGGACGGCATCACCGCCGATGCCACCCGGCTGCGCCGCTACGCGGAGTCCTCGCCCTCGGTGGTGACCCCGCTCAACAAGTTCCTCGGGTACGAGGAGGCCGCGAAGGTGGCCAAGGAATCACTCAAAGCCGGTCGCACGATCCGGGACCAGGTGCTCGAGATGGGCTACGTCGACCGCGGCGTGCTCACCCTCGAGCAGCTGGACGCGGCCCTGGACGTGGAAGGCATGACCCACCCGTGACCGAAACGCAGCAGAAGACCATCATCGTCACCGGGGCCAGCGACGGCATCGGCCTGGAGTCCGCCAGCCAGCTCGCGGCCCAGGGGCACCACCTGGTGCTCGTCGGCAGGAACCCGGGCAAGCTCGCAGCAGCGGTGAAGCGTCTCAAGGCCGAGACCCCGACGGTCGTGGTCGAGTCCTACGCGTGCGACTACGCCGATCTCGCCGACGTACGGCGCTTGGCGGGTGAGCTGCTCGAGGCGTACCCGCGGATCGACGCGCTGGTCAACAACGCCGGCACGGTCTACGACAAGCGCACCCTGACCAAGGACGGCTACGAGTCGACGTTCGCGGTGAACCACCTGGCGCCGTTCCTGCTGACCGAGCTGCTGCTCGACCGGATCATCGCCAGCGGTTCGGGGCGGATCGTCTCGACCTCCTCGGTCGGCCACTACCGCGGGACGATGGACTTCGACGACCTCGGCTTCGAACGCGGGTACCAGATCATGCGCGCCTACGGCCGCTCCAAGCTGGCGAACGTGCTCTACACCCGCTCGCTCACCCAACGGCTGGCCGGCACCGGGGTCACCGCGAACTGCCTGCACCCGGGAACGGTGGCCACCAACATCTGGAGCGGCGCGCCCGCGTTCGCCAAGCCGGTCCTGGCGGTCGCGAAGAGGCTGCTGATGGTCTCGCCGGCCGAGGGCGGCGCCACGCTCACCTACCTCGCCACCAGCCCCGAGGTCGAGGGCCGTAGCGGCGGGTACTACGAGAAGAACCGGATCAAGGAGCCGTCCGAGCTGGCCCAGGACGACCGGGTCGGTCAACAGCTGGTCGAGGTCAGCAGGAAGCTGGTGGGATTGTGAGCAGCTCGGCGTCCGAGCACGTCAAGAAGCCCGGGTGGTTCACGGTCAACGTGTTCAACCGGAGCGTCGCCTGGCTGACCCGCCGCGGGATCAGCGTGTGGGGTTCCCGGATCCTGGAGGTGCGCGGTCGCAAGAGCGGCGAGTGGCGACGCACCCCGGTCAATCTGCTGACCGTCGGCGAGCACCAGTACCTGGTGGCACCGCGCGGCCACGTGCAGTGGACCCACAACATGCGCGCCGCCGGCGGCGGCCGGCTCGTCCTCGGTCGCACCACGGAGGAGTTCAGCGCCACCGAGGTCGCCGACCCGGACAAGGTCGCGATCCTGCGGGCCTACCTGAAGCGCTGGAAGGCCGAGGTGGGCGTGTTCTTCGACGGCGTCGGGCCTGACTCGAGCGATGCCGAGATCCTCGCGATCGCGCCGAAGCACCCGGTGTTCCAGATCAGCAGGTAGCGGCGGCGCTTCAGTACCAGCCGTGGCCCTGCTTGAAGGACCACGCGGAGCAGGCGGTGCCGTAGCGGTTCTCGATGTAGCCCAGGCCCCAGCGGATCTGGGTCTCGGCGTTGTCCTGCCAGTTCGGACCGGCACTGGCCATCTTGGAACCCGGCAGTGCCTGCGGGATCCCGTACGCCGACGACGAGGGGTTGTTCGCGTGCACGTTCCAGCCGGACTCACCGGACCAGAGGCGGTCGACGCAGTCGAAGTCGGCCGAGCTCATCTTGTACTTCGCCATCAGCCGACGTGCGATGGATCGCGGATCGGCCTGGGAGA
>JBJMIP010000150.1:0-9399 GCA_045806825.1 Marmoricola sp.
CAAGGTCCGCCGCTTCGTGGGCGCCTCGGTGATCGCGGTCCAGGTGCCCGGTGCCAACGGCCCGGTCCTCGAGCACGTCGACGGGCTCGTGGTGCCGACCGAGGGCACGGCTGTCGTGGCCAACGGTGCGCGCTCGGTCGTGCTGACGCCGAACGCCTGGCGCGAGGTCGGGATCGAGCACGTCGTCGCCCAGCGGCTGGCCGGCCACCTCGGCATCCTGCTGATCGGTTGGACCAACCACGCGGACGCCGAGCGCGCGCACCGCGACCTCAACGTCGTCCTCGACCTGGTCACCATGTCGCTGGGCAAGATGGTCACCGAACGCGACCTCGCCGACCTGGTCCAGCGCGTCGACAGCGCGCAGCACCTGGCGACGATGGGCGACTACGACTGGCACATCGCCACCGACACGAACCGCTGGTCCGACGAGCTCTACCGGATCTACGGCTACGAACCGCAGTCGTTCAACGCCTCCTACGAACGCTTCCTGGGCAACATCCACCCGGACGACCGTGAGCGGATCCAGGGCGTGCACCAGCAGGCCTACGCCACCGGCGAGCCGTACCGGATGATCGAGCGGATCGTCCGGCCCAACGGTGAGCTTCGGTACCTGTCCTCGAACGGCGAAGTGATCATGGACGCGACCGGGACGCCGATCCGGATGCGCGGGACCTGCATCGACATCACCGACCGGGTGCTCGCCGAGCAGGAACGCGAGCGGGTCACCGAGCGGTTCCAGCAGCTGGTGGACGCCGCCCCCGAGGCGATCCTCGTGGTCGACTCCAGCGAGCGGATCGTCCAGGCCAACCCACGGGCGAACGAGATCCTCGGGGCCGACCCCGTGGACCGCTCGCTCCGCGACTTCCTCCCGCAAGGGATCTCCTCGGGACAGGCACTGGCAGGGACCGACGAGAACAGGGAGGCACTCGTGCTCGACGTGGTGACGGTTGCGTTCAGCGGGAGCGACCAGGCGGCGATGACCGCCCTGTTCCTCTCCGATGCCCGCCCGCGGCTGGACCGCGAGGCGATGGCCACCCGCCTGGGCGAGTCCCAGCAGCGCCGGCGCCAAGCCCTCGAGATCAACGACAACGTGGTCCAGGGACTCACCTCGGCGGCGTACTCGCTGGACCAGCAGGACGCGGTGACCGCGCGCTCCTACATCGACCGCACCCTCAACGCCGCCCGGCACATGATGGACGACCTGCTCGAGCCCCAGGGGCAGCAGATCCGACCGGGTGACCTGATCCGCCAGCACGCCGCGAACCTGGACCCGCAGATCCGCACCGAGGCGCCCGCCACCGCCGCTCCGGTGGCCACCGGGACCAACCAGCACCGGATCCTGATCGTCGACGATGCCGAGGACATCCGGATGCTGCTGCGTCTCAAGCTCGCCAACCAGGGCGACTACGACGTGGTCGGCGAGGCCGTCGACGGGCTCGATGCCGTCGACCTCGCCCGCGAGCTGCGCCCGGACCTGGTGCTGCTGGACATGGCGATGCCGCGGATGGACGGTCTGCAGGCCCTGCCGCTGATCCGCGAGGCCGTCCCGGACGTGCGCGTGATCGTGCTCTCCGGCTTCAACCAGGCCACCCTGGAGCAGGAGGCGATGGCCGCCGGAGCCGATCGGTACGTCGTCAAGGGCGGCAGCATGCGTGATCTGCTGGACGTGATCGCGAACGTCCTGCACGCTGCCTAGATGACCGATGTAGATCCCCAGAGCCTGCAGGAGAAGTACTTCCCCGGACTGACGTGCTTCGGCTGTGGTCCGGCCAGCGAACGCGGTCTCCAGCTGAAGAGCTATGCCGACGACGACGGTCTGATCCATGCGGAGTTCACGCCGTGGCCCGAGCACGACAACGGGTCCGGGTTCCTCAACGGCGGCATCATCGCCACGGTGCTGGACTGCCACAGCGCTGCCGCAGTCACCTACGTGGCGTACCAGAACGGCTGGACCCCTCTTCCGGGGGCCGATGTGGCGTTCATGACCTCGGGTCTCGATGTGCGCTACCTCCGGCCCGCCCCCCTTCGCGAGACCGTCACCCTCCTCGCTGAGATCTCTGAAGCGTCCGAGGCGCAGGTGACCGCCGAGGTCCGCCTGGAGTGGGACGGCAAGGTCCGGTCCACCGGCACGGCGCTCTGGAAGCGCTGGCGCCCGCGCTGAACCCGTGCGCTGCTAGGTTCCGGGCATGCAGGGATCAGTGACCGTGAAGATGGCCGCCAGCCCGGAGATCGTCTGGAGCCTGGTCAGCGACGTGACCCGGATCGGGGAGTTCTCGCCGGAAACCTTCGAGGCCGTCTGGCTGCGCGGGGCCACCGGCCCGGAGGTCGGTGCGTTCTTCAAGGGGCACGTCAAGCGCAACGGCGTCGGCCCCGTCTACTGGACCAAGTGCAAGGTCGAGCACTGCGTTCCCGGTGAGGACTTCGGGTTCGTGGTCGTCGTGGGCGACCAGGAGGTCAACCACTGGCGCTACCAGCTCAAGGCGGTCGAGGGCGGGACCGAGGTCACCGAGTCCTACCGGCTGGAGACCCGGAGCTGGTCGAAGGTGTACTGGGCGTTGCTGGGCTGGGCCCGCGGCCGCACCAACGAGCGCGGCATGCGGCAGACCCTGGAGCGCATCCGCACGATCGCGGAGGCCGAGGCGTCATGAGGGCGGTCGTCTGCGAGAACACCGAGCTCAGTGTCGCCGACGTCGAGGACCCGACGCCCGGGCCCGGACAGCTGCTGCTCGACGTCACCCGTTGCGGCATCTGCGGCTCCGACCTGCACTCCCGGGTGCACGCCGACGCTCTCGCGGACGTCGCCGGCGAGATCGGCTACGACGGTCTGATGCGGACGCGCGACCGGATCGTGCTCGGCCACGAGTTCTCCGGCGTGGTGACCGCGAAGGGCCGGGGCACCTCCCTGGCCGAAGGCACGCCGGTGGTCTCGTTCCCGCTGCTGCGGGCCGGGGGAGCGGTGCACACGACCGGGCTCTCACCGCACGCGCCCGGCGGGTACGCCGAGAAGGTGCTGGTCCAGGACGCCCTTACGCTGGCAGTCCCCAACGGACTTCCGAGCGATCTCGCCGCACTCACCGAACCCATGGCCGTCGGCCTGCACGCGGTCAATCGTGGTGAGGTCGGCAAGGGCCAGGTCGCGATCGTCATCGGCTGCGGACCCGTCGGGCTCGCGGTGATCGGGATGCTCAAGGCGAAGGGCGTGCGCACGGTCATCGCCAGCGACTACTCGGCCGGTCGCCGCCGGCTCGCCGAGACGATGGGCGCCGACGTCGTGGTCGACCCGCGCACCGAGTCGCCGTGGTCGGCTGCCCAGGGGCGCGGCCACCTCGACTTCGCGCCGGACGTGTTCGAGCTCGGTGTCTCCAGCGTGGAGAAGCTGCGCAAGCTCCCGTTCGTGCCGTGGCAGGCCGTGTGGCGGGTGGCCGACAAGGCCGGCGCCGCCACCCCGAAGCACCCCGTCGTCTTCGAGTGCGTCGGCGTGCCCGGCGTGCTCGAGGAGATCATCAGCCACGCCCCGGTGTACGCCCGGGTCGTCGTCGTCGGCGTCTGCATGCAGCCGGACACGATCCGGCCGGCGATGGCGATCAACAAGGAGATCGACCTGCGCTTCGTGCTCGGTTACACGCCGCTGGAGTTCAGCGACGCCCTGAACCTGCTCGCCGGGGGCAAGGTGGACCCGGAGCCGCTGGTCACCGGGGTGGTCGGCCTCGACGGGGTCGCCGGTGCGTTCGAGGCGCTCGCGGATCCCGAGAGCCACGCGAAGATCCTGATCGACCCGAGCAGCGCCGCGACTGTCCCCGCTCCTCGTTAACATCGAGGGGTGCCGACCGACGACGCCCGCCTGCGCGACCTGACGCTGCTGCGCCGCGTCCGGGACCGGATGGACCGGGAGTACGCCCAACCCCTCGATGTCGAGGCGCTCGCCCGCGGCGTGCACATGTCCGCCGGGCACCTGAGCCGGCAGTTCAAGCTCGCCTACGGGGAGTCGCCCTACGCGTACCTGATGACGCGGCGGATCGAGCGCGCGATGGCGCTGTTGCGGCGAGGCGACCTGTCGGTGACGGAGGTCTGCTTCGCGGTCGGCTGCTCCTCGTTGGGCACCTTCAGCACGAGGTTCACCGAGCTGGTCGGCGTACCACCGAGCGTCTACCGGGAGCAGAACGCTGAGACCTCGGGCATCCCGCCCTGCGTCTCCAAGCAGGTGACCCGTCCGGTCCGCGTGAGGGACGGCGACGGATCGATCAGGAATCAAGAAGCACCGGTGGACGTCGCGCCTCTAGCGTGAACGTCATGGACATCAACATTCACTCAGCCTTCCTCCCGCACACCGACCGGGATGCCGCGGTGGAGTTCTACTGCGACAAGCTCGGCATGGACCTGCGCAACGACGTCGGCTACAACGGAATGCACTGGCTCACCGTCGGGCCCGCCGACCAGCCGGAGGTGAGCCTGGTTCTCACCCCGCCGGCGGCCGACCCCGGCGTGACCGCGGAGGAGCGGGCCACCATCACCGAGATGATGGCCAAGGGCACCTACGCGATCCTCACGCTGGCGAGCAAGGACCTGGACGCGACCTTCGAGAAGCTCCAGGCCGCAGACATCGACATCGTCCAGGAACCGATCGACCAGCCCTACGGCATCCGTGACTGCGCCGTCCGCGACCCGTTCGGCAACCTGATCCGCATCAACCAGGTGTCGTGATGGGCGCCCTCAACAAGGTCGTCCTCGAGGTCGACGACGCCGCGGCCGCGGCGGTCTTCTACAAGGCGCTCGGCGTGGAGCAGCGCGTCGAGGTCCGCGAGTCGTCCGCACCGACCTCCGGGTTCCGCGGCTTCACCCTCTCCCTGGTGTGCTCGCAGCCCGGCAACGTCGACGCCTTCGTCCATGCGGCCCTGGCCGCCGGAGCCACCGCGGCCAAGCCGGCTGCCAAGAGCTTCTGGGGCTACGGCGCCGTGGTGCAGGCTCCCGACGGGACGCTCTGGAAGATCGCCGCGTCCTCGAAGAAGGACTCCGCGCCGCCGGCACAGGAGTTCGACGACCTGGTGCTGCTGCTCGGGGTCGCCGACGTGAAGGCCACCAAGCAGTTCTACGCCGACCGCGGCCTCGGCGTGGCCAAGAGCTTCGGCAGCAAGTACGTCGAGTTCGACGCCGCGCCGGTCAAGCTCGCCCTCTACGGCCGCAAGGCTGCGGCCAAGGACGCGGGGGTCGACCCGGAGGGATCCGGGTCGCACCGCCTGGCGATCGGCGGCCAGCTCGGCGACCTGACCGACCCGGACGGGTTCGTCTGGGAGAGCCGGTGACGCAGGCTCCCCGCCGTACGCTCGTGCGTGACGGGGCCTGGTCGGCGTGAGACGAGGAGTTCGATGACCGAGGCGGACAGCCACGACCTGATCCGGGTGCACGGAGCCCGGGTCAACAACCTCAAGGACATCAGTCTCGACATCCCGAAGCGCCGGTTGACGGCGTTCACCGGTGTCTCGGGGTCGGGAAAGAGCTCGCTGGTCTTCGACACGATCGCGGCTGAGTCCCAGCGGCTGATCAACGAGACCTACAGCTCCTTCCTGCAGGGCTTCATGCCCACGCTGGCGCGACCTGAGGTGGACCACCTCGAGGGCCTGACCACCGCGATCATCGTCGACCAGGAGCGGATGGGCGCCAACCCGCGCTCCACGGTCGGCACCGCGACCGACGCCAACGCGATGCTGCGGATCCTGTTCAGCCGGATCGGCACCCCTCGGATCGGGTCCCCGCAGGCGTTCTCGTTCAACGTGCCCACCCGCACCGCCAGCGGGATGATGAAGACCGACAAGGGCCAGGGGAAGACCCAGGTCGTCAAGCAGCAGGTCTACCAGGGCGGCATGTGCCCGAAGTGCGAGGGCATGGGCGCCCTGAACGACTTCGACCTGACCGCGATCTACGACGAGACCTTGTCGCTCGCCGGTGGCGCCCTGCTGGTTCCCGGCTACAGCATGGACGGCTGGTACGGCCGGATCTTCGCCGGCGCCGGGTTCGACATGGACAAGCCGGTCGCCAAGTTCTCGGCACGGGACCTCAAGAAGCTGCTGTACGGCGAGCCCGAGAAGATCAAGGTCGAGGGGGTGAACCTGACGTACGAGGGCGTCCTGGTGAAGGTGCAGAAGTCGATGCTCTCCAAGGACGTCGAGGCCATGCAGCCGCACGTCCGCCGGTTCGTCGAGCGGGCGGTGACGTTCACGACGTGTCCGGACTGCGACGGCACCCGCCTGTCCGCCGAGGCACGCTCGGTGAAGATCAACCAGAAGAACATCGCCGAGGTCTGCGCGATGCAGATCAGCGATCTCGCCGAGTGGCTGCGCTCCGTCAAGGACCCCGGCGTACGGCCGCTCCTGGCCGGCCTGCAGGAGCTGCTCGACTCGTTCGCCGAGATCGGCTTGGGGTACCTGTCCCTGGACCGGCCCTCGGGGACGCTGTCGGGCGGCGAGTCCCAGCGCACCAAGATGATCCGGCACCTCGGGTCCTCGCTGACCGACGTCACCTACGTCTTCGACGAGCCGACGATCGGCCTGCACCCGCACGACATCGAGCGGATGAACGACCTGCTGCTGCGCCTGCGCGACAAGGGCAACACGGTCCTGGTCGTCGAGCACAAGCCCGAGACCATCGCCATCGCCGACCACGTCGTCGACCTCGGACCCGGCGCAGGCACCGGGGGTGGCGAGGTGTGCTTCGAGGGCACCGTCGCCGGCCTGCGCGCCAGCGGCACCGTCACCGGCAAGCACCTCGACGACCGCGCCGTCCTCAAGGACGAGGTCCGGGCACCCTCGGGCGCGCTGGAGGTTCGCAAGGCCTCCACGCACAACCTCCGCGACGTCGACGTGGACATACCGCTGGGCGTGCTCTGCGTGCTCACCGGCGTCGCCGGGTCCGGAAAGAGCTCCCTGATCAGTGGTTCGGTCGCCGGCCGCGAGGGCGTCGTGGTCATCGACCAAGCCGCGATCAAGGGCTCGCGACGGAGCAACCCCGCGACGTACACCGGACTCCTCGAACCGATCCGCAAAGCCTTCGCCAAGGCGAACGGGGTCAAGCCGGCCCTGTTCAGCGCGAACTCGGAAGGCGGCTGCCCCGCGTGCAACGGCGCCGGGGTGATCTTCACCGAGCTCGGCGTGATGGCGACGGTCGAGTCCACCTGCGAGGAGTGCGAGGGGCGTCGGTTCCAGACCGCGGTGCTGGAGTACCGGTTCGGCGGGAAGAACATCGCCGAGGTGCTCGAGATGTCGGTGGCCGAGGCGGAGACGTTCTTCGCCGCCGGGGACGCAGCCATCCCTGCGGCGCACAAGATCCTGAGCCGTCTGGCCGACGTTGGCCTGGGCTACCTGAGTCTCGGCCAGGCACTCACCACGCTGTCGGGCGGTGAGCGTCAACGGCTCAAGCTCGCCACCCAGATGGCCGAGCAGGGCGAGGTGTACGTGCTCGACGAACCGACCACCGGCTTGCACCTGGCAGACGTTGCGCAGCTCCTCGGCCTTCTGGACCGACTGGTCGACTCGGGCAAGTCGGTGGTCGTCATCGAGCACCACCAGGCGGTGATGGCGCACGCCGACTGGATCATCGACCTCGGCCCGGGAGCAGGACACGACGGCGGCACCGTGGTCTTCGAAGGAACCCCGAGCCAGCTCGTCGCGGCGAAGAAGAAGACGCTCACCGGCAAGCACCTCTCCGAGTACGTCGCCAACATAACGATCTAGGCAATTCGGTCCAAATATGGACATTGCCCAATCCTTGGGACATATTGATAACACCGTTATCTACCCAAGGGGAGGGTTCTGTGAAGATCAAGAACAACGTGCGGCGGGTCTCGGCAGTCTTGGCTACGGCCCTTCCGATCGCGTGCGCTGGTGTCGTCCAAGGAGCAGCGCACGCAGCTGATGGGGGAGCGGCGCCTGCTCCCGTCGCCCACCACGCGTACGTCGCGATGGTCACGAACGAGGGCGCCTACAACGCCGACGAGGCCACGATCATGAGCTCGGTCGATGCCGCGCTGGCCCGGTGGCAGACCGAGGCAGCGGGGGCGCTCACCTTCGACCGGGTCGCGACCTCTGAGTTCGAGTCCGCTCTGGCCTGCAGCACGACGAACGCCGGCGCCTTGCGGTCCGAGGGAGAGGCCCAGTTCCCGGGGGTCTCGTTCGGCGGGGCCAGCCACAACGACCTGATCGTGATCGAGCCGTCGTGCTTCGGCCCGAGCCAGGCGATCGTCGGACACTCCATCGCTGATTCCAGCGGCAAGGTCAGCCTGGCGTTCAGTACTACGAAAGGCACCCAGTCCCTGCTGCACGAGCTCGGTCACACCTTCGGTCTCCAGCACGCGTACGCCGATCAGTGCGACTCCACCGGAGTTTGCAGCGCGGCCGAGTACGCCAACGACTACGACATCATGGGGACGACGATGACGGGGACACCCGCCTTTGTCCCCGCGGCCTTCGACACCTACGACCTGGACAGGCTGGGCCTGGGGGACCGCACCGGGATGCAGACCCTGGCGCTGGCGCCAGGAACCGCGAGCAGCACCACCACCGTCGCCCTTTCCGGTCGGGGCACCGATGCCGGGGTCCGCGGCCTCAAGGTCGTCGATCCGGTGTCAGGTGAGACCTACTACCTGGACTTCCGCAACGGCCTCGGCCGCGATGCGGGCGCCTGGTACCGGTCGTCGAGCGCCACCAGCTCGAACTACTACAACAAGGGCGTCACGATCGAGAAGGCGACGACAAACGGCAGCAAGTCCTACTCCGTGCTGCAGACCTTCCCGCAACTGGACGGCACCGGCTACCGGTACGCCAAGACGGCAGGGGAGACGTTCCAGGCGGGGAATGTGAGCATCGACGTGACCGGGATGCAGCTGACCGGCGCAGCCCAGGACACGGCAACGGTCCAGGTCACCCTGACGAACCCGACGGCCCTGGAACCGGACCACACCGTGACGACCAGCGCGTCGACCGTCTCGGTGAAGGCAGGCCGCTCATCGTCGGTCTCGGTCACCGTGAACAGCGTGAACGGGTTCGCGGATGCAACCGATCTGAGCGCTTCGGGCCTCCCGGCCGGTGTTACCGCATCGTTCGCGCCCACAGCGGTGACCCCGGTGCCCGACGGTTCTGCTGACTCGGTGCTATCGCTGACCGCGAGCCCGACCGCCGCCGCCGCCGCCGGCAGCTGGCCGATCACGGTCTCGGCGACAGCAGGGACACGCGTCCGGAGCACGACCTTCACGTTGACCGTTCCGGCGCCCGTCTCTGTGACGGCGCTGACACAGACCGTGGCCGGTTCGACCGGGAGCCAGACCTACTTCTCCCTCGACGTTCCGGCCGGTGCGACGAACCTCAAGATCAAGATCACCGGCGGAACCGGCGACGCAGATCTCTACACCCG
>JBJMIP010000151.1:0-5445 GCA_045806825.1 Marmoricola sp.
CCGCCGGTTCAGGCGCCAGACGGAGGACACCCCGTGGATCACGGCCGACGGGGTCGCGATCCTCGAGGGGCTGCTGCGTCCCGGCGACGTCGGGGTGGAGTTCGGGTCGGGTGGGAGCACGACCTGGTTCGCCTCCCGCGTGGAGCACCTGCACTCGGTCGAGGGCGCCGACCCGTGGCACGCGGAGGTCACCTCACGGCTGCGCAAGGCAGGACTCGACAACGTCTCCTACCACCTGGCCTCCCAGTTGGAGCTGGGCGTCGACCACCCGGACGCACGTCAGGCCTACGTGAACTTCGCGCCCGAGCTGGCCCCGGGTTCGCAGGACTTCGTGTTCGTCGACGGTGAGTACCGCGACGAGTGCGCGATGCGCGCGCTCGAGCTGCTGAAGCCCGGCGGCGTCCTGATCCTGGACAACGCGAACACCTACCTGCCGAACGCTCTGCGCTCACCGTGGAAGGTCGCCAGGCCGTCCACCCCGCGCTGGGCCGAATTCGTCGAGGCGACGGCTGACTGGCGGTCCATCTGGACCACCAACGGCGTCTGGGACACGGCGTTCTGGTTCAAGCCGTGGTGCCGTCCGTCAGTCGTCGAAGCTGAGCCGCAGCAGCACGTGCTGCTGGCCGTCGCTGCGCGTGACCGACATGCCGAGGGCGTGCAGCGGCTTGGCGTTCTCGCGGTCGCTTCCGCTCACCGAGTTCTCCAGCCAGTTGCCGGCGTCGAAGTTGATGAACAGGACCGTGGTCGCCTGGTCTGCATCCGGGAGGACCTGCTGGAAGGCGTCGGTGTCGGCCAGGCTGCCGGATGCCGCGAGCTCGTCGAGGTAGTCGGGGTCCATGGTGACCACGACGTCGTCGCCGATCCTCTTGGAGAGCAGCTTCGACCCTGAACCGTGATGGGCCCGCAGCTTCGCGATGGCGGCCTCGATCTTCTCCGGGTCACCGGAGATCCGCGCCCCCACCGGCGTCCGCGCCGGGTCGTCGAAGACGCTGTCGAACGACAACCCGCTCCCGGCGACGACACTGACCCCGTTGCCGCCGAGTGCCTGGAGGTCGGCCGGTACGTCGAGGCCGGTCGACTTCTCGAAGGCCTTGATCGCCGTGTCCGGGCTCGCATCCGAGCCGAAGACGTAGCCGCTGCTGGTCTGCTTGAAGAACGTGTCCACCCAGCCCTTGGCCAGACCGGCCCCGAACGCGATCGCGCTGTTCTTCGGCAGGGCCGAGACCAGGTCGCTGCCGGCCTTGCCGTCGTAGAGGTCGGCCGAGGTGCCGTGCAGCTGTCCGCCGACGACCTCGACCTCGAGGCCCTTGTCGGCGAACCGGCCGACGCCGCCCAGGCCGGTGAACTTCTCCAGCGAGGAACGCAGGTCGGGGTCGACCTTCGGGGTCGGGAAGTCGCCCGGGTCCTCGGAGAAGTCGCTGCTGCTCGACGAGCTGCCCGAGTCGGAGATGTCGCCGGGACCCGCGTCGGACGGCATGCCGTAGGCGTCCTGCATGAAGGCGTCCTGCTCCTTCATCAACGCTTCCTGCTGGGCCTTGGTGAGCTCCTCGAAGTGCTCGAACTTGGCGTTGAGCTCGGCTTCCTTCTTCTTCTGCGCCGCGGTCAGGTCCGGCGCGAAGCTGCTGGCCGAGCCGGAGACGGACGAGCTGGCCTCGTACGTCGGCTGGGCCACGGCCAGGACGCCGAACGTGGTCACGAACGAGCTCACCGGGTCGAGGGCGCCGTTGATCAGCTGGAGCGCGGTGAGCCCGCTGAACGGGTCGTTGTCGATCACGTCGAGCAGTGCCTTGCCGGCCTCGGGCGCGGCGTACAGGGTCACCAGGCCGGCACCGCCGGCCGCCTTGGTGAGCCGGGTGAAGTCGGCGTGGTCCTTCAGGGTGCCGCTGCTCGCGTCGTGGCTGACCTGGGTGGCAACGGCGCTGCTGCGCGCGAGGATCGCCCAGTCGCCGTGGAAGGCGTACCCGAAGCCACAGTCACCGCTGCTCGACTTCAGCTCGGCCCGCGCCTTGTCCAGGTCGGAGACCTGCAGGACGAGAACGGCCTCGGGCTTCTTCTGCGCGACCACCGCGACCGCGAGCCGGTCGCCGAGCCAGTCCTTGACCGAGCTGTAACCCATCCGGCAGCCGGTGTCGGATGTGAGCTCCTTCACGACCCCGCGCTGCACGTCGTCGACACTGCCCAGACCCAGCTCCCGCTTGATCGAGGGGAACCGCTGCAGCGTCTTGAAGGCCTCGACCTTCTGCCCGCCGGGGGGGTCGAGGTCGAGCGCCGCGTAGGCGAGGGTGTTCGCCGGCAGCGCCTCGGCCGGCTGGGCGCCCTGGTCCATGAACGACTGCCACGCCCAGACCGCCGCGCCGACACCGACAGCGGCCAGCGCGGCCGCTGCGAAGGCCGCCACGAACCGGCGGGTCCCGCCCGGTTTGCGCTCCGTCGGGACAGCGAAGTCCTGAGTCTCAGTTCCCGGATCCTGATTGCTCATGGTGGGCCTCACGTCGAAGGGAGGGGCGCCGAAATGAAATCACGCAGTTCCGGAACTCGTGGCGAATTGGGCAACTGTTCTTGACGGCGCCGGCTCCAATCCGGAGGGGCACCGGTGGCGAAGCGAGGATGTGTCCCTGATCCCGTCCTCCAAGCGCAGCACGGCGACCCTCGTGCGCTCGCTGGTGGCGACGGTGGAGACGGTCGGGTTCGCGACCTATGTGCACTCGTCAGCCGCCGGGGCGTTCCCCGGGTGGTGGCCCACCGTGGCGCTGGCCGCCGTGGTGTTCGGCGGGGCCGTGCTGCTGCTGTCCCGGCACGCGACCTTTTGGGTCGTCGGAGCGGCCGTTCTCGGCTTCCAGGTCCTGCTGCACGAGGGCTTCTCGGCCCTCGCGGCGCCCGCTGACCACGCCGCGACGTCGATGCCGGGCATGACCGGTATGCCGGGCACGACCCTGGACCCGTGGATGTCGGCGCACTCGGGGCCGATGCTGCTCAACCACGTGGTGATCGGCATCGTCACCCTGATGGTGCTGGCCTGCCAGGACCAGGCCCTGCGCGCCCTGGCCGGGCTCGTCCAGCTCCTGGTGCACCGCGCGACCCCGGTGCTGCGCACCGCGGTCATCGCGGCGGCCCGACGTGGACACGCCGCGCGTGCAGCCGACCTCGACGTCGCTCCGCGACGCGGACCGCCGGTGCTGGTGCTGCTGACGCCTTGACGGTTCGAACCGGTGAGGCGCGGCGAACGCTGCCCATCCACCTGTTCTGCCCTGTCAAGGAGACAACCACCATGTCCGCATTTCGCACTTCCGCACGCGCCACCGTCCTCTCCGCCCTCGTCCTCGGCGGCGGCCTGCTGCTCGCCGGCCCGGCGTCGGCCCACGTCACCCTGACGCCTGGCGAGGGGAACGCCGGCGAGTACGTCGTCGGCACGATCGCCGTCCCGCACGGCTGTGAAGGATCTGCGACCACCAAGGTCGCGATCAAGATCCCGTCCGAGCTGCTCGCGGTCACGCCCACCGTGAACCCGCTGTGGTCGGTGGAGAAGAAGTTCGTGAAGCTGGCGACGCCCGTCACCAACGCGTACGGCGAGAAGGTCACCGAGCGCGTCGACCAGGTCGTCTACACGGCCAAGGTTCCGCTCGAGGACGGCTACCGAGACGCCTTCGACCTGTCCTTCCAGGTTCCTGACACCGCCGGGAAGACGCTCTACTTCCCGACCGTGCAGACCTGCGAGAAGGGCCAGACGGCCTGGGTCGAGATCGCTTCGGACGGCGCCGACGAGCCGGAGCACCCGGCCCCGGCGTACCGGGTCCTTCCGGCGCTCGACGCGAAGGGAGCCGCTGCTGCATCCGACGAGACGGCACCGACCTCGGTGCGTACCTCGTCCGGAGAGGACTCCCGAGGTCTGGCGATCTCGGGCCTGGTCGCCGGTGTTCTCGGACTCGGTCTCGGTGGTGCCGCGCTGGCGCGCACCCGTCGCCGGGTCTAGAGCAAGCCGGTGAGGACGTCGGTCCTGCCTCGGGTGAGCCTGCGTACGGCGGCCCGCCTGGTGGCCGCGTTGCTGCTCGCGCTCGTCGGACTCGGCCTGCTGGCCGGTCCGGCGAGCGCGCACACCGAGCTCCTGGGTTCCGACCCGGCGGCCGGCGCGGTCGTGCCGCAAGCTCCGGACCAGGTGACACTGACCTTCAACGAGCCGATCCGGGTCGTCGCCCGGGCGGTGCACCTGTTCACCGCCGAGGGCGCCGAGCTGCGCAGCCCGGCCACCTCGGTGGACAGCCGGGTGCTGGTCGACCTTCCGGGCGCGCTGGCACCGGGCAGCTACACCCTCGCGTGGCGGGTGATCTCGGCCGACGGCCATCCCGTCTCCGGAGCGCTGGTGTTCTCCGTGGGAGCGCCCAGCTCGTCGGTCGCGCCGGTGGTCCGGGCGTCAGGTTCCGGAGCCGTCCAGGTCGCGATCAGCGCGGTCCAGGCGCTGGTCTACCTCGGCATCTTCCTCGCCGTCGGTCTGATCGTCTTCCGCCAGCTGCTGCTTCCCGTTGAACCCGCAGCCGAGCCGGTACGGTCCCGCCTTCTCACTCTCGCGCGACGCGGGGCGGACGTCGGCTTCATCGCCTCGTTGCTGCTGCTCCCGCTGACCACGATCAACCAGCGCGGTGACCGTCTGGTCGACCTGTTCGCGGCGCGGTCGTGGGAGATCGACCTGGGCAATCCCGAGCCCACGGCTGCGATCATGGCGATGTTCGGGCTCGCTCTGGCGGTCACGACCTCGGGAAACCGCCGGCTGCAATCGGTGGTGCCGCTGGCCGGCGGCGTTCTCGCGTTGAGCTCCTTGGCCGTCGTCGGGCACAGCCGCAGCTTCGGGCCACAGGTCCTGGTCATCGCCTCGGACGTGACCCACGTGCTGGCCGGCTCGGTCTGGCTCGGTGGGCTCGTCGGTGTCGCGGTGACGCTGCGGATGCTGGGGGAGTCGCCCGGCCTGGCCGCCCGCACCGTCGGCCGCTTCTCGGCGGTGGCCGCCCTGCTGCTGGTCGCGGTCGGTGCTTCCGGCACGGTGCTGACCTGGCGCATCCTCGGGTCGTTCCACGGCTTCGTGGACACCTCTTTCGGACGCACCCTCCTGGTCAAGCTGTCCTTGGTGGCGGTGGTGGTCGTGCTGGCGGGAGTCAACCGCTGGCGGTTGCTCCCGGCGCTGTCCCGCGACGGTGCGAGCGGGGGCCGGTCGACCGGTGCCCGACTGCGCCGGGCGGTGCGCATCGAGGGCCTGCTGCTGATCGGCGTGCTGGCCGTGACCGGGGTGCTGGTCGACCGGACTCCGGAGACCGGCGCCGCAGGTCCGAGCAGGTCCGTGGCGACGGCTCGCGTCGACACCGCGACCGGCACGGTCCGGGTTCGGGTCGCCCTGGATCCCGCCCGGGTCGGGAGCAACACGATCACGATCGTCCTGACCGACCGCACCGGTTCCGC
>JBJMIP010000152.1:0-2910 GCA_045806825.1 Marmoricola sp.
CGGACGTGTTCCTGCCGACCGACCTCGGGGTCAGGCACGCCGCCGAGGCGCTCGGCCTCGAGGATCTCGACGCGCGCAGCGAGTCCTGGCGCCCCTGGCGTTCCTACGCCCTGATCCATCTCTGGACAGCACTGTCCGACCAGCAGACGAAGGAGTCATAAGGTGACCGCAACAACCCTGCCCCCGACCTCGAGAGCAACCACCGTGTGGACCGTGATGCCGTCGCCCATCGGCGAGCTGCGCATCATCGGTGACGGCGAGGCGATCCAGGCGATCGAGTTCTCCCCGTTCCGCGGCCTCGCGGACGGCAAGCCGATCGGGGAGCGCGACGACGCGCACCCGCTGCTGGCGCGAGCCGTCGCCCAGCTCCGCGAGTACTTCAACCGGGAGCGGCGCGAGTTCGACCTGCCCCTGGCGCCGGCGGGCACCAAGTTCCAGCGCGAGGTCTGGGACCAGCTCGTCGGGATCAAGTGGGGCGACACCGCTTCGTACGGCGAGATCGCGCACCGGCTCGGGCACACCAACGCGGCGTCCCGCGCCGTCGGCCTGGCAAACGGCCGCAACCCGATCCCGATCGTGATCCCGTGCCACCGCGTGATCGGGGCCAACGGGTCGCTGACCGGGTACGCCGGAGGGCTGGAGCGCAAGCAGCTGCTGCTCGACCTGGAAGTGGACGGGCTCTTCTAGGCGGCGTGCCTGCGGCCCCGGACGCCGGCGACCAGGTCTGCGGCGGCCTCGGGCCAGGACGGGTAGACGAAGTCGAAGCCGGCCTCGACCAGTCGGCCGGGCACCACCCGGCGGCTCTTCAGGAGCAGCTCGGTGTCGGTCCGCAGTGCCCACGCACCGACCGCGGCCATCGTTCGCGTCGCAGGCAGGCCGGGTCGGTGTCCCCAGGCGCGACGCAGCTCGCGCATCAGCTCGCGCTGGGGGAGCGGCTCAGGGGCAGCGAGGTTGACCGGACCGTCGAGGTCGGATCGTTCGATGAGCAGGTCGGTCGCCCGGCAGAAGTCGACGGCGTGGATCCAGGACACGTACTGGCCGCCGCCGGCCACCGGGCCTCCGAGTCCCAGGCGAGCGATGCCGAGCAGGTAGTCGAGAATGCCGCCACGGTCCGGGCTCATCACCATCGCCGAGCGCAGCGCCACCCGCCGGGTGCGTGGCAGCGCGGCTTCCTGCTGTGCTGCCTCCCAGCGCCGGGCGATCCTGGTGCTGTACTCCCAGTAGAGCGGGACGTGCGGTTCCTCGCCCCCGATGATCCCGGTCGCCTCGTCGTTCGGGGCGTCGCGACGGTCCGCGTAGATCGTCGCCGTGCTCATCTGCAGCCAGACCGCCGGCGGACGCGCGACCGACTCCAGCGCGCGGCCCACGGTGCGGGTCGAGCTGATCCGGGAATCCATCATCTGGCGCAGGTTTGCGTCGGTGTAGCGGCAGCTCACCGAGCGGCCGGCGAGGTTGACCACGACGTCCGCGCCGTCGAGCTCCTCGACCCAGTCCCCGAGCGAGATCCCGTCCCAGACCCGGTGCCGGACACCGGGCTCGAGCTGCTCGGAGCGCCGGCTCAACACCACCACGTCGTGGCCGGCTGCGACGTACCACCGGCGGAGGATCCCGCCGACCTGGCCGGTTCCCCCGGCGATGACGATCTTCATAGGAGGATCGTAGGCCGAGTTTTGAACATGTTCAAATCTGGCGCTTGCGGGTCCTTACTCCGCAGCCGCGCGTCGCAGCGACTCGCTGAGCCGGTCGGCCGCCGCGAGCACCGCGGGGGCGTGCATCCGGCCGGGCTGGCGGGAGAGCCGCTCCAGCGGACCGGAGACCGAGACCGCCGCGATGATCTTGCCGCTGGGGGAGCGCACCGGGGCGGAGACCGAGGCCACACCCTGCTCGCGCTCGCCGATCGACTGGGCCCAGCCGCGGCGCCGGATGCCGGCCAGCGCGGTGGCCGAGAAGGCCGCATTCTGCAGACCGCGGTGGATCCGCTCCGGGTCCTCCCAGGCGAGCAGGATCTGAGCGGCCGAGCCGGCGCGCATGGTCAGCTGCGAGCCGACCGGGATCGTGTCGCGCAAGCCGCTGGGACGTTCCGCGGCTGCGACGCAGACGCGGTACTCACCCTGGCGGCGCCACAGCTGGGCGGACTCGCCGGTGATGTCGCGCAGGCGGGCCAGGACGGGGCCGGCCGCGGCCAGCAACCGGTCCTCGCCGGCTGCGGCGGAGAGCTCTGCCAGGCGCGGGCCGAGGACGAAGCGTCCCTGCATGTCCCGGGCCACCAGGCGGTGGTGCTCGAGGGCGACCGCGAGGCGGTGAGCGGTCGGACGCGCCAGGCCGGTACCGGCGACCAAACCGGCCAGGGTGGCCGGGCCGGACTCGAGGGCGGCGAGCACGAGAGCGGCTTTGTCGAGAACTCCGACTCCGCTAGAGTTGTCCATATACCAATACTGCCGTCTCAAACGATGAGATGCAAGTGTACGGTTGAACTCACAGCAAGGCCGAGAAGATTTCTGCAGAAGGAGGAGCCATGGGCAAGACCCTGGCGGAGAAGGTCTGGGACGAGCACGTCGTGCGTTCTGCTTCGGGGGAGCCGGATCTCCTCTTCATCGACCTGCACCTCATCCACGAGGTCACCTCCCCGCAGGCCTTCGACGGCCTGCGCCTCGCCGGGCGTACGGTCCGGCGGCCGGACCTGACGCTGGCCACCGAGGACCACAACGTTCCGACGATCGACTGGGACAAGCCGATCGCCGACCCGGTCTCGGCCACGCAGGTCGAGACGCTGCGCAAGAACGCCGCCGAGTTCGGCGTCCGGCTGCACCCGCTCGGTGACGTCGAGCAGGGCATCGTGCACGTCGTGGGCCCGCAGCTGGGCCTGACGCAGCCGGGCATGACGATCGTGTGCGGCGACTCCCACACGTC
>JBJMIP010000153.1:0-4912 GCA_045806825.1 Marmoricola sp.
CAACCGGGACCGGATCTTCGCCAACGGTCCGGCCTGGTCGCACTTCATCGGGCCGTTCTTCCGCCGCGGCCTGATGCTGCTCGACGGTGAGGAACACATCAAGGATCGCCGGATCATGCAGATGGCTTTCACCAGCGATGCCATGCGCCAGTACCACGCCGTGATGGTGCCGCACATCCGCAAGGGCCTCGCGCAGTGGGCCGATGTGGAGAACCCGCGGATGTACGAGCTCTTCAAGGAGCACACCCTGGACCTGGCGCTCGAGGCGTTCGTCGGCGTCGAGCTCTCGCCCGCGGAGCAGAAACGGATCAACAAGGCCTTCATCGCCTCGGTCCAGGCGGGTACCTCGATCATCCGGGCCAACGTCCCGGGCACCCCCTGGGCCAAGGGGCTGGCCGCCCGCAAGGTGCTCGAGGAGTTCTTCTACACGCACCTGCCCGCGAAACGTGCCAACGGGGGCGACGACCTCTTCGCCCAGCTGTGCACCGCGACCAGCGAGGAGGGCGAGGTGTTCAGCGACGAGGACGTCGTCAACCAGATGATCTTCCTGCTGATGGCGGCGCACGACACCACCACGATCACCATGAGCTCGATGGCCTACTACCTGGCGAAGAACCCTGAGTGGCAGGAGAAGGCCCGGGCCGAGGCGATGAGCATCGGCAACGACTACGACGCGATCACCGGGTCCGACCTGCTCGAACGGATCATGAAGGAAGCGCTGCGGATGTGCAGCCCGGTGCCGAACATGCCGCGGGTCGCCACCGAGGAGACCTCCGTCAACGGCTACCGGATCCCCAAGGGAGCGTTCGTGACGGTCGCGCCGTTCTACACCCAGTACGACCCGGCGTACTGGACCGAGCCGTTCACCTTCGACCCGGACCGCTTCGCCGAGCCGCGGCGCGAGGACCACAGCCACCGGATGGCGTTCCACGCCTTCGGCGGCGGGGTGCACAAGTGCATCGGGATGTACTTCGCCGGCGTCCAGGTGCGCGCGATCTTCCACGAGCTGCTCCAGACCTACCGCTGGTCCGTGCCGGAGGACTACGAGTGGCCGCTGGACCTGGTCGCGCTGCCGTTCCCCCGCGATCGGCTCCCGGTGACGCTTGAGAGGATCTGAGTCGTGTCAGTCGCGATCCTCGATGCCGCCCAGCGCATCTTCGAGCAGTTCGGCGCCCGCCGCGCGAACGTGGAGGATGTCGCCCGGGCAGCCGGCGTGAGCCGGAGCACCCTCTACCGGGCGTACGCCACCAAGGACGACCTGCTTGCTGCCGTGCTCGCACGGCAGGCGACCGAGTTCCTCGACGAGCTTGACCGGGCTACCGTCGGGCTGCCCCCGCGCGATGCCGTGGTCGAGGCGTTCTCGCGCGGCATCGCACTGACCCGCGAGATCCCCTTGCTCGCCCGCCTGGTGGAAACCGAGCCTGAGATCATCACCGGCGTCGGCGGGCTGTCGAACACGAGCCTGATCATCGACCTCGCCGGGCAGGTGGCGGCGACCCTACGACGCAGCGGCGCGACGATGCCGGAGTCCGAGCTGAACGTCGTCGCCGAGCTGATGATGCGGGTGGCGTACACCTACATCCTCAACCCCGGCGGCAACGTCGACATGAAAGATGACGCCGTGGTCCACGCCTATGCGAAGCAGTACCTGGCGCCGCTCGTCTACTAGCTGCGCTAGTGACTCACGCCGAACCGCGCGTGCAGTCGCCGTAGCGGGCCGGGCGCCCACCAGTTCGCCTCGCCGAGCAAACGCATCAGCGACGGCACCAGCAGCGCCCGGACGACGGTCGCGTCGATGATGACGCCGAGCGACATGCCCACCGCGATCTGCTTCATGAAGAAGACCGGGCTGACCGCGAACGCCGCGAACACCACCGCGATCATGATCGCCGCCGCGCTGATGATCCGGCCGGTGCGGGCGACGCCGTGCGCGACCGCGTCCTCGTTGCTCATCCCGCCGTCGCGCAGCTCCTTGATCCGCGCCATCACCAGCACCGCGTAGTCGGTCGCCAACGCGAAGGTCACCGCGAACAGGAACACCAGGCTGGTGACCTCGACCGAGTACGGCCCGGGGTAGCTCAGCGCACCGACGAGGAACTTCTTCTCGAAGACGATCACCAGGATGCCCAGGGCGGCCGCCAGCGTCATCGTGTTCATGAGCAGCGTCTTGAGCGGCAGCAGCACCGAACCCGTGAGCAGGAAGAGCAGCACCACGGTGAGCAGCACGATCAGGCCGATGGCGAGCGGGGCGTTGGAGACCAGGCTGCTCTTCTCGTCCAGGAACCCGGCGGTGTTGCCGGCCACCAGGAGCCTGCCGCCCTCGGGGTCGGCGAGCGCCCGAATGCCGCGAACCGCGTCCTGGGACCGCTCGGAGAGCGCCGGGCCGTCCAGCGACGCGGTCGCGAAGGCGACGTGGGAGCTCGCGCGCTGGAACGGTGATACCCCGACCACCCCGTCCACGCCGGCGATGCTGCTGCGGACCTCCTCGAGCCGGGCGTCGGAGACGGCTCCGTCGACGGTGAGCGAGACACCCTCGACCACCTCGCGCGGGTAGTGGTCCTCCAGGTACTTGTTCACCTTGTACGACTGCTGGCCCGGCGGTACCGCCTGGGCGCTCGGTCCGGTCAGGTGCGTGGCGAACAGGGGCGAGGCCAGGGCGAGGATCGCGGCCGCGGTGACCAGGGCCACGAGCACCGGACGACGCATCACCGCGCGTGCGACCTGCAGCCAGCGATTGGAGGTGTCGGAGATCGCCGGGCCTCGACGGATCGAGAACGCGTTGATCTTCGGGCCGAGCACGGCGAGCAGGGCGGGCGCGACGAAGATCGCCATCACCGCCGACAGGACGCCGACCATCGCGCCGGCCGCGCCGACCGAGTAGAGGAAGCGTTGCGGCATCACCATCAGCGCCGCCATCGCTCCGGCGACGGTGAGGCCGGAGAAGAGTGCGGTCCGACCTGCGGTCGCCATCATCGCGACGTGCGCCTCGCGGGTGAAGCCGACCTTGGCCGTCTCCTCGCGGTGGCGCGAGACCAGCAGCAGGGCGTAGTCCACCGCGAGCCCGAGGCTGAGCGCCGTGCCGATGTTGAGTGCGAACAGGGAGGTGCCCACCAAGCCGGACATGATCCGCAGCAGGAAGAGCGTGCCGACGATCGACAGCGCCCCGATGAGCAGCGGCAGCGCAGCGGCGACGGCGCTGCGGAAGACGAGCAGCAGCAGGATCGCGAGCAGCGGGAAGGCGATCAGCTCGGCATGGGTGAGGTCCTTGCGGGTCTGGTCGTTGACCTCGTTGAAGCTGGGGGCGTAACCGCCGTACCCGACGTCGAGGGTCTTGGAGCGGACCAGGGTGCGGACCGACTCGTCGGCCAGCCCGCCCTTGTCCTCGAGGTCGCTGGACGTCAGCTGCGCGTTCAGCACCAACGACCGCCCGTCGGGCGCCGGCAGCTTGGTCACGTTGCCGATGTAGTCGGCCCGGGACAGCTGGCGGGCGAGGCGGTCGATCTCGCCGGACACCGCGGGGTCGTGGGAGTCGAGGCGCCCCCCGTCGCGGGCGCGCACCAGGACCACCAGCCCGGGCTGGGCCGAGAAGCCGAGGGCCTTGCCGAGCACCTGGCCGGCCTGCTCGCTCTCCGAGGACGGGTCGGTGAACCCGGCGGCCTTGAGGTGGTGCTCGACGTCGTGGCCGAAGAAGCCGGCGACAGCGGCGAACAGCATCGCTGCAGCCAGGATCTTCCGCGGGTGGTTCCAGGTCAGGTCAGCGATCCGCTCGAGCATGGTCGAACGCTAGCGGCGAGGCGCTGATGCTGACGAGCACCAGCCGCTCCGGGCGGTCACTGGAAGTCACGTGAGCGGTGCCGCGCCTGGAGAGCCTGCTCGGCGTGCGGGCTGACCGACTCCAGCGTGGAGAGCTTGTCGGCGAGCAGGTTCGCCACGCCGTCGGTGCGCTCGACGATGCCACGGATCACCATCCCCGAGGCGTTCCGGGCGACCTTGCGATAGCGGTTCCACACGCCCTCGGTGCAGATCACGTTGAGCATCCCGGTCTCGTCCTCGAGGTTGAGGAACGTCACCCCACCGGCCGTGCTCGGTCGCTGACGGTGGGTGACCAGACCAGCCACGTGCACCCGACGACCGGACTCGGCCTGGAACATCTCGGCCACCGACTTGATCCCGACGTCGGTCAGGGCCGCTCGCAGGTGGGTGATCGGGTGCCCGTCCGGCGAGATCCTGGTCGCCCACAGGTCCGACAGCGTCACCCCGACCGGGTCCAGGCCAGGCAGCATCGGAGCCGAGATGACCGCCGCCGCGCCCTCGAGCTGATCCTCACGCTCGGTGAACCCGGCGTGCCAGAGGGCATCGCGGCGCGACATCCCCCAGACCTCGAACGCTCCTGCGGTGGCCAGCGCCTCCAGCTGGCCGGAGTCGAGCCCCGCTCGACGGGAGAGGTCGACCATGTCCCGGAACGGCTTCTCGTCGCGCGCTGCGACGATCCTGGCCGCGACGTCGTCACCGATCCCGCGGACCTCGTCGAGACCGAGACGGACCGCGAACGCCGCGTCGCGACGGTGGGTCAGCGTCGGGTCAGGGTTGTCCGCGTCGTACGGCGTGGGCTGGTGATAGGGCTCGAGGCAGGTGGGGAGACCGGTCACCGGGGTTTCGAGGCTCGCTGGCGCTCGCACCTCAACCACCGTGGCTGGCGCTCGCACCTCAACCACCGCAGCGAGGGGCTCCAGGCCAGCTTGGGCCCGGGAGCTGACGATGCAGGGCCGACGCACCTCGACTCCGTGCCGCTTCGCGTCCTGCACCAGCGACTGCGGCGAGTAGAAGCCCATCGGCTGGGCGCGCAGCAGACCCGCCAGGAACGCCGCCGGGTAGTGCAGCTTGAACCACGAGCTCGCGTAGACCAGCAGCG
>JBJMIP010000154.1:0-4307 GCA_045806825.1 Marmoricola sp.
CCGCCGTTGTCGCCGGACCCGACGAGCAGCAGCACCCGACGGCCGTAGGCACCCCCGAGCAGGTCGACGATCGCGACCGCCAGCCCGGCAGCGGCGCGCTGCATCAACGCCCCGGGCGGAGACACAGACAGCACCTTCGCCTCTGCATCCCGCACCTGGGCCACGGTGTGTGCTTGCCGCATTCCTCCAAGTTAACGGTTGTGTGCCTGAACGCGTCGCCCGTGACGCGCTGGGGCACACAACTGCGGTGTCCTGTGGAGAGCCGAAACCCGGACCCGCGACCTTGGCAGGGTGTGCCGATGGAATGGAAGGCGCTGGCGGCAGCACAGGAGGGAGTCGTGGCCCGGCGCCAGCTCCGGAACCTCGGCTTCGGCCGCCACTTCGTACGCCGTCAGCTGGACGCGCGGAGATGGGTGGAACGCACACCCCTCGTCCTGAGCACCACCACCGGGCCGGCGACCTGGCGGCAACGGACGTGGTCCGCGGTGCTCCACGCCGGCGGCGACGCCCTGGTAGGCGGTCTGAGCGCGCTGGAATGGCACGGGCTGAGGAACTGGCACCGGGAGGAGATCCTCGTGCTCGTCGACGACGAGCTGGCTTTCGACGCCGTGGAGGGCGTGCGCTTCTTCAGGACACGGCGGCCGCTGGGTGCACTGCGCGCCAGGAACGATCTTCCGGTAGCGAGGGTCGAGCCGGCCGCGCTCCTCTTCGCGGGGTACGAACGATCAGCTCGCACCGCCCAGGGCCTCCTCGCGGCGGTCGTGCAGCAACGCCTGACCACCGCGGAACGACTGGCAACCGAGCTCGAGTCGATGCGACCGCTGCGTCGTGCGCGCATGTTCCGCACGCTGTTCGGGGATCTGGGCGCAGGCGCCCAGTCGCTGGCGGAGCTCGACATCGCCAGGATCGCGCGGCGGCACGGCCTCCCCTCTCCGAGGCGTCAGGTTCGGCGCCGCGATGCAGGCGGTCGGCTCAGGTTCACCGACTGCGAGTGGCCCCTGCCGGACGGCCGCACCCTGATCCTGGAGGTCGATGGCGCCTTCCACATGGAGGTTGAGCACTGGGAGGACGACCTGGTCCGGCAGCGGCAGCTCTCGGCGCGGGGTGTGGTGATCGTCCGGTGCACTGCACGAGAGCTTCGCGACCGGCCCGCCTCCGTAATCGGCGACCTGAAACGACACGGGTTGTGTGCCTGAACGCGTCGCCCGTGACGCGCTGGGGCACACAACTCGCTACTCCAGGGTGAGGAAGGCGATGGCGACACCGCCGTCGTGGGTCAGCGAGAGGTGGGAGCGGGTCACCCCGAGCTCCTGGGCGCGGGCGAGCACGGTGCCGCGCAGCTCCAGCGTCGGCTGACCCGAGGGAAGCCGGACCACCTCGGCGTCGTGCCAGGCCAGGTTGCCGGGGGCGCCGAGCGCCTTCGCCAGCGCTTCCTTGGCGGCGAACCGGGCCGCCAGCGACTCGATCGGCAGGATCGCCTCGGCCGGGGTGAACAGCTTGGCGAGCAGGGCCGGGGCGCGGTCGAGCGAGGCCTGGAAGCGCGCGACGTCGACCACGTCGACACCGACCCCGAGGACCATGCCGCTCACCCCCGAACTCTCACTCGACCGTGACGGACTTCGCCAGGTTGCGCGGCTGGTCGACGTCGTGACCGAGCAGGGTGGCCAGCTCGCAGGCGAACAGCTGGAGCGGGACCGTGGCGACGACGGGCTGCAGCAGCGTCGGCACCTTCGGCAGGCCGATCCGCAGGTCGGCGTACGGGAGAACCTCGTCGTCGTCCTCCTCCGCGAGGACGATGGTCAGCGCACCGCGCGCGCGGATCTCCTGGATGGCGCTGATCATCTTGTCGTGCAGCTGGTCGCGACCGCGCGGCGGAACCACGCAGAAGACCGGCAGGCCCTCCTCGATCAGCGCGATCGGCCCGTGCTTGAGCTCGCCGGCAGCGAAGCCCTCGGCGTGGATGTAGGCGAGCTCCTTGAGCTTGAGCGCGCCCTCGAGCGCCACCGGGAACCCGGCGTGCCGTCCCAGGAACAGGACGGACCGGGCGTCCTTGAACCGCTCGGCCAGGGCGTAGATCGCCTCGGAGCCGGCGAGCACCCGCTCGACGTGCGCCGGCATCTGCGCCAGCTCGCGCACGATGGCACCGATCTCGTCACCGAACTTGTTGCCGCGCACCTGGGCCAGGTAGAGCCCGAGCAGGTAGCAGGCGATCAGCTGGGTCAGGAAGCCCTTGGTCGAGGCGACCCCGATCTCGGGGCCGGCGTGGGTGTAGATCACCGCGTCGGACTCGCGCGGGATCGTCGAGCCGTTGGTGTTGCAGATCGCGAGCACCCGGGCGCGCTGCTTCACCGCGTGCCGGATCGCCATCAACGTGTCCGCGGTCTCGCCGGACTGGCTGATCGCGACGACCAGGGTGTTCCGGGTCAGGATCGGGTCCCGGTAGCGGAACTCGTGGGCCAGCTCGACCTCGCACGGGATCCGGGTCCAGTGCTCGATGGCGTACTTGGCGACCAGGCCCGCGTAGTGCGCGGTGCCGCAGCCGATGATGATGATCTTGTCGATCTCGCGGAGCTCGTCGTCGCTGATCCGGACCTCGTCGAGCTGCAGCAGGCCGGACTCGTCGTGGCGACCGAGGAGAGCGTCACCGACCGCGCGCGGTTGCTCGAAGATCTCCTTGCGCATGAACCAGTCGTAGCCGTCCTTCTCGGCGGCAGCGAGGTCCCAGTCGACGTGGTAGCGACGGCCCTCGGCGGGGTTCCCGTCGAAGTCGCTGACCTCGACGCCCGCGCGGGTGATCGTGACGACCTGGTCCTGCCCGAGCTCGAGCGCCTCGCGGGTGTGCTCGATGAAGGCGGCGACGTCGGAGCCGATGAAGTTCTCACCCTCCCCGATGCCGACCACGAGCGGCGAGTTGCGGCGCGCCGCGACGACCCGGCTCGGGTCCTCGCCGTCGATGGCGACCAGGGTGAACGCGCCCTCGAGGCGGCGGCAGACAGCCTGCATCGCCGCGGTCAGGTCGGCACCGGCGACGACCTCGAGCTCGATCAGGTGTGCCGCGATCTCGGTGTCGGTCTCGGACAGCAGGTCGTGACCAGCGCGCTCGAGCTCGTCACGCAGCCGGGCGAAGTTCTCGATGATCCCGTTGTGCACGACGGCGACCCGGCCGGTGGCGCCCAGGTGCGGGTGCGCGTTGACGTCGTTCGGGGCGCCGTGGGTGGCCCAACGGGTGTGGCCGATGCCGGTCGTCGAGGCGGGCAGCGGGGACTCCTCGATCGCCTTCTCGAGGTTCGCGAGCTTGCCGGCGCGCTTGTCGCTGGCGATCTTTCCACCGGTGACCAGGGCGATGCCCGCGGAGTCGTAGCCGCGGTACTCCAGGCGTCGCAGACCCTCGATCACGACGTCCCGGGCCTGCTGCTCCCCGACATATCCCACGATCCCGCACATGGGGGTCAGTCTAGGGGGCTGACGGCCCCGCGCCGGAGGAGCGAGCGGGGCGCGTGACCCGGCCCACGCGGCGTACTGGAAGAATCACGCGCATGGCCAACGGCAACCCGACCGGCGAAGCTTCGCCGTACGTCGAGCTGGACCGTGAGGCGTGGGCCGAGCTGGGCGGTCGCACCGACCAGCCGCTGTCCGCCGAGGAGATCGACCGGGTCCGCGGTCTGGGCGAGCAGCTCGACCTGGACGAGGTCCAGCAGGTCTACCTGCCGCTGTCCCGGCTGCTCAGCCTGTACGTCGAGGCGGCGGGTGCGCTGCACCGTGCCCAGGAGGACTTCCTGGACCGGCCGACGCCGCCGCGCACGCCGTTCGTGATCGGCCTGGCCGGCTCGGTCGCGGTCGGGAAGTCGACCACCGCGCGCGTGCTCCAGCAGATGCTCGCCCACTGGCCCGCGCACCCCAAGGTCGCCCTGGTCACCACGGACGGGTTCCTCTACCCCAACGCCGAGCTCGAGCGCCGCGGCATCCTGCACCGCAAGGGCTTCCCGGAGTCCTACGACCGCAAGGCGCTGCTGAAGTTCGTCATCGACATCAAGTCCGGCAAGGACGAGGTCGAGGCACCGGTCTACTCCCACCTCGTCTACGACGTCACCGACGAGAAGGTCGTCGTGCAGCGACCCGACATCGTGATCGTCGAGGGCCTGAACGTGCTGCAGCCGGCGATCACGCGGCCCGACGGCCGCACCGGCCTGGCGGTCAGCGACTTCTTCGACTTCACGATCTACGTCGACGCAGCGGCCAACGACATCAAGCAGTGGTACACCGAGCGCTTCCTGCGCCTGCGCGAGACCGCCTTCCAGGACCCGCAG
>JBJMIP010000155.1:0-2132 GCA_045806825.1 Marmoricola sp.
CCAGAGCAGCGCCGGCACCAGGAACGGCGCCAGCATCAGGTCCCACAGCACGCTGATCACGATCACGCGCACCATCTCGTCGACGGGCAGCGTGCCGTCGTTCAGCACCGCGCCCGTGAACGCGTACAGCGAGGTCGCGATGAACGACGCCGCGCCGACCAGGACCACGGCCATCAGCGGGGAGGAGCGTGCGTCCTGGCGGACCCGGCCGGCGAGGTAGCCGACCAGGACCAGGCACAGTGCCCAGCGGCCGGCGACGTGGTCGGCCGGCGGGGCCAGGTCGAGCAGCAGGCCGGTGCCGAAGCCGAGGATCGCGGCGAACTGGGAGCCGCGGGAGATCGCGGCGACCACGACCACGATCAGCGCCAGGTTCGGCACCACGCCGTCGACGCTGATGAAGCGGAAGATCACGGCCTGGGCGACGATCGCGAACGCGATCAGCGCGACCACCACGGTGTTGCGCAGGCCGCTCACCGGAGCGCCCCCTGCGTGCTCGAGCCCGTGATTGTGGCCCGGTCACCCCGGGTGCCCTTCGGTACGACGACCCCCACGACGTCGAGCGAGGTGAAGTCGACGAACGGGCGGATCACCGCGAGCCGCGAGCTCTGCCGCGGCGTGGAGACGACCGACTCGACGCGCCCGATCGGGATGCCCGCGACGTACGGGACACCGTTCTTGGAGCCCCAGGTGACGACCGCGTCGTCGCGCGAGGGCTCGACCGCGTTGTCGACGAGCTCGAGGTCGAGGCGACCGGTGTCGCCGATCGAGCCGCGGCCGCGCAGGAAGCCGATCTCCATGTTGGTGCTCAGCCGGCCGCCGACCACCGAGGAACGATCCACGATCAGCAGCACCGTCGCGGTCGACCGGGTCGTCCGGACGACGCGACCGACCAGGCCGTCGTTGTTGAGCACGGTCATGTCGGCGCGGACGCCGGAGGAGGTGCCGGCGTCGATGGTCACGGTGCGGGAGAACGACTGCACCGGACCCATCGCGATCACCCGGGCCGCGACCAGGGAGTAGCCGGTCTCGCTCGCCGTGCGGGTCAGTCCGTCGAGCTGGGCGAGACGCTGGCGGTCCAGCGGCTCACCAGCCAGCTGGCCGCGCAGCCGCGAGTTCTCGGCCGAGAGGGTGGCGATGTCGCCGCGCAGGGACTTGTTGGTGCGGAGGAACCCGGTGGCGTCGGCGAACGGCTGGGTCATCGAGTTGGTCACGTCCTCCAACGGTCCGACCACGGAGCCGACCGCCGAGCGGACCGGGTTCAACGGTGAGTCCGCACCGGTGCGCGCGTCCAGGGTGATCACCGTCAGCGAGGCCAGCACCAGCAACCCGAGCACCCGGCGCGACGGGTCGCCGCCAGGGGCGGTGCCCGACGGCCTGCGGCGGAAGCGGCGCTTGGACCCCAGCATCACGCGCTCCGGCGTCCGTTCTCGGCGACCAGGACCTGCTGCAGCGCCTCGAACTCCTCGACGCACTTGCCCGAACCGAGGACGACCGAGCTGAGCGGATCCTTGGCGACGTGCACCGGCATCCCGGTCTCGTGGCGGATGCGCTCGTCGAGGCCGCGCAGCAGTGCTCCCCCGCCGGTCAGCACGATCCCGCGGTCCATGATGTCGCCGGCGAGCTCGGGCGGGGTCTGGTCCAGGGTGGCGCGGACGGCGTCGACGATCGTGTGCAGCTGCTCCTCGATCGCGCGGCGGATCTCCACGCTGGAGACCGGGACCGTGCGGGGCAGGCCCGAGATCATGTCGCGGCCGCGGATCTCCGCGGAGAGCTCTTGGGCCATCGGGAAGGCCGAGCCGAGGGTCATCTTGATCTCCTCGGCTGTGCCCTCGCCGAGCATCAGCGAGTGCTCCTTCTTGAGGTACGCGATGATCGCCTGGTCGAGCTCGTCTCCGGCGGTGCGCACCGAGAGGGTGGTCACCAGGCCGCCGAGCGAGATCACCGCGACCTCGGTGGTGCCGCCGCCGATGTCGACGACCATGTTGCCGGTCGCCTCGTGCACCGGGAGCCCGGCGCCGATCGCGGCCGCCATCGGCTCCTCGATGATGTAGACCGTCCGGGCGCCCGCCTGGTAGCCGGCCTCCTTGACGGCCCGCTGCTCGACCGGGGTGACTCCGCTCGGCACGCAGATC
>JBJMIP010000156.1:0-14390 GCA_045806825.1 Marmoricola sp.
CCCCTCGGCGAGCATCGAGATGCCCTCGTTGATCTGGGTACCGATGACCCGCGAGGTGTAGAAGCCGCGCGCGTCGTTGACCACGATCGGGGTCTTCTTGATCGCCAGGACGACGTCGTAGGCCTTGGCGAGGGCCTCGTCGGAGGTCTCCGCGCCGCGGATGATCTCGACCAGCGGCATCTTCTCCACGGGGGAGAAGAAGTGCAGCCCGATGAACCGACTCGGCGCCGGGGAGTCGCTGCGATCCTCTGCGTTCCCGGCGTCGATCCCCTTGGCCAGCTCGGTGATCGGCAGCGTCGAGGTGTTCGAGCACAGCAGCGCATCCGCGTTGATGTGCTCGGCGATCTCGGCGAAGACCTTGTTCTTCAGGGCGGGGTCCTCGAACACCGCCTCGATGACCAGGTCGCAGCCCTTGGCGTCAGCCGGGTTGTCGGTCGCGAGGATCCGGCCGAGCATCGCGTCGGACTTCTCCTGCGACAGCTTGCCGCGCGAGACAGCCTTCGCGTTGAGCTTCTCCGAGTAGGCCTTGCCCTTCTGGGCCGACTCGAGCGAGACGTCCTTGAGGACGACCTCCAGGCCGGCCTTCGCACAGACGTAGGCGATGCCTGCGCCCATCATGCCGGCGCCGAGGACGACGACCTTGGTGGGCTGGAACTTCTCCACACCCTGCGGGCGCAGCGAGCCGGAGTTGATCGCCTGCAGGTCGAAGAAGAACGCCTGGATCATGTTCTTCGCGGTCTGGCCGGTGGCCAGCGACGCGAAGTAGCGGGACTCGATCTTCTCGGCGTTCGCGAAGTCGACCTGGGCGCCCTCGACGGCCGCCGCGAGGATCGCCTCGGGGGCCGGCATCCGGACGCCCTTGAGCTGCTTGCGCAGGATCGCCGGGAAGGCGGGCAGCATGCCGGCCAGTGACGGCGAGGACGGGGTGCCGCCGGGCATCTTGTAGCCCTGCTGGTCCCACGGCTGCGCCTTCGCAGCGTCGTTGTCCTTGTTGTCCAGGACCCACTTCTTCGCCGCCGCGAGCAGCTCGTCGGCCGGGACGATCTCGTCGATCAGGCCCTTCTCCTTGGCCGCGGCTGCCGGGTAGCGCTGGCCCTGGAGCAGCACCTCCATCAGCGCGTTCTGGATGCCGAGCAGGCGGACGGTGCGGGTGACGCCACCGCCGCCGGGCAGCAGACCCAGCGTCGACTCCGGCAGACCGATCTCCAGCCGGACGTCGGCCGCGATCCGGTGACGGAAGGCCAGCGCGATCTCGAGGCCACCGCCGAGCGCGGCGCCGTTGATGGCGGCGACGGTCGGCACGCCGAGGAGCTCGATCCGGCGCAGCTGCGCCTTCACGGCCTGGCTCTGGTCGAAGATCTCCTGGGCCTGCTCGGGCTGGACCGCGATCAGGGCGTTGAGGTTGCCCCCGGCGAAGAAGGTCTTCTTCGCGGAGGTGATGACCACACCGGTGATCGAGTCCTTCTCGGACTCCAGCCGGGTGACCGCTTCGTCCATGGATCGGCCGTACAGCTCGTTCATGGTGTTGGCGCTGGCGGTCGGGTCGTCCAGCGTCAGGACGACGATGCCGTCGGCGTCCTTCTCGTACTTCACTGCAGATTCTTCAGACATACCTGTTCCTTGAAAGTTCAGTGGTCTCGACAAGCTCGACCAACGGGAGTGTCAGACCAGTTCCACGATCGTGGCGATACCCATGCCGCCGCCGACGCAGAGCGTGGCCAGGCCGCGCTTCAGGTCGCGACGCTCGAGCTCGTCGATCAGCGTGCCCAGGATCATCGCGCCGGTCGCACCCAGCGGGTGGCCCATCGCGATCGCACCGCCGTTGACGTTGGTGATCTCGTCGGAGATGCCCATGTCACGCATGAACCGCATCGCGACCGCGGCGAACGCCTCGTTGATCTCGAAGAGGTCGATGTCCTTGGTCTCCAGGCCGGCCTTGGCGAGCGCCTTGCGGGCAGCCGGGGCGGGACCGGTGAGCATGATCGTCGGGTCGGCGCCGGAGACGGCGGCCGAGATGATCCGTGCCCGCGGGGTCAGGCCGAGGTCCTTGCCGACCTGCTCGGTGCCGAGCGCGACCAGGGCGGCGCCGTCGACGATGCCCGAGGAGTTGCCGGCGTGGTGGACGTGGTTGATCTTCTCGACCCAGTGGTACTTCTGCAGCGCGACGTCGTCGAAGCCCATGTCACCGTGCGCCTGGAACGACGGACGGAGACCGGAGAGCGACTCGACCGAGGTACCCGGCTTGATGAACTCGTCCTTCTCCAGGACGGTCAGGCCGTTGAGGTCCTTGACCGGGATCACCGAGTTGTCGAAGAGGCCGTTCGCCTGGGCCTTGGCGGCTCGAGCCTGGGACTCGGACGCGAAGGCGTCGACGTCCTCGCGGCTCCACCCCTCGAGGGTGGCGATCAGGTCCGCGCCGATGCCCTGCGGGACGAAGGAGGCCTTGAACGCGGTGGCCGGGTCGCCGGCCCAGGCGCCACCGTCGGAGCCCATCGCGACGCGGGACATCGACTCGACGCCGCCGGCGAGGATCAGGTCCTCGAAGCCGGAGCGGACACGGCCGGCGGCCTGGTTGACGGCCTCGAGCCCGGAGGCGCAGAAGCGGTTCAGCTGGACACCGGCCACGGTGTCGGGGAGGCCGGACGCGAGCGCGGCGGTCTTGGCGATGTCGCCGCCCTGGTCACCGATCGGGGAGACCACGCCGAGGACGACGTCGTCGATCCGGTTCGGGTCCAGGTTCGGGTTGCGCTCGCGCAGTGCGTCGATGAGGCCGACTACGAGGTCGACGGGCTTCGAGGCGTGCAGCGAGCCGTCCTTCTTGCCCTTACCGCGCGGCGTGCGGATGGCGTCGTACACAAAAGCTTCGGGTTGTGCCATGACCGTCCCAACTCAATGTCGAAGTGATGGCGCGAGGGAAGGAGCGCCTCGGCCATTGTGACAGTAATACTGTCAGGGTCAATGGCCGGGCCCTTGTGGTCCACGTCACGCCCGCGCGGCACTCGTTCGGAGGTTCAGCAGGTCGGTACCTGCGGACGAGGTGCGCCTTGCTGCTGCTGGGAACACTGGTGCGGGTGAGCACTCGTGGAGGTCTGACCCGGCGCGGCCGGGGCATCGTCGCTGTCGTGGTCCTGCTGCTGGCGACGGGCACGGTGCTGGTCTTCTCGCGGACGCTGCACGGCCCGGCCTGCTCGGTCAGCGCCGGCAGCCGCACCGTCGACCTCAGCCGGCACGAGGCCGAGGCGGTGACCACGGCCTTCGCTCCCCGCGTGCGCCAGCGGGGCGTCCCCGCGCGGACGCTGGTACGTCGCGCTGTACCGGGGGTCTCGACGGGTGACGCGGCCCTGCTCGCGCGGGCGGTGACCGGTCAGCAGCGGGCAGCGCTGTACTGCCGCCAGGGCGGAGCCGGTACGTCGGAACCCGACAGCCTCGACAGCCGTGGCCTGACCGCCCGGGCCGAGCGGGTGCGCGTCGACGTGCTCCGCCGCTTCGGTGACCTACCCCTGGGCGGGTACGCGCCCGGTGGCGTGCACACCGGTCACATGCCCGGGTCGGCGCACTACGAGGGCAGGGCCGTCGACGTGTTCTTCCGACCGGTCGGCGCGATCAACAAGACGCGCGGGTGGCAGCTTGCGCAGTACCTGGTCGCCCAGGCCTCCCGGCTCGCGATCGAGACGGTCATCTTCGACGACAAGATCTGGACCGCCGACCGAGGGCGCGACGGCTGGCGCCACTACGTCGTCCCGGACCCGGGGAACGCCCACAACGCCTCGGAGCGGGCGATCCTCGAGCACCGCGACCACGTGCACTACGACGTGACGGACTGAGCCCCTAGGCGGCGAGCTTGCGGTTGTTCGCCGCGCGCCGGTCGGCCAGCTCGATCGCACGACGGACCTTGGGGCCGCCGGTGGTCATCTTGTAGAGCTTGACCAGCTGCGTGGGTGCGTTCTTGACGGTGGTGTCGGCCAGCCAGCCGTTCGGCAGCGAGAGCCGGACGATCTTGTGCCAGGCCGAGTACACCTGCTTCGGCATCGACCCGGTGGTGTAGGTCAGGCCGTACTTCTCGAAGAGCGCCTGCACCTTCGGGGCGACCTCGGCGTACCGGTTGCTGGGCAGGTCCGGGTAGAGGTGGTGCTCGATCTGGAAGCTCAGGTTGCCGGTCATCATGTGCACCGCCGGGCCGCCGGAGATGTTCGCGGAGCCGAGCATCTGGCGCAGGTACCACTCGCCGCGGGTCTCACCCTCGATCGACTTCTTCTCGAAGGTCTCGACACCCTCGGGGAAGTGGCCGCACATGATCACCGAGTGCGTCCACAGGTTGCGGACGACGTTGGCGGTGAGGTTCGCGGCCAGGGTGGTGAGGAACGAGCCGGTCGGGACCGAGAGCAGCGGGTGCACCAGGTAGTCCTTGGTCGCCTGCTTGCGGATCTTGCCCAGGGTGCGCTTGACGCCGGTCTTGAACTCCTCGCTCCGCTTCTCCTTCGGGATCGAGAGGTTCTTGCCGAGCTCGAGGTCGTAGGCGGCGATGCCGTACTCGAAGAGGCAGGCGTTGACGAAGTTCCACAGCGGCTGGGCCAGGTAGAACGGGATCCAGCGCTGGTCCTCGTCGACCCGCATGATTCCGTAGCCGAGGTCGTTGTCCTTGCCGACGACGTTCGTGTACGTGTGGTGCAGCTCGTTGTGCGAGTGCTTCCACATGTCCGACGGGGTGGCGTTGTCCCACTCCCAGGTCGTCGAGTGGATCTTCGGGTCGCGCATCCAGTCCCACTGGCCGTGCATGATGTTGTGCCCGACCTCCATGTTGTCGAGGATCTTCGCGACGGACAGGCCAGCGGTGCCGGCGATCCATGCCGGCGGGAAGATCGAGAACAGCAGCAGCGCGCGGCTGCCGGCCTCGAGGCCCCGCTGGGCCTTGATCACCTTGCGGATGTACTGCGCGTCGCGCTCGCCCCGGGTGTCGAGCACCTCCTGGCGGATGGCGTCGAGCTCATGGCCGAGGGTCTCGATGTCCTCGGCAGTCAGGTGCGCGATCGGGTTCTCGGACTTCTTCTGGATCGTGGTCATGCTCGGTCTCCTAGGGTGCAGGCGCCGGCGGCGGCGTTGATGCAGGTCTGGATCGGGACTCCGCCGTTGGCGGACGAGATCGGGTCGGCCGTGGTGATGGCGCCGTTGCGCAGGTCGCGGACGGCGCCTTCCTTCAGGGGCAGGACGCAGCCGAAGCAGACGCCCATCCGGCAGCCGCTCGGCATCAGCGCACCGGCGGCCTCGGCGACGTCGAGCAGCGGGGTGGCGCCGTCGGCCTCGACGGTGAGGCCGCCGACGGTGAGCGTGCCGCCGTCGCCGGCCTCCACGAAGCCAGCGCGGAACTGCTCGGTGAAGAGCGTCAGCCCGGCCGCTTCGTGGTGGGCGGTGAGCGCGTCGAGCAGGCCACCGGGGCCGCAGGCGTACGTCGTCCGCTCGGACAGGTCGGGAACAAGAGCGCCGAGCCCGGTCTCGGGATCGTTGACGTCGAGGACGCCGTGCTGGTCGTCGTACCGGGGGACGAGGGTGATCGAGCCGTGCTCGGCGAGCTCGCGGAGGTTGTCCAGGAAGATCGAGTCGGGCTCGCTCGGCGCGACGTGCACGACGACGATGTCGAGGTCCTTGCTGCGCGGCAGGTCGACCACACCGGTGTCGGCCACCGGGAACAGGTTGCGCAGCATCCCGATCACCGGGGTGACCCCGGAGCCGGCGGTGACGAAGAGCAGCTTGGTGCCGTCCAGGGACGACGGCAGCACGAAGTCGCCGGTGGCCTGCTCGAGGTGCACCAGCGTGCCCGGCTCGGCGGTGTGCACGAGGTGGTTCGAGACCTTCCCGTCCGGGACGGCCTTCACGGTGATCGAGATGTAGCCGTCGGCGCGCGGGCCGTGGGTCAGCGAGTAGGCGCGCCACTCGCGGACACCGTTCACGTCGATGCCGATCCGCAGGTACTGGCCCGGCACGTGGCCCGCCCAGTCGGCGCCCGGCTTGAGCACGATGGTGGCCGCGTCGCGGGTCTCGGGCTGGACGGAGACGATCCGGGCGCGCAGGTCGGCGCCGGGGCGCAGCGGGGCGACGAGGTCGAGGTAGTCGGCCGGCACGAGCGGCGTGGTGGCCGCTTCGGCGAGGCGCACCAACCGGTGGCGCAGCGAGGGCTGTCGCTCGGTCGGTCGCAGGAGTGTGTCGGTCATGGGTTCATCCTGGTCGCCGTCGCGGACAAAAGCATGACCAGCAGACGTGAATCAGGGTCTATAGTTTGTTCGTAGCGAACAAAAGAAGGGCTCCCATGGCAGACGCTCGCGCAGAGATGGCACTCCGGCTGCCGGCTGCCATCGCGACCCAGATGCGGGCCGACATGGCCGGGGTCGCCGAGCAGACGATCGCCGCGGTGATCAGCGAGGTGCCCAGCTACCGGGACCCGTTCCGCGGCGCGATGGGCCGCAACATCGAGATCGCGGTCAAGGTGGCGCTGGACGGCTTCCTCGACCTTGCCGCCCGGGCCGAGGGGATCGACGCGGGCGAGCAGATCGAGGCCGTCCTGGAGGCCGCCTACGCGCTGGGCCGCGGCGAAGCCCGGAGCGGCCGCACCATGGACGCACTCGCCCAGGCCTACCGGGTCGGTGCCCGGGTCGCCTGGCGGGAGATGAGCACGGCCGCAGTCAACCGGGGCCTGGAGGCGACCCAGCTGGCGCGGCTCGCCGAGCTCGTCTTCGCCTACATCGACGAGCTGTCGGACGCGAGCGTCAGCGGTCATGCCGACGAGCTCGCGACGTCGGGTAGGTTGCGCCAGCGGCGGCTGGACCGGCTGGCGGTCCGGCTGGTCGACGGAGCCCCCGAGGCGGACCTGGTCGCCGCCGCCGAGCGGGCCGACTGGCAGCCCCCCAAGCTGCTCACCGTGGTGGCGCTGCCGGACGTGAAGTTCCGTTCGCTGCGCAGCCAGCTCGACGCTCGCGCCCTGCAGCTCCCGGAGGAGACCGCGGCGCTCGAGCTCGAACCCGGGTTCACGGTGGTGCTGGTCCCGGTCGGCGCAGGCCGCGCCCGCGCGGCGATGCTCCGGGTCATCGACGGCGCCCAGGCAGTCGTCGGGCCTCCGCGGCCGTGGACCCAGGTGCGGTCGTCGTACCAGCGGGTGGTCCAGGCACACCGGCTCGGGCTCCTCGGGGACACCGACGACCACCTGGCCGACCTGGTCGTCGGGGCCGACGGCGACTCCCGCGCCGACCTGCGCACCAAGGTGCTCGCGCCCCTCGCCGGGCAGAGCGAGGCGTCCCGCGCCAAGCTCACCGAGACGCTGCGCGCCTGGCTGCTGCACCAGGGCCGTCGCGACGAGGTCGCCGAAGCCCTCTTCGTGCACCCGCAGACAGTGCGCTACCGCGTGAGTCAGCTGCGGGACCTGTACGGCGACCGGCTCACCGATCCCGGGTTCGTCCGCGACGCGGTGATCGCGCTCGGCTGAGCGCTGGGTGCTGCGTGCTGGGTCCTAGAGCTGGACCGCGGCCCCGGACTCGATGAGCTTCTCGACGTCGTCGATCCCCCAGGCCGTCAGCGCCTCGCGGGTGTGCTCGCCGGCCCCGCCGGCGGGCGGGAGCCCGAGCGTCGCCTCGGTGCGAGAGAACCGCGGAGCCGGCGCCGGCTGCATCCGGCCGTGGTGCTTCACGAACACCTCGCGGCTCTTCATGTGCGGGTGCTCGAACGCCTCGGTCATGGGGATGATCGGCGCGACGCACGCGTCGGTGCCGTCGAAGATCGCGCTCCACTCCGCCTGGGTCTTCTCGGCGAACCGAGCGGTGAACACCGCCCGGAGCTCGTCGACCTTGGAGAAGTCGAACCGGTCCGGCGCGGTCTCGCGCACCTCGAGGAGGTCGATCAGGATCTCGTAGAACTGCGGCTCCAGCGAGCCGACCGACATGTGCTTGCCGTCGGCGGTCTCGTAGATGTCGTAGTACGGCGCGCCACCGTCGAGCAGGTTCGCGGCGCGCTCCTCCTGGTAGTTGCCACCCTCGAGGAACGCCGCGGTCATCGCGTTCAGGTGTGCGGTGCCGTCGACGATCGCCGCGTCGACGACCTGCCCCTGGCCGCTGACCCGGGCCTCGAGCAGCGCAGCCAGGATGCCGACCACGAGGTACATCGAGCCGCCGCCGAAGTCGCCGACGAGGTTCGTCGGGAACTGCGGCTTGGACTTGACCTGGCCCAGGCCGAAGAGGGTGCCGGTGATGGCGATGTAGTTCATGTCGTGGCCCGCGGCCTGCGACCAGGCGCCGGTCTGACCCCACCCGGTCATCCGGCCGTAGACGAGACGCGGGTTGCGGGCGAAGCAGTCCTCGGGACCGAGGCCCATCCGCTCGGTGACACCGGGGCGCATGCCCTCGACGAGCACGTCGGCGTCCTCGACGAGCTTGAGCACCGTCTCGACCGCTGCCGGGTCCTTGAGGTTCAGGGCGACGCTGGGCCGGCCGCGGTTGAGGAAGTCGTGGCTACCGCCGGTGAGCAGCTGACCGCCGGGGCGCTCGATCCGGATCACGTCCGCGCCGAGGTCGGCGAGCAGGGTGCAGGCGTGCGGGCTCGGGCCGATGCCGGCGATCTCGACGACCTTGATCCCCTTGAGCGGGCCGGTGCCCTGTCCCAGTTCGAAACTCATGCTCGGATCATGACAGATTCACTGTCACGGTTGCGATCTGCCCGCAGACCGGACCGGGGCGCCCTAGCATCGGGCGCGTGAGCGAACCTCCCGTCGATCCCCCGCCGCCCGGCCAGCAACCCTGGCCCGGCAATCCGCCGCCTCCGGAGCAGAGCACCCCGCAGTACCCGCCGCAGTACCCGGCCCCGTACCCGGCCCAACCTCCGCCGCCGTGGGGTCAGCAGAACCTGGCGCCGGTCTACGGCGAGCCGCCCAAGCAGGGCACCAACGGATTCGCGATCGCAGCGCTGGTCTTCGGCATCATCCCGATCTGCTTCCTCGGCATCATCTTCGGGATCGTGGCGCTGGTGCAGACCTCGAAGTCCGGGCAGAAGGGCAAGGGCCTGGCCATCGCCGGCCTGGTCCTGAACGTGCTCTGGATCATCGGGATCGTGACCGCCCTGGTGATCGGCGGTCTCAACAACGCGGACCGCGACGCCTCGGGCGCGATCACCAAGAGCGGCAAGATCTCCGTGTACAACCTCAAGGTCGGCGACTGCTTCAACGGGCTCGACAACATCAAGCAGGGCGACACGCTCTTCAGCCTCGACGGCGTCCCGTGCAGCAAGCTCCACCAGGGCGAGGTCTTCGCGAACGCACCGATCTCCGGGTCGTCCTACCCGGGTCGGGCCGAGCTGCAGGGCAACGGGCTGGCGCCCTGCCGGGACAAGCTCAAGGAGGTGGCCCCCGAGCACTTCGCGAACCGCGACGTGGGGGTGATCTGGATCTACCCGGAGAAGCGCGCCTGGCTCACCGGCGACCGGCACTACTCCTGCATCGCCCTCGGCGTCGGCCGCACCACCGGTTCGATCACCGACTGACGTCCGCCCGACCGACCTCGATCCGCGGCGGCTGCGCCAGCGACTGGCCGACCACGCAGTAGCGCTCGGTCGCGGTAGCCAGTCGCTCCAGAGCGCCGTCGTCCGCGTCGGAGTCCACGGCGAAGCTGACCACGACGTCCTGCACCCCGACGGGGACCGAGCGGTCCAGCCCGAGGGTGCCGCGGGCGTCGAACGCGCCGGACACCGACCCGGTCACCGAGCGGAGGTCAAGACCCATCGAAGTCGCCACCGAGTGCAGCGTGACCCCGGCACAGGCGAGCAGCGCCTCGAGCAGCATGTCGCCGGAGCAGGCGTCCGAGCCGTCCCCGCCGGTGGCCCGGTGCAGCCCGGCCCGGCTGGTGCCGGCGAACTGGTCCACGTCGAAGGTGACCCCGGACGATCCGATCCGGCCGACGGCGTTCAACGGGGTGAGGGCGCTGGCCGGGTCCTCCCGGTAGCGGTCCTTCAGGGGCGCCTGCAGGGCGCGGAGCTCGGCTGCTTCCATGGGCCGACGCTACTGCCGCCGTCCTCGCCGTGCTGGGATGGCACGGTGATCACGATCCGACCACTCACGCTGGAGCACGGCCCCGAGCTGGCCGCGGTGATGCAGCGCAACCGGGAGTTCCTGGCGCCCTGGGAACCCGAGCGCGACCAGGACTACTTCACCGAGGAGTCCGTCACCGCCACCATCGGCCAGCTCCTGAAGATGCGCGAGGCCGGTCAGACGGTGCCGTTCGTCATCGATGACGACGGAGCCGTCGTCGGACGGACGACGCTGAACAACATCGTCCGCGGACCGTTCCAGTCGGCGTCGGTCGGCTACTGGGTCGACGGCGACCAGGGTGGCCGGGGCACCGCGACCCAGGCCTGCCGACTCGTCGTCGAGTTCGCCTTCGCCGAGCTCGGCCTGCACCGGGTCGAGGCGGGGACGCTCGTGCACAACGTCCGCTCGCAACGGGTGCTGGAGAGGAACGGGTTCGAGCAGTTCGGCTTCGCGCCGCGCTACCTGGAGATCGCCGGTGCCTGGCAGGACCACCTGCTGTTCCAGCGGATCAACGAGGACTACTAGTGCAGTGAGTGCACCGCTGCGTGGCCGCGACCCCGGCTGATCATCCAGCGGTTCACCGGGACCGTCACCACGAACGCGATCGCGAGTGCGGCGACCAGTGAGCCCCAGAACAGCCCGTCGGCCAGCCCGGCGTCCATCGCTCCGGGAACAGCGAGCACGAAGCCGTTGTCGATGAGCTCCATGACCAGGATCGAGACCGTGTCCGCGGCGATCGCCGCCCGGACGGCGTCACCGGCGCCGAGGCCGTGTCGGCGTACCGAGGTGAAGGTCAGCAGGTAGCCGAAGAAGAACGCCAGCGCGATCGCCAGCACGATGCTGGCGGTGTTGTGCCATCCCCACCAGGTCGCGAGCACCAGCCCGAGGATCTCGCCGATGGCGCAGCCGGTGAGGCAGTGCAGGGTCGCGCTGACGGCCGTGCGCCAGGAGGAGTCGTGCTGTTCGTGGTCCATGCCGGCCCAACATACCCCCTAGGGGTATCTATTCCCAGGGCCTGAGCTCGATCAGAACGGCGGCGGCCCCAGGATCTCGATGCCACCTGTTGCCTCGGCGGCCGCGATGACCCTGTTGAGGTCGAACGGGACCGGCGCACTGCCGGGCGGCGCCGGCTCACTCGCCATCCGGTAGAAGTCCTCGCCCTTGCCGGGGGTGAGGATGGTCAGGATCCGGGCCTGGGGCGAGATGATCTTGAACGCATGCGGCAGCCCACGCGGCATGACCACGACGCCGCCGGTCTCCAACGACCTGCGCTCGCCGCTCAGGTCGAGAAGGATCTCGCCGTCGAGCACGTAGAAGGTCTCGTCGACGCCCGGGTGGATGTGCACCGGCGTCACCTTCCCCTCCTGGCCGACGAACTCCGTGAGCAGGAACGCTCCCCCGGTCTCTTCCGTGGTCGCGAGCCAGGTCTGCAGTCCGCCACCGAACCAACGGGCCTCGCCCTGTCCGCTGTCGCGCACCGTCGCCGTCAGTGTGTTCATGGTGACCTCCATGTTTATGGGACCCGTGTCCCATAAAGAAACTACGGTACCGTGAACTCCATGTCAACGGCCTACGAGGAAACCGGTCGCAGCCGGCAGAAGCAGCGCACCCGCAACGACCTGCTGGCCGCCGCACGCGAGCTGATCGCCGCCAACGGCAGCGCCCCGACGGTCGAGGAGACTGCTACGGCGGCATCGGTGTCGCGCACGACCGCCTACCGCTACTTCGGCAGCCAGGAGGCGCTGCTGCTCGCGGCCTTCCCGGCCATCGACCGCCCCAGCCTGTTGCCCGACGACATCGGCGACGACCCCCGGACCCGGCTGCTCGCTGCGGTCGAGACGTTCATCGACGAGGTCCTGGACACCGAACCGCAGCAACGGACGATGCTGCGCCTGGCCTTGGACCGCGCCACGACGTCCGACCAGCTGCCGCTGCGCAAGGGGCGCGCGATCGGGTGGTTCGAGGATGCGCTGGCACCGGCTCTCCCGCGGCTCGGGAAGGCGGAGGTGCGCCGGATCGCCATCAGCGTCCGCAGCGCGGTCGGCATCGAGTCCCTGGTCTGGCTCGTCGACGTCGCCGGGCTCACCCGCAAGGACGCCAAAGCCGTGATGCTCACGACGGCGCGCGCCCTGGTCGCCGACGCTCTCGGGTAGGTGAGGCAGACCACTATGCAACTAGTTGCATAGTGGCCCCCGTCCGAGGCAGAGTTTGCTCCGTGGCCCTCGAGCACGCACTCCTGGTGGCCCTCAGCGAACGACCCGCTGCGGGGCTGGAGCTGGCGCGTCGTTTCGACCGGTCCATCGGTTTCTTCTGGAGCGCGACCCACCAGCAGATCTACAAGGTGCTGCGCCGGATGGAGGACGACGGCTGGGTCACCGCCCAGGTGCAGGCGCAGACCGGTGGCCCGGACAAGCGGGTCTACTCCGTCACCGACATCGGCACCAAGGCCCTGGCCGACTGGATCGCGACCACCACGCCGCGCGCCGGCTTCCGCAGCGAGATCGCGGTGAAGATGCGGGCCGCGTCGTACGGCGACCGGGCGGCCCTGCTCGCCAACATCGCCGAGCTGGTCGACGACCACCGCACCCGACTCGCGCACTACGAGCTGATGTCGCAGCGGGACTACCCCGAACCGGACCGCCTCGAGGGGCAGGACCTGGACACCTATCTGGTGCTGCGTGGCGGCATCCTCCAGGAGACCTTCTGGATCGCCTGGCTGACCGAATACCTGGAGGCACACCGATGAACCCGTACCCGCACCTGCTGGAGCCGCTGAGGATCGGTGACCTGACGCTGCGCAACCGCGCGGTGATGGGCTCGATGCACACCGGGCTCGAGGACTACTTCTGGGACATCCCGAAGCTGGCGACCTACTTCGCCGAACGGGCCGCCGGCGGAGTCGGCCTGATCATCACCGGTGGCTACGCCCCCAACAAGCGCGGCTGGCTCAAGCCGTTCGCGAGCGAGATGACCAACCGGCTCCAGGCCCAGCGGCACCGGCAGATCACCGGTGCGGTCCACGAGGCCGGCGGCGCGATCGCGATGCAGATCCTGCACGCCGGTCGTTACGGCTACACCCCGTTCTCGGTGTCGGCCTCCGCGATCAAGGCGCCGATCAACCCGTTCAAGCCGAGCGCCCTGTCCAGCAAGGGTGTCGAGGAGACCGTCAACGACTTCGCCCGCGCAGCGGGCCTGGCCCAGAAGGCCGGGTACGACGCCGTCGAGATCATGGGCTCCGAGGGCTACCTGATCAATCAGTTCCTGGCCGAGCGCACCAACCACCGCGACGACGCCTGGGGCGGCACCTCGGCCCGGCGGATGCGCTTCCCGATCGAGATCGTCCGTCGGACCCGGGAGACCGTCGGCGAAGGGTTCCCGATCATCTACCGGCTCTCGCTGCTCGACCTGGTCGAGGGCGGGCAGACCTGGGACGAGGTGATGGAGCTCGCGCTGCTGATCGAGGACGCCGGTGCCACGGTGATCAACACCGGCATCGGCTGGCACGAGGCCCGGGTGCCGACGATCATCACCCAGGTCCCCCGCGGCGCCTGGGCCTGGACGACAGCGCGATTGAAGAAGGAGATGGCGATCCCGGTCTGCGCCTCCAACCGGATCAACACCCCCGAGCTCGCCAACCAGCTCATCGCCGACGGCACCGCCGACCTCGTCTCGATGGCCCGCCCGTTGCTGGCCGACCCCGAGTTCGTGAACAAGGCCGCTGCCGAGCGAGGCGACGAGATCAACACCTGCATCGCCTGCAACCAGGCCTGCCTGGACCACGTCTTCGCCAACAAGCGGGCGTCCTGCCTGGTCAATCCGCGGGCCTGTCACGAGACCGAGATCGTGCTGACGCCGACCAGGCGTCCGCGCGAGGTGGCGGTCGTCGGGGCCGGCCCGGCCGGGCTGAGCGCCGCGGTCTCGCTCGCCGAGGTCGGCAACAAGGTCACCCTGTTCGAGAAGAGCGCGCACCTCGGCGGCCAGTTCCGCCTCGCGATGCAGGTCCCGGGCAAGGAGGAGTTCACCGAGACGCTGCGGTACTACACCCGTCGCCTCGAGGTTCTCCGCGTGGACGTGCGGCTCGGCACCGAGGCGACAGCCGCTGCCCTGGACGGTTTCGACGAGGTCGTGATCGCCACCGGGGTCGAGCCGCGGGTGCCGGCGATCCCCGGCATCGACCACGCCAAGGCGGTGCTCTACTCCCAGGTGCTCGACGGGTCCGTCGTGCCCGGCCAGAAGGTGGCCGTGATCGGCGCGGGCGGCATCGGCGTGGACGTCTCGGTCTTCCTCACCCACGCCGAGGAGAGCCTCGAGGAGTGGCTGGCGCACTGGGGCG
>JBJMIP010000157.1:0-10004 GCA_045806825.1 Marmoricola sp.
GAGAAGGCCCAGGCCAAGCTGGTGATGGAGAAGGTCGCCGGGGCCGCCAAGACCCGCCTGGTCGCCCGCCAGCAGCGCGACACCCAGCGCCGCAAGAACGCGCTGGAGTCCTCGGCGCTTCCGGCCAAGCTCGCCGACTGCCGCTCCAACGACGTGGAGAAGTCAGAGCTGTTCATCGTCGAGGGTGACTCCGCGCTCGGTACCGCCAAGCTCGCCCGGAACTCCGAGTTCCAGGCGCTGCTGCCGATCCGGGGCAAGATCCTCAACGTGCAGAAGGCGCAGGTCGCCGACGTCCTGAAGAACACCGAGTGTGCCTCGATCATCCAGGTGGTCGGCGCCGGTTCGGGGCGCACCTTCGACATCGACGCCGCGCGTTACGGCCGGATCATCTTCATGGCCGACGCGGACTCCGACGGCGCCCACATCCGGTGCCTGCTCGCGACCCTGTTCTTCAAGTACATGCCGGACCTGGTCACCCAGGGCCGGGTCTTCACCGCGGTTCCGCCACTGCACCGGATCGAGCTCTCGAACCCGAAGAAGGGCATGGAGAAGTACGTCTACACCTACTCCGACCCGGAGCTGCAGCGGAAGCTGGCCGAGCTGGCCAAGAAGGGCATCCGCTGGAAGGACCCGGTGCAGCGCTACAAGGGTCTTGGCGAGATGGACGCCGACCAGCTGGCGGAGACCACGATGGACCCGCGGCACCGCACGCTGCGCCGGATCACCGCCGACGACGCGGCAGAGGCTGCTGTGGTGTTCGAGCTGCTGATGGGCTCGGACGTCGCGCCGCGCAAGGACTTCATCGTCGCGGGCGCCTACGAGGTCGACCAGGACACGATCGACGCCTGAGGTGAGCGGCGATGCAGTGACCTCGTTCTCGCGCCGCGCGCTGCTGGTCGGCGGCGCCGGGATGCTGCTGTCCTCCTGCGCCACGACGACGATCGAGCACGCCGGCACCAGGGCCGGAGAGCAGGTCAGCGGCTCCTTCCGGTCGCGGGCAATGAGGACCACCACCGGCTGGACGATCGCGTACCCGACCGGCCACGGTCCGGGGGACAGGCTCCCGGTCATGGTCAGCCTGCACGGTCGACGCGGTGACCACCGGACGACGTTCACCTCGTTGCGCCTGGACACCTTCCTCGACCGAGTCGTGAAGGACGGCACCGCGCCGTTCGCGATCGCCTCGGTCGACGGCGGGAACCACAGCTACTGGCACCGGCGTACCGACGGCACCGATGCGGCCGCGATGGTGCGCGACGAGTTCGTTCCCCTGCTCGCCGACCGAGCTCTCGACACGGATCGCCTGGGGCTCTTCGGCTGGTCGATGGGCGGCTACGGAGCACTGCTGATGGCCGGCAGGCAGCAGCTCCGGGTCCGGGCGGTCGCGGTCTCGAGCCCCGCGCTGTTCACCAGTTCCGGTGCCACCGCCCAGGGTGCGTTCGACAGCGCCGCGGACTACGCGGCGAACGACGTCTACGGCCACCCCGGCTGGTTGCGCGGTGTCCCGCTGCGGATGGACTGCGGCCTGCAGGACCCGTTCTACACGGCCACGAGGTCCCTGGCCTCGCGGCTCTCGCCACCCCCGGCCGGGGGATTCATCACCGGCGGGCACACGAAGGGGTACTGGCGCCAGGTCGCGCCGGCCCAGCTGGCCTACGTCGGGAATCTGCTAGCCGCGGGCTAATTGGTGCTGGACATTACTGCCGAGTAACGCTTTGCTGTGATCCAGGTCACGTGGGGTGGCCGTCCCCTTCCAGCAAGGAGTTCTCGGCATGACTCACCGCATCCGTCTGGCTCTTCTCGGCTCCGTGGCCGCCGTCCTCGCGCTCGTCGGCGCGACACTCGCGATCACCCCGGCAGGCGCTGCCGGCCCGTCGTACGTCGCCCTCGGCGACTCGTACTCCTCCGGCGTCGGCACCCGGACCTACATCAGTGACGGCACCAGCTGCCAGCGCTCGACGAAGGCCTACCCGTACCTGATCGCCCAGGCGCGCGGGTACACCCTCAACTTCCAAGCCTGCTCGGGGGCCAAGACCGCCGACGTCACCGCGAACCAGCTCGGAGCGCTCAGCACCAGCACCAGCTACGTGACCATCTCGATCGGCGGCAACGACGCCGGGTTCTCCGACGTGATCACCGAGTGCGCCAAGCCCGCGTGGGCCAGCGACTGTGCCGGCAAGGTCAACACCGCGAACTCGTTCATCACCAACACCCTCCCGGGCCGGCTGAACACGCTCTACGCGAGCATCCAGTCCAAGGCGCCGAACGCGAAGGTGGTCGTGGTCGGCTACCCGCGCATCTTCAACGGCGAGGACTGCAACGCGGCGACCTGGTTCAGCCCCGACGACGAGTCCCGGCTCAACGCCACCGCGGACCTGATGAACTCCAAGATCGCCGCGGCGGCCTCGGCCAAGGGCTTCGCGTTCGCCAACCCGACCAGCCGCTTCATCGGTCACGCCGTGTGCGGGTCGCCGGAGTGGTTGAACGGATTGTCGAACCCGATCTCGGAGAGCTACCACCCGAACGTGACCGGCCACGCGTCGGGCTACTACCCGCTGGTGAGCCCGCTTCTCGTCTGAGCCACCGAGTAGGTTCTGTCCGTGATCGCCACCACCCGTCCGCGCGCGCTCGTCACCGGAGCGACGCGGGGTATCGGCAGGGCGACCGCGCTCGCGCTGGCTGCTGCCGGTTTCGACGTGGCGATCACGGGCAGGACCCGGAACGAAGGTGAGGGCCGCATCGCTCCCCGCGTCAGCGAGGGCGCGGGCGACGAGCTGCTGCTGCCGGTCCGGGGCAGCCTCCAGGCCACGGCCGCCGAGGTCGAGGACCTCGGCGGTACCTGCCTGCCGGTGCAGATGGACCTCGCGAACCGCGCCAGCGTCGTCGAGGCCGTGGCGCAGGTCCACGCCGAGTGGGAAGCCCTGGACGTCGTCGTGAACAACGGCTTCGTGCACCTGCCGCAAGAGCGTTTCCTGGACCTGACCGAGGACTCGCTGGTCCGGACCTGGCAGGGCAACTTCTACCACCAGCTGCTGCTCACCCACGAGGTGCTCGCACCCATGCTCGAGCGCCGGCGCGGCACGATCGTGAATATGGCGTCGAGCTCGGCGACGAACGACCCGCCCGCCGGACCCGGCGACGGCGGTTGGGGACTCGCGTACGCAGCCTCCAAGGCTGCGTTCGGACGGATCGCCGGCAGCATCAACGCGGAGTTCGGAACCCAGGGCGTCCGCGCGTTCAACGTCGACCCGGGGTTCGTCCTCACCGAGTCCGCGCTGGCCCGGGGTGGCACCGACGCGATCACCGAGAGCGGCGGCTACCCGTCCGCCGACCCGTCCGCATCGGGCGAGGTGATCGCCTGGCTGGCCACCAGTCCCGACGCCGACCGGTTCCTGGGCAGGACGATCTGGGCCCCCAAGCTCGCCGCCGACCTGGCCGCACAGGCCCGGCCGTGATCGAGCTGGGCCCGGAGGACACCGCCGAGCTCGACGACCTGGTCCGCGCGTACGCGGCCGCGGTGGACCACCGGGACTGGGTGGCGCTGGGTGAGCTCTTCACCGACGACGCGGCGCTGGTCACCCCCGACCCGCCACGATCCCTCGCGCCGGTGCTCGAGTCGAGGGGACGCGAGGCGATCGTGGCGCTGGTCTCGCAGGTCGCAGCCTTCGCCGGCACCACGCACGTCGTCGCGACGAGCGAGTGGCAGATCTCCGGGTCCGGTGCGTCGGGTCGGACGACTGGCGAGGCCCACCACCACGTCGACGGCCCCGAACCACACTCGTGGGTCTGGGACGTGGAGTACCGCGACCGCTGCGTGAGGACCGCGAACGGCTGGCGCATCGCGTTCCGCGCGCTTTCCGTGCCCAGGATCGAGAAGCGATCGCGTGCCTGACCAGTACGGTCTGCGCATGGAGTTCGACGTCATCGCACCGGTCGGCAGTGGCCGCACCGCCGACCCCGACTGGATGGTCGGCCTCGCCCAGCACGTCGAGCAGTGCGGCTTCGGCTCGCTGGTGGTCGTCGAGCACGCGGTGATGTTCGCCGAGTACGCCTCGCAGTACCCCTACGACCCGTCCGGCCGGGTCGAGCTCGCGGCGGACTGCCCGGTACCGGACCCGCTGGAGCTCCTCGCCTTCATCGCCGGCTCCACCTCGCGCCTCGGGCTGGCGACCGGCGTGCTGGTGCTCCCGGATCACAACCCGGTGGTGCTGGCCAAGCGGATCGCCACCCTGGACGCGCTCTCGCACGGTCGTTTCCGGCTGTGCGTCGGGATGGGCTGGATGCGCGAGGAGGTCGAGGCCTGCGGTGCCGACTTCGACACCCGGGGACGTCGCGCCGACGAGCAGATCGAGGTCATGCGCGCACTCTGGTCAGGGGAACCGACCAGTTACGCGGGGGAGTTCTTCGGTTTCGAGCACGCGGTCTGCCGTCCGGCTCCGGGAGCACGCTCGATCCCGATCCACGTCGGCGGGCACTCCCGGGCCGCGGCCCGTCGGGCCGGCCGCCTCGGCGACGGGCTGCAACCGCTCGGAGTTGCCGGCGAGGAGCTGCAGGCGCTGCGGCAGGAGATGGCGCGCAGTGCCGAGCAGGCCGGCCGGGACCCGGATCGGCTCGAGCTCAGCCTCGGGCACCTGGTGACCAGGGTGGACGGCGCCAAGGCTGAGCGACTGGCCGAGGTCGGAGCGACCCGGGTGGTGCTCGCGATGTCCGACACCGAGGACCTGGACCAGGCCAAGGACGAGCTGTCGGCGTGCGCTGAACGCCTCGGGCTCTGACCCCTGGCTCAGACCAGCTGGTTGAGCAGGCCCGTGTCGACGTCGTAGATGAAGCCGCCGACGGGGATGTCGTCCGGGATCAGCGGGTGCGCCTTGACCTTGTGGATGTCGTTCTTCAACGACACCTCCTGGTTCTCGATCACGTGGAACGCGTGCCAGGACGCGTCCTGCCCGGCGGAGGCACCGACCCGCTCCTGCAGCTCGGCCTCCGAGGCCGAGGCCATGGCGCAGCGGGTGTGCGGGACCACCAGGATCCGGTTCACCTTCAGCAGGTGGACGCCCAGCACCAGCGCCTCGAGCGCGGCCTCGGTCACCCGGCCGCCGGGGTTCCGGAAGATCTTGGCGTCGCCCGGCTTGAGCCCGAGCATGCCCAGCGGATCGATCCGGGAGTCCATGCAGGTGACGATCGCGATGCCCGCGTGGGCCACGCCGTCGAAGCCGGAGAGATTGAAGTCCGCGGCGAACTCGCGGTTCGCGGCCAGCAGGTCGTCGAAGTCGTTCACGCCCTGAAGGCTAGCGAAGCCGAGGTCAGCGAACGATCCGGGCCTGGTACCTCGTCACCGGCTTGGCCTCCTTGCCGCAGGACTCGGGCCGTTCGCCCGACTCCGAGGAGGACACCGCGACCCACCAGCTGCGGCCGTCGCGGTGCCGGACGCGCCACGCGTCGATCTCCGGGACGACCTCGAGATCGTCCAGGCCGAGGACGCCCTCGGTACGCCGTACGTGGTCCTCGGCGACCTGCGCCCCGGGCGAGTACGTCGAACGGCCGCGGTACCCGTCCAGGGTCACCGTCCCGCGCCGCGCCGCGGCGAGCAGTCCGGTGCCGTCGAGCACCCGACCGTGCAGCACTCCCGAGGGCAGCAGCACCGTGGTCGCAGCCAGCCGGTGGCCCGAGGTGTGGGTGACCTCCCAGACGTGCTCGGGGTCGATCCCGGACGCGGCGAGGGCAACGGGGCGTCCGAGTCGGGCGCAACAGGTGTCGCGGGTGCCGTTGGTGCAGACGAGCAGCACCGGGTCCGGGGCGACCGACAGGCCGGGGAGGGAGGCCCGTGTCGCCTCGAGGTCGCCGGCGGCAACGGCGGCCCAGTCCAGCGCGAGCAGGGCGGCGGGGTCGGTCACGGTCCCGGTGAGCAGCCAGCTGCGTCCTGGGTGGGTGTAGGCGACCAGGACCGCGCGCTCGGCCTCGGTCCCCGGGTCGGCGTGCCGGCCCGGTCGGCGGACCAGCGACGGGCGCACGCCGTGCTCGCCGGCAGCTTCCTCGATCCGGCGACCGGTCTCGGTGTCGAGGTGCGAGTCGGTCCAGGCCTTCGCGCCCCACGGGCCGTTCTGCTCCAGGCACACCCAGGCGATCGCGTCCGGCGCCGAACCGATCAGCTGCTCGTCGGCGGCGAGGCTGGCCTCGGAGCAGGCAGGCACGTTCATGAACCGATCCCGATCAGGGTGGAGGTCGAGGAGCCGCGGGTCGCGGCACCTCGGAAGAGTACGAGAGCCAGCAAGCCGGCCAGGAGCGCGGACAACGAAGCCCCGATGAAGATCGCGTGAAGCTGCTGCACGCCGGCGCCCTGCAGCAGGTCCGAGTAGGCGTCGCACCGGCTCTTGCCGTGGCAGACCTGCTGGGGCTGGGGGAAGTCGGCCGAGACCGCGTAGTAGCGACGCAGCCCGATCGTGGTCAGCGCCGAGATGCCGATCAGCATGCCGACCATCCGACCGACGACGAGCAGGGCACTGCTGACGCCGTGCACCGCGGAGTCCGTGCACGCCAGGAGAGCAGCGTTGACCGGCGCCAGGGCCAGGCCGAAGCCGAGGCCGGTGAGCACCAGCACGGCGCTGCTGGTCAGGTGGTGCAGCGTGTCGACGTCCCAACCGCTCATCAACCAGAAGCCGAGCGAGGAGAGCGCCATCCCGGCGGCGGCGATCACCCCGACCGGCAAGGTCCGGGTCAGGTAGCCGCCGATGACGGCACCGACCGGAAGTGCGACCAGGAACTCGACGAGGACCAGCGCGGCCTTGATCTGCGAGTCGTCGTACACGGTGACGCGGGCGAAGATCGGGATGTCTACCAGGGCCGCGATCAGCGCCGAGCCGACGAAGAAGCTGACCACCAGCGACCCCCAGGCCGGCCGCTGGGCGAACGCGCCGCGGGGTAGGAGCGGATTGGTGGCGCGTCGTTGGTGGAACCAGAACGCGAGCCCGGACACCGCCGCCACGGTGAGGTAGAGCGGCCCGGCCTTCGAGAAGACCTGGACCTGCGGATCGGCCGTGGCGAAGGCCAGGATCACGCCGCCGAGGGCGACCGCCAGGAGTCCGGCGCCGACGAGGTCCGCCTCGCGGGCACTCGCGGACCAGCTGCGCAGGTCGAGGAACGGCCGCGGTGCGAGCAGCAGCCAGAGCAGCAGCGCCAGCCCGATCCCGATCGTCACCAGGCCGACCTGGGACCACCAGATCGAGCCGGTGAAGCCGTCCGAGGTGCCGAACGGGACGAACGGTCCGCCCCAGCGCACCGAGGTGACCAGGCTGTCCGGTTGGCGCATCACCAGCAGCAGGGCGGCGACGAAGAGAGCCAGCAGGGCCGGACCGATGAGGTCTCGGCTGCGCTCGACCAGCGGTGGTACAGCGTCCGTTGGTTCCCGAGGGGGTGGTGCAGCGACCGTTGGTTCCTGAGGAGGTTGCGCAGCAACCGTCTCGAAGGGCTCCACGGGCTCGATCGGCGCCCGCCCCAGCGCTGCGACCCCCGCGGCCAGGACCAGCCCGACGGCCAGGTTGATCCAGAAGATGTCGCGCCAGGTCCCCACCGACAGCACCACCGCGCCGTAGAGAGGGCCGATCACCGACCCGAGCTCCTGGACGGCACCCACGATGCCCAGCGGCACGCCACGGCGCTCGACCGGGTAGATGTCGGCGACCAGCGCCAGCGTCACCGGGACCAGGCCGCCGCCGCCGACGCCCTGGAGGAACCGGCCCGCGACCAGGCTCGGCAGGTCGTACGCCGCCGCGGTCACCAACGAGCCGAACCCGAAGACCACGAGCGCGGCGACGAGCACCGGAAGCCGGCCACGCAGGTCTGCGATCCGCCCGATCAGCGGCAGCATCGCCACGTAGCCGAGCAGGAAGCCGCTGATGATCGGGGCTGCGCGCTGGAGCTCCTCGACGCTCAGGCCCACCGAGCCCATCATCGCGGGAAGCGAGAGCACCACCACGTAGGTGTCGGCGGCCGCGAAGGCGACGGCTACGGCAGCCAGCGACAGCAGGACCCGAGCGGCGCGGGGTCGCCCGGATCCGAGCGTGGCGTCGCTGCTCACGGCTTCTTGATCGTGACGCTCTTGCCGTAGTCGTAGAAGGTCAGGTCGTAGGTCACGTCACCGGCTCCGCTGAAGAAGTCCCCGGTCACCGACAACGTGGTGATCTGCCCCTGGTCGTTGATGCCGACGACGGTCTTGTAGGTGCTGGAGTCGTCGGCGCTCGGGATGATCGGGGCGACGAGGGCACCGTCGAGGGTGCCGGCGTAGGTCGTGACCACGACCTTGCCGTCCCGCTTCTGTCCGGTCTTCTTCGCGCCGTCGAGCTTGAGCAGCAGACCGGAGATGCCCTTCGCGGGATCGGAGAAGTCAGAGGGGTCCGGGGCGCCGTACTCGGTCGGGTCGATCGTCGAGAACGACGGCGTCAGCGGAAGCTTGGCGTAGACCTTCCCGTCGACCGCGACCACCGGGATGCTGGTGTTGAACCCCGAGAACAGGACCTTCACGTTGCCCTTGAACGCGGGCTGGTGGGTCAGCGTCCCGTTCGCCCCGAGCACCGCGTTTCCGCTCGTCGGGGTCGAGCCGGTCGCCATCGTGAACTGGACGCTCGAGGCCTTGTCGAACTTCGTCTTCGCGTCCGCGAGCACCTGCTGGACGTTCCCGCCGCCGGTGTCCTTGCCGCCGCTGCTACCCCCGCAACCCGCGGCCACGAGCAGCACCGTGGCGCAGCTCAGCAGGGCGAGGGCGATCCGTCGGGACGAGGAGGGCGCGGTCATGGCACCTAGCCTGCCATGGTCGGGAGCGGACCCGAGGCTGCGGTGACCGGCTGGCTGCCGGGCGTGCCGGAGCCGTCGCGGCGGCCGTTGGCCTCGGGCAGGTCGACCGGGGCGCCGCTGGCAGCGGCAGCCATCGCGGGCGCGGTGCCGGCCCAGGCGAAGACCAGCGCGTCCTCGCCCTTGAGGAACCGGTGGCAGCGGACGCCGCCGGTCGCCCGACCCTTAGCCGGGTACTCGCTGAACGGGGTCACCTTCACCGAGCCGGACTCCGTGCCCGGAAGCGCCGAGGAGGCCCCGGAGATGCTGACCAGCACGGAGTCCTCGGGGCTGACCGCACCGAACCAGGCGACCTTCGCGCCGGAGGCGAGCTTGACGCCGGCGATCCCGCCGCCGGAACGTCCCTGCGGTCGCACCCCCGCAGCACCGAAGTGCAGCAGCTGGGCGTCGTCGGTGATGAAGCACAGCGTCTCCTCCCCGGTGCTCAGCTGCAGCGCACCGACGACCTCGTCGCCGTCCTTGAGCGCGATCACGTCCCAGTCGTCCTTGTTGGACAGGTACTCGGGGTTGACCCGTTTCACCACGCCCTGGGCGGTGCCGAGTGCGAGGCCGGGCGACTCGGGGTCGAAGGTGGTCAGGCCGAGGACCCGCTCGCCGCCGTCCAGCGTCAGGAACTCCCCGACCGGGGCACCGCCCTGCAGGTTCGGGTGGCTCGCGGTGCTGGGCAGCGTCGGCAGGTCGAGCACGCCGAGCTTGATCACCCGACCGGCGCTGGTGAGCACCCCGACCTCGCCCCGGGCCGTGCTGCGCACCGCCGAGACGATCACGTCGTGGCGGGTGCGGGCGCCGCCCTCGCCGGGCTGCTCGACGTCGGTGCTGCGAGCCAGCAGCCCGCTGGAGGAGAGGTAGACGAAGCACGGGTCGTCGGCGACCTCCAGCGGGGTCGCGGTCGCCGTGGTGGTCACCCCGGAGGCCTCGAGGAGGACCGTGCGCCGCGGCGTGCCGTAGGTCTTGGCGACCTCGGCCAGCTCCTCGGAGACGACCTTGCGCAGCTTGGCCTCGTCGCCCAGGATCTCGTCGAGACCGGCGATGGTAGCGACCAGCTCGTCGCGCTCCTTGTCCAGCTCGAGCTTGGAGAACCGGGTCAGCCGTCGCAGCGGCATGTCCAGGATGTAGTTGGCCTGGATCTCGGTCAGGTCGAAGACCGACATCAGGCGCTC
>JBJMIP010000158.1:0-5960 GCA_045806825.1 Marmoricola sp.
CGCGGGCGTCGCGATGACCCCGATCGCGACGCCGTACTCGTGCACGATCTTCTTCAGCTCACCGAAGTCGCGGATCTTCAGACCGGCGACCAGCTCGCCGTGGCGGCTCTCGTCAGCGTCGAGCAGCGCGACCGTCCGGAAGCCCCGCGAGCTGAAGCCGGAGAAGTTCGCCAGGGCGTGCCCGAGGTTGCCGATCCCGACGATCACGACCGGCCAGTCCTGGGTCAGGCCGATCTCGCGCGAGATCTGGTACCGCAGGTACTCGACGTCGTAGCCGACCCCGCGGGTGCCGTAGGAACCGAGGTGGGAGAGGTCCTTGCGCAGCTTGGCGCTGTTGACGCCTGCAGCCGTGGCCAGCTCCTCGCTGGAGCAGCTGCGGATGTCCGAGTCGAGCAGCGAATTGAGTGCCCGCAGGTACACCGGAAGGCGCGCGACGGTCGCCTCAGGAATACGGGTAGGGCTCACGGTCAACTCTCCAGCGACGCGCTCCGGGCTCGGTCAGGGAGCCAGTGGTGAAAGGCATCAGCCCATCAACAATAAGAGTTTGTGAACGTGCGAACAAACTGAACGCCCACCGTGGACGCCAACCGCTAGCACAGGTGAGATCTTTGCCACTCGCCGGGCCCGTGCCGGACCGCGCAGGACCCCTGCTAGGCGCCGAGCGCCGCGCGCAGCCGGGACGCGTCCACCCGCCAGAAGTCGTGCTGGGCACCGTCCACGAAGGTCACCGGGATCTGCTCGCCGTACCGGTGCACGAGCGCGGGATCGGCAGTGATGTCGACTTCCTCGAAACCGGTCCCGACCTCGGCGCACACCTGCTCGATCACGGCCCGGGCGTCGTCGCACAGGTGACAGCCGGGCTTGGAGTACAGCAGGACCCGGTTGCTCACTCGAGCAGGCCCAGCACCCGCCGGCGCTCGGTCGCGCGGAGCAGGCCCTTCGCGATCTTGCCGGTGCCGGTCATCGGCAGGTTCTCGACGACGTGCACGACCGAAGGGCGCTTGAAGCTCGCCAGCCTGCCGGCGCAGTGCATCCGCACCTGCTCGGCCAGCGAGCTCGGGTCCACGTCCCCGACCGACTTCACGTACGCCACCACGGCTTCGCCGGTCTCCGGGTCGTCGACCCCGATCACCGCGACCCCCGCCACGTCGGCGAGCTCGATGATCACGTCCTCGACCTCGCTCGGGTAGACGTTGAAGCCGGAGACGATGACCAGCTCCTTGAGCCGGTCGACCAGGAACAGGTCACCGGCAGCGGTCAGGTAGCCGACGTCGCCGGTGGCCCACCAGCCCTCGGCGTCCGGACCGTCCGCACCGTCGGGCCAGTAGCCGGAGAAGAGGTTCGCCCCCCGGATCTGGATCTCGCCGGGGTCGTCGTCCTCGGGGGTCGAGCCCGCCTCGTCGACGAGGCGGATCTCGATGCCGGGCAACGGCGCCCCGACCGAGCGGGCGTCGGGTTCCGCGCTGCACTGGGTCGAGGTGACCACCGGTGCCGCCTCGGTGAGGCCGTAGCCCTGCTGGATCTCCAGCCCGGTCCGGGCGGCGAACGCTTCGGTGAGCTCGGGCGACAGCGGTGCGGAGCCGGAGAGGATCGTGCGCACGGGACCGAACCGGTCCTCGATGCTGGGCAGCTGCATCCAGTAGGCGAACACCGGCGGCGCGACCGGCAGCACCGAGATCGCCTCGTCCTCGATGATGTCCAGCGAACCCTCGGGGTCGAAGCCGTCGACGAGCACCATCCGGGCGTGCTGGCGCAGCACCTGGCCCAGCACGGCGTTGAGGCCGTAGACGTGGAACAGCGGGAGCACCCCGAGCACGACGTCGCGGCCGTTGATCATCGGCGGCACCACGGTCGCGGCCTGCTCGATGTTGGCCGAGAGCGCCCGGTGGCTGAGCATCGCCGCGCGCGGGCGGCCCGACGTGCCGCTGGTGTACAGCAGCACGGCCAACGACTCCGGGTCGGTGTCGCCCGGCAGCTCGGTGCCGGTCTCCATGACCAGGTGGTCCCAGGACCGCTCGCCCGGCTCGAGGGTGGTGCCGACGCTGACCACCCGGGGCCGTACGCCGTCAGCGCCGGCGGAGCTGTCCAGCGCCTGGGTCACGCCGGCCACGGCGCCGCGCACGGTCGCGATCGTGGTGCCGTCGGCGACGACCATCCGGGAGCCGGAGTCGACCAGCATCCGCACCACCTCACCGGTGGCACTGCGCGGGTTGATCGGCACCGCGACCATCCGGGCGCGCAGGACGCCGAGGTAGGTGGCCACGAACTCGATGCGGTTGGTCACCGCGATCATCACCCGGTAGCCGGCGATCATGCCGGCGGTGTTCAGGCCGTGCGCGACCCGGTCGGCGAGGTCGTCCAGTGCGGCCCAGGTGACGGTGCGTCCGGTCGCGGCCTCGGACAGCGCGATCTTCGAGGGCTCGGCCTGTGCGGCGGCAGCCAGGAGATCGGCGACGGTGGTCTCCATCCGGGGAGTCTCGCACAGTTGCCAGCGCTGGGAGTGACTCCTGCCAGGACGCAATAGGCTGGGCTCGTGACGCCACCCAAGGGCCACACCCCGGTGAACCTGAAGCGCCGCTCGCGGCTGGCAGGCGAGGCAGCCGCGGCCGCGGCCGAGGTCGAGAAGAGCATGGACGTCGGCGAGGACGCGACCAGCGCTGCGTTCTTCGACGTCGACAACACGGTCATGCAGGGAGCCTCGATCTTCCACCTGGCGCGCGGCCTGCACCGACGCAAGTTCTTCACCACCCGCGACATCGTCGGAGCAGCCTGGAAGCAGGCCTACTTCCGGGTCATCGGCGTCGAGGACCCCGAGCACGTCGCCGAGGCGCGCTCAGCCGCGCTCGCCTTCATCGCCGGTCACACCACCGAGGAGCTGGAGTCGCTCGGCGAGGAGATCTTCGACGAGGCGATGGCGCACCGGATCTGGCCGGGCACCCGCGCGCTGGCCCAGCTGCACCTCGACCAGGGTCAGCGGGTCTGGCTGGTCACCGCGGCCCCCATCGAGATCGCCACGATCATCGCCCGTCGCCTCGGTCTGACCGGTGCTCTCGGCACCGTGGCCGAGCACATCAACGGCGTCTACACCGGACGGCTGGTCGGCGAGATGCTGCACGGTCCCGCCAAGGGTGAGGCGGTGCTCGCCCTGGCGGCGCGCGAGGGCCTGGACCTGTCGCGCTGCTCGGCGTACTCCGACTCGTTCAACGACCTGACGATGCTCTCCCTGGTGGGAGATCCCTGCGCGGTCAACCCGGACGCGAAGCTCCGGGCGCACGCCAGGGCCGCCGGCTGGCGGATCCGCGACTACCGCACCGGCCGGAAGGCAGCCCGCGCCGGCGTCTTCACCGCCGCGGTCGCCGGGGCCGCCGTCGGCTCGGTCGCCGCCGGGACGGCCATCCGCAAGCGTCTGGGCTAGTCGTCGCGGACCGACTGGTCTGGACCTTTCCGACCGGGTCGGGCGATTTGTCGAACTCGTTCCCAAAGACGTTCCCGTCCGTCTATCCTGACTGACATCAACCTGGCGGGGGGCCGGGAGGGAGAACACTCGATGGGCGTGAGTCGGGAGTACGCGCGCGGTCTGGCGGCGCTCCGTCGTGCCCTCTCCGAGGTCTCCACCACCCCTGCTCTCGCTGTCGCCGGCGGTGCCGCACTCCCCTCGTGGCTCTACGACGACCGCATCCTGCTCAGCTCCGCAGCCGTCGGTTCCCATCGCCGGCACGCCGCGGGCGATCCGGACGGCCCCGCGCTCTCCCCGGTCCCGAACCCCCCTTCGGACCACGGTGACGCCGACCTGGCAGCTTCCTCCGCCGAGGACGAGGCGGTCGGAACCCGCCTGATCGCGCTGGTCGAGCTCGCCCGCAACGGCGACAAGGAAGCCTTCGGGCAGCTCTACGACCACTACCAGCCCTCGGTCCACCGGTTCCTGTACTACCGGGTGGGCTCGATGACGCTGGCCGAGGACCTCACCGCGGAGACGTTCTTCCGCGCGCTGCGCTCGATGCACTCCTTCCGGTGGCAGGGCAAGGACTTCGGCGCCTGGCTGATGACCATCGCCCGCAACCTGACCGCGGACCACTTCAAAGCCGGCCGCACCCGCCTCGAGCAGACCACCGAGGACATGCAGACCCTGGACTCCACCTCCGAGTCCCCGGAGATCGAGGTGCTGTCCTCGCTGACCAACGAAGCGCTGCTCAAGGCGCTCGGCCAGCTCCCCACCGAGCAGCGCGAGTGCCTGATCATGCGCTTCCTCCAGGGCCTCTCCATCGCGGAGACCGCGGAGATCCTGGGCCGCAGCTCGGGGGCCGTGAAGCAGCTCCAGCTGCGGGGTGTCCGGAATCTGGCGAAATTGATCCCGGCGGGTGAGCGCGAATGATCGATCCAATGCGTTCTGCGTCACGCATAACCCCAGGCACCGTCTCCTCGTTGAAGTTCTTGAACGAATGCACGGGGGACCGCAACACCCAAGCGGGACGGCCGTGCGCACCCTCCCACGAATCAGGATTGACCTCATGATCCCGCTGAGCCCGGCGCGCAGAGCCGCTGAGGAGTTCGCCAGCGTGGTCGACGGACCCCGAGGGGCTTCGGACGACCGCCGCTACGCGGACCTCCTTGCGACGGTCGCCGTGCTGCGCGAGCAGGAGATCCCTGCGCCGCGTGCCGACTTCGTCGCCGACCTGCGCATGCGGCTGATGGACGCCGCTGACACCCTTCTTCTTCCGGCTGACGCCGAACTCGCTCCGGTGCTGCCGCTCAGCGCGCCGAGCAACCGCCGCCAGCGCCGGATCAGCATCGCCGCTGCCGCGTTCGTGGTCATCGGCGGCACCGCCGGTGTCGCGGCCGCTGCCGAGAGCGCCCTGCCCGGCGACGCCCTGTACCCGCTCAAGCGCGGTATCGAGAGCGCCCAGGTCTCCTTGAACTCCAGCGACTCCGGCAAGGGCCAGGACCTGCTCCGCCAGGCCGGCACCCGCCTCGACGAGGTCAACGGCCTGATCGGCTCCGACAGCTCGCCGTCCGAGATCACCCACACGCTCAGCTCGTTCGAGCGCAGCGCGACCGACGGCGCCGACCTGCTGTTCAACGCCTACCAGCGCAACGGCGACCCGCAGGACATCACCCGCCTGCGGACGATGCTCGGCGCTCAGCTGACCCAGCTCGACCAGCTCTCCGGCAAGGCGCCCCAGGACTCCAAGCCGGCGTTCGAGTCGGCGAAGGCGCTGCTCTCCGACCTCGACCAGCAGGCCCGCGTCCTCTGCGGCAGCTGCGGCCCGCAGGGCAGCAACCGTTTCGTCGCGGTCAGCTCCGCCCAGGCGCTCGACAACCTGCTGCGCGGCCCGATCGTCCAGGCCCAGCAGGCAGCGGCGCAGTACGCGCTGGCCCAGAAGGCCGCGCAGGTCGCCAAGAACACCAAGACCCCGACGACGCAGAAGCCGGGCAAGACGACCCAGCCTCCTACCGGCGGTGTGACCACCGATCCTCCGGTCAAGGTCCCGGACGGGACAGATCCGAACCAGGCAGTCGGTGGCGCGCTCTCCGGACTCACGTCCGGAGTTGACGCGCTCCTGGGGCAGGTCGACGCGGCGACCGGTGGCGTGACGACGCCGTTGACCACCACGGTCAACACCACGTTGCACGGCCTGTTGCCCTAGTCGCCAGCGCTCTAGTCCCCAGCACTGCGCGTAGGTCGCCAGGTTTCGACACGCTCGGTCGCCGGGCTCGTACCTCGCTCCGGCGCTCGCTGCTCAACCACCATCGATCAACGCCGCTGACGCGTCGTTGATCACCCGAAGACGGACTTGCGCTGCATCAGCAGCCCGTAGAGCGTCTGCTGGATGACCTCACGCACCTGGTCGGTGAGGTTGAAGACCAGCATCGGGTCGTCGGCAGCCGCCGTGCCCATCGCATCGGTCGCAATGGGTTCGCCGAACTCGATGATCCACTTCGAAGGCAGCGGCACCAGGCCG
>JBJMIP010000159.1:0-7528 GCA_045806825.1 Marmoricola sp.
CCGCACCCTAGTGCGCCGAGCGGTGCCCCGATTCGGAACTCAGGGCTGCGCTTTGCTATGGTTGCGCCCGCTCGTCCGAGTGGCGGAATGGCAGACGCGCTAGCTTGAGGTGCTAGTGTCCTTTAACGGACGTGGGGGTTCAAGTCCCCCCTCGGACACCAACGATCAGGCCCCTGAACTGCGGAAACGCAGAACGGGGGCCTTGCTCGTACCTAGTGCGGAAACGCGTCGGCACCTACCCCAGATTGAGTACCTGCGCGGATACGCCGGGGTGCTTGCCAACGGCACCTTGGAGTCATGACGAACACTCCTGCACCGTCCAAGAACACCCCCGCCTTCTTCGCCCAGGCCGGCGTCTCATTCGCCGTCTCCCTGCTCGGACTCCTGTTCGCGCTGCTCTACCTGCCGGTCGATCCGTGGGTCCGCGCGTTCCTGGCCATGACGACCCTCTACCTGGTGTCCTCCTCGTTCACCCTGGCGAAGGTCATCCGGGACGCCCAGGACGACAAGTACGTCGTCTCGCGCCTGGACCAGGCTCGTTTCGACAAGGTCCTCGCCGAGCACGACCTGACCAAGACGCACCCGTGACGTCCGGCAACACGAACCGTTCGCGATCTGTTGGTCCACTCTTCGCGCTACTGGTCGTCACCCGGTGACCCCCTGCTCCGTCCGGTGGGCGGATCCGATACGCGGATCCGCCCACACAAAGGAGTCAACGTGTCACGTCAGCTCTCCGCACGAAGTCGCCGCACGATCGGTGCCCTGATCGGCGCACTCGCCGCAGCCGCAGCCCTGTTCGCGACCCTGGGGGCGAGCAGCTCCCCCGCAACGGCTGCCGGCGCGGCCGCGCTCCCGAAGTACGACCACGTCGTCCTGGCGATCTTCGAGAACGAGGCCCAGTCACAGATCTTCGGAAGCGCCAATGCGCCGTACCTGACCGGGCTGGCCAACCAGGGCGCCAACTTCACCCAGTCCTACGCCATCGAGCACCCGAGCCAGCCGAACTACCTGGACCTGTTCTCGGGATCGAACCAGTCGGTCACCTCCGACGCTTGCCCCCAGAGCTTCTCCGCCGACAACCTGGGCCACCAGCTGATCAGCGCCGGCAAGACGTTCGTCGGGTACTCCGAGAACCTGCCGGCCACCGGATCGACGGCCTGCTCGAGCAGCGACGGCCTCTACCAGCGCAAGCACGCACCGTGGGTCAACTTCACGGACCTGAACCAGAGCTCCGTCAGCAAGCCTTACACCGCGTTCCCGACCGACTTCTCCACCTTGCCGACGTTCTCGTTCGTGACCCCGAACATGTGCGACGACATGCACGACTGCTCGGTGAGCACCGGTGACACCTGGGCCAAGAATCACCTCGACGCCTACGCCCAGTGGGCCAAGACCCACAACAGCCTGCTGATCGTCACGTTCGACGAGGACGACCGCAACCACGGGAACCAGATCGAGACCGCCTTCATCGGCGCGCACGTCAAGGTCGGCTCCTACAGCGAGCACATCGACCACTACACCGTCCTGCGAACGCTGGAGGACATGTACGGGCTGCCTGCGCTCGGCGGCGCGGCCAGCCGCGCGTCGATCGCCGACGTCTGGGACAGCGCACCGGCGCAGTTCGCAGGCACCTACGTGATCACCCGCACCGGGACGAACACGGTGATCACCGACCCGGGGAACTCGCTGACCTCCGGCGTCCAGATGGTCGCCACGGCCGCTACCGGCGCCACCGGGCAGCGCTGGACCGTCACCGCGAACGCGGACGGCAGCTACCAGTTCAAGAACGTCGCATCGGGCCTGTGCCTCGACAACAACGAGAACTCGATGACCACGGGCACCAAGATCATCCAGTACCCCTGCCACGGCACCGCGAACCAGGAGTGGCAGATCGTCTCCGGTACGTCCGGTTACGGCCTGGTCAACGTCAAGAGCGGGCTTGCGCTGGGGCGCTCCGGCGGGTCGGACCCGTACCCGCTGATCCAGTACAGCACCAGCAACTCGGTCTGGGCCTTCACTTCGGCCAGCTGACCCTGAATCCGGAGGGGTCGGGCGTGCCGCGCGGCCCCTCCGGTCTGTATCACGGGGTCCTCCAGCCACTACATTGACCAGATGCCGAGCCTGAAGAACAAAGTCGTCCTGATCAGTGGTGGAGCGCGCGGTATCGGGGCCGCGACCGCACAGGCCATCGTCGCAGCCGGCGGCAAGGTGGTCCTCACCGATGTCGACGCCGAACCGCTGGACAAGCTGGCCGCCGAGCTCGGGCCGGACGCCGCGCTGGGGATCGTCGCCGACGTCACCGACCTCTCCTCGATGGAGGCCGCCGTGGCCGCCGGCGTCGCCAAGTTCGGCGGGATCGACGTCGCTGTCGCCAACGCCGGCATCGCCAGCTACGGCTCGGTGCTGGGCGTCGACCCGGCGGTCTTCAAGCGGCTGATCGACATCAACATCAACGGCGTCTTCCACACCGTCCGGGCTGCGTTGCCGTCCCTGATCGAGCGCAAGGGCTACATCCTGGTGGTGTCCTCGCTCGCCGCCTTCGCGCCCGCACCGGGTCTCGCGCCGTACAACGCCAGCAAGGCCGGGGTCGAGCACTTCGCCAACGCGCTGCGCCTCGAGGTGCACCACCACGGCGTCGACGTCGGCGTCGCGCACATGTCCTGGATCGACACCCCGCTGGTGCAGGACGCCAAGGCCGACCTCAGGTCGTTCCGGGAGCTGGTCGAGTCGCTGCCGCCGCCGCTGAACCGGACCACCTCGGTTGACGCGTGCGTGAAGGCCTTCGTGAAGGGCATCGAGAACCGCAAGCGCCGCATCTACGTCCCCGGCTGGGTCGGCGCGATCCGCAACCGGCGCAACCTGCTGGCCTCGGCGCTGGGCGATCGGGCGACCCTCAAGGACGTTCCGCGCCTGCTCACCCTGATGGACGAGGAAGTGCGCCAGCTCGGACGCTCGACGAGCGCCCGCAACAAGTAGGTCTGGCCCTCAGGAGGCCATGAACAGGATGGACTCCCGGTCGTACTCACGGCCGGGGTGGTCCGCGGCCAGGTGAGCCTGGACCAGCTCGACGAGCTCGTCCTCGTTCGTCGCGGTGATGTACTCGCCGCACGGGCAGTTCAGGCGGGTCTTCATACCGGTGAGCCTAGCCGTTCGACGAGCCAGCTACCCAGCACCTTGGCGCTCGCGTCGACCAGGGAGGGCCAGTCGAGCGCACCTTCGTCGGCATTGTCCGAGACGTGCTTGACCAGCTCCAGCGCGACGCCGAGCCGGTGGCACGCGAGGGCGACGCCGTACGCCTCCATGTCGACGAGGTCCGCCCGCTCCGCCAACGCCGCGCGGACCGCCGGATCGGTGACGAACACGTCGCCCGAGGCCAGCACGGTTCCGTCGCCGTTGCCGAGGTCCAACCGTTCCTGCGGGTCGTACCCGAGGGCGCGGACGGCGTCCGCACTGAGATCGTGATTGATCACGGTGCCCGGCCGGTGCAGGCCGGTCAGGCCGTCGTGCAGGGCGCCGGCGGAGCCGATGTTGAGCACGGTCAGCTCGGCGGTGTCGCCGTAGGCGAGCAGGGCACGGGTGGTCTCGATCGCCGCGTTGGTCTTCCCCATCCCCGTGACCGCGACCGGCAACCCCTGCGGGACGTACGCCGCCTCGGCCCGGGTCGCGGCCACCACCAGGAAGCTCTGCGTCACCGGTTCACCAGCCGGCCGGGAGCGGGCGGCCCTCGGCGTAGCCGGCCGCGGACTGGACTCCGATCACGGCCCGACCGGAGAACTCCGCCAGGTCGTGCGCACCCGCGTAGGTCGCGGCCGACCGGACGCCTGAGCAGATCTCGTCGACCAGGTCCTCGACACCGGGGCGGGCCGGGTCGAGGAACATCCGGGAGGACGAGATGCCCTCCTCGTACAGACCCTTGCGGGCCCGCTCGAACTGGTCGTCGCTGGCGGTGCGGTTGGCGACGGCCCGTGCCGAGGCCATCCCGAAGCTCTCCTTGTAGGCGCGGCCGTCGGCGCTGCGCTGCAGGTCACCGGGCGACTCGTAGGTCCCGGCGAACCAGGACCCGATCATCACCTGGGAAGCGCCCGCGGCCAGAGCGAGGGCGACGTCGCGCGGGTGCCGCACTCCCCCGTCGGCCCAGACGTGCTTGCCGTGCTCGCGGGCCGCCTCGACGCACTCGAGAACCGCACTGAACTGCGGCCGGCCGACCCCGGTCATCATCCGGGTGGTGCACATGGCTCCGGGCCCGACGCCGACCTTGATGATGTCGGCGCCAGCATCGACCAGGTCGTGCACGCCCTCGGCCGCGACGACGTTGCCGGCCACCACGGGGATGGCGTGCCCGACGCTGCGGACGGCCTTCAGGGCGTCGAGCATGCGGTCCTGGTGGCCGTGCGCGGTGTCGACGACCAGGGTGTCGACCCCGATCTCCAGCAGCCGCTCGGTCTTCGCCGCGACGTCCCCGTTCACGCCGATCGCAGCAGCCACGCGGAGCCTGCCCCGGTCGTCGAGCGCCGGGCCGTAGATCGTCGAACGCAGGGCGCCGGTCCGGGTGATCAGGCCGACCAGGCCGCCGGAGGCGTTGACGACCGGCGCGAGCCGGTGCCGGGTGCCGGCCAGGACGTCGAAGGCTGCCCGTGCGTCCACGTCGTCGGTGAGCGTGACCATGTCGGTGGTCATCACCTGCCCGAGCTGGGTGAACCGGTCGACGCCGGTGCAGTCAGCCTCGGTGATGATGCCGACCGGCTTGCCGTTCTCCACGACGACAGCGGCGCGGTGCGCACGCTTGGGCAGCAGCGCGAGGGCGTCGCTGACCGTCTCGTGCGGCGCCAGGGTGATCGGCGTCTCGAAGACCGGGTGCCGCTCCTTGAGCCAGCGCACGACCTCCGCGACGACGTCCAGCGGGATGTCCTGCGGCAGTACCGCCAAGCCACCGCGTCGGGCCATCGTCTCGGCCATCCGACGACCGGAGACCGCGGTCATGTTCGCCACGACCAGCGGGATCGTCGTACCGGTGCCGTCGCCGGAGGAGAGGTCCACGTCGTAGCGCGAGGACACCGAGGAGCGCCGCGGGACCATGAACACGTCGTCGTAGGTCAGGTCGTGGGCGGGCGGAGAATTGAGGAAGCGCACGGCCTGAATCTACCGGCCGTGCGCTTCCGCGGAGCTTTGGCTACTTCAGCTCGGCCGAGGAGAGCCCGAGGACCCGACGCGCCACGATCAGCTGCTGGATCTGCTGGGTGCCCTCGAAGATGTCCAGGATCTTGGAATCCCGGCCCCACTTCTCGAGCAGGTCGGTCTCCGAGTAGCCCAGCGTGCCGGCGAGCTCGATGCAACGCAGGGTCACGTCGCTGCCCACCCGGCCGGCCTTGGCCTTGGCCATCGAGGCCTCCATCGAGTTCGGCTGGCGGTTGTCCGCCATCCACGCCGACTGGAGGGTCAGCAGGTACGCCGCCTCCCAGTCCGCCTCGAGCTGGAGGAACGTGGCCGCCGCAGCGGACTGGCTGTACGCGGGCTTGTCGTAGTCGATCTCGATGCCGGCGTTCTTGAGCACGTCGCGGGTCAGGTCGAGCGAGGCGCGGGCGCAGCCCACGGCCATCGCCGCGACCAGCGGGCGGGTGTTGTCGAAGGTGGCCATCGCACCGGCGAAGCCCTCCTTCACGTCGATCTCCTCGTTGCCGAGGATGTTCTCCGCGGGGACCCGGCAGTTGTCGAAGATGATCACCGCGGTGTCGGACGCGCGGATGCCGAGCTTGTGCTCGAGCCGCTCGACCCGCATGCCCTCGGTGCCCTTCTGGACCACGAACGACTTGATCGCGGCCCGGCCGAGGCTCTTGTCGAGCGTCGCCCAGACCACCACGGAGTCGGCCCGGTCACCGGCGGTGACGAAGATCTTCTCGCCGTTCAGGATGTACTCGTCGCCGTCCTTGACCGCGGTGGTCGTGATCGCGGCGGAGTCCGACCCGAAGGACGGCTCGGTGATCGCCATCGCGGCCCAGGTGCCCTCGAACCTCTTGAGCTGCTCGTCGTTCGCCACCGAGGCGATCGCCGAGTTGCCCAGGCCCTGGCGCGGCATGCTCAGGGTGAGCCCCACGTCTCCCCAGCACATCTCCATGATGGAGAGCACCGAGGCGAGGTTGGCGCCGTTCTTGTTGCCCTTCTCGACCGGCTTGTCGTCGCGGCGGACGCCGGTGGCACCGGCACCCTCGGACGCGCCGGAGTCGGCCAGACCGTCGATCATCGCGGCGAGCATGTCCAGCTCGACCGGGTACTCGTGCTCGGCCTGGTCGTACTTGCGCGAGATCGGCCGCAGCATGTTCATCGCGACCTGGTGGGCCTGGTCGATGAGCGGGCGGATCTTCTTCGGAGTCTCCAAGTTGATGCTCATACCAGCACCGCCCCTTCCATCAGGCCGATCGCTCTCAGGTCGCGGTACCACCGCTCCACGGGGTGTTCCTTGACGAAGCCGTGGCCGCCGAGCAGCTGCACGCCGTCGTTGCCGATCCCCATACCGCGCTCGGCACAGATCCGGCGGGCCAGGGCGATCTCACGCGAGGCGTCCTTGCCCTGCGCGACGCGACCGGCCGCCTTGTAGGTCACCAGGCGCATGCCCTGCAGCTCGATCGCGATGTTGGCGACCATGAACGCCACGGACTGGCGGTGCGCGATCGGCTCACCGAAGGCGCTGCGCTCCTTGACGTACGGCGTCACGTAGTCGAGCACGGCCTGGCCGGTGCCGATCGCCAGCGCGCACCAGGCGAGGCGGGAGTTCTGGACGATCTCGCGGTAGGTGGCCGCGTCGCCGAAGAGGGCGACGTCCTCCAGCGCGACGTCCTTGAGCACCAGGCGGGTCAGGCCGGCGGCGCGGACGCCCATCGACGGGTCCGAGACGACGGTGATGCCCTCGGCCTTGGACTCGACCAGGAACAGCTGCGGCTTGCCGTCGAGCTCGGCACCGATCAGGAACAGCTCGGCCTCGGCGCCGCGGACGACCGCGGACTTCTCGCCGTTGAGGACGAAGCCGCTGCCGGAGCGGGTCGCCTTGGTGGACGGGGTCAGCGGGTCGAACAGCGCGCTCGGCTCGGAGAGCACCAGCGCGGCGGCGGGCACGTCCTCGCCGGCGAAGGCCGGCAGGTAGGTCGCCTGCTGCTCGTCGGAGCCGTAGAGCGACAGCGCAGTCGCCACGGCGCCGGACGCGAGGGCCGCGACCGCGAGGCCCATGTCGCCCTTCGAGAGCGCCTCGTGGACCAGTACGCCGGCCACGGCGGAACGCTCGGTGGCGATGCCGCCGAGCTCTTCGGAGACGCCCAGGATCGGGAGCCCGATCTCCAGGGACGCCTTGAGCAGCTCCTCCGGCGCGGCGCAGGCCTCGTTGGCCTCCGCTGCAGCGGGCCGCACGACCTCGGACGCGAACTCGCTGACCACGTCGACGAGCATCTGCTCGTCCTCGCCCGGGGTCAGGTCGAAGAGGCCGGTGTTCGGGGTGGACGGGACCCGCTTGCCGCCGCTCTTGCTGCCCGCGCGGGCGAAG
>JBJMIP010000160.1:0-9136 GCA_045806825.1 Marmoricola sp.
AGCAGAAGCCGAGCGCGGTAGCGGTTCTCGGTCGTCGCACCCGTACCGGTCCCGGTAGTGACATCGACCGCGACGAGAACCCGGCCGCGGTTGCCGTCCACGAGCTCGACGGCAACGCCCTGCTCCGGGATCGACGCGGTGACCACCAGCTTCTTGCCGGTGACCCCGTCGATCACCTCCTTGCGACGCGAGGAGTACTCCGTCTTGAACTTGCCGGTGGCCAACGCCAGCACCCGGTCCACGTCGGCGTCGGCGTGGCGGTAGTCCAGGCTGAAGAAGTTCGTCGCCTCCAGCCGGGCGGACACCAGCATCCCCGCGTCCGCCTCGCGCCCCGAGGGCCGCTGCAGGTACGAAGTCGCCAGCAGGGTGAGCACCAGGACGGCGAGCACTCCCGGGACGATCCAGGATCGTCGGGACGCGGGCATTGCTGTCTCCCTCACTCCATCGGACTGTTCAGCAACGATCCCAGATCCGTGGGTGCCTTCGCGGTAGAAACCTGGTAGCTGCCGTCTGCGGTGACGACCACGCCGCTGTTCGGGTCGAGCAGCGCCAACCCGTACGCCGGCGCGGTCCGCCCGGGCGTGGCCGCCGGACCGTCGACGTTCTGGGCACCCCGCACCAGCGGCGTGTTGGGGTCGTCCGGCGACGCGGTGCAGCGGGCGTTCATGTTCACCGGGCTGTCGACCTTCTGCTTCGGACCACCGTTGAGCGGAGTCCCGTCAGGCAGGTACTTCACGGTGCCCTCGTAGCCCTTCGTGCACGGGAAGTAGGGAGCGTTCGGAGGCTTCGGGAGCTCGAGGGCCAGGTAGGCCGCGTAGATCGGCCGGCCCTGTTCGTCGTACCGACAGGTGGCCTCGACCGGCTTGCCGGTCTTCGGCTCGAAGGAGCCGCAGCGCCGGACCCCCGTCGCGCCCACCTCCAGCGCGTACGGGAAGACGACCAGCGTCTTGCGCAGAGCCGGGATCCGGTCCGCGGCGACCTCGGTCAGCGCGACCAGCTGATTGAGCAGCACCGGCAGCGCCTGCTGGTTGTCGGCCAGCAGGTTGCTGACCTGGACACCGGCCCGGATCCCGTTCGCGAACAGGTCGTCGAAGGAGGAGTCGATCCGACGCAGCTCGCTGGTCAGCCCGGCCAGGTCACGCAGGTACGCCGCGGTCTGCGGGCCCTTGACCACCTGGGTGTCGAGCACCGTGCTGGCGTCGTCGATCAGCTGGTTGAGGTCGTTCGCGCCAGCCAGCGAGACCCGGGTGAGCCGGTCGGTGTTGTCGATCAGGTGCCCGAGCGAACCTCCGACGCCGTTGAGCGCCGTGGAGAGCTCAGTCATCACCGTGCTGAGGTCCTGCGCTGGGATCGACCCGGCCAGCGAGTCCAGGTCACCGATCAGCGTGGCGACGTCGATCGGCGAGCTGGTTCGGTCGAGCTTGATCACGTCGCCGCCGGCGAGCACCGGCCCGCCGCTGGACTGCGGCTCCAGCTCGACGTACTGCTCACCGATCGCGGACTTGTTGCCGATCGTCGCGGTGACGTCCCGCGGGATCTTGGCTCCGTGGTCGAGCGCCAGCACCACCGTCGTACCCGTGCCCGGCCCGGGGATGATCTTGCGCACCGACCCGACGCGGGTGCCCAGCAGGTCGACGTCGGCGCGGGCGTAGATCCCGCCCGAGGTCGCGAACTGGGCGCGCACCTCGAACGGCGGCGAGAAGACGGCGCCGACGTGGAAGAAGTTCACGGCGCCGTAGCTGACGGCAAGCACGGTCACGAGCGCGAAGGCGATGAGCTGGACCCGGGTGAGCAGCGTGGTCATCCTTGCCCTCCCAGAAGCCCGTTGAGCAGCTCGCCGAGTCCGCCGGTCACTGGTTCCAGCACCTGCTGGAGCGGGTTGCCCGGCTTGGCTGTGGTCGGTTGCCGCCCCGCGGGCAGCGAGGGCAGCGCCCCGGGCGGCCCGGTGTTCGTGCCGAGCAGCCTGTTCAGCAGGTCGACGTCGATCTCGATGGTGCCGTACAGGCCCGCGAAGTCGCCCTTGATGGTGCCGAGCGCGTTGCTCGGGAACGGGAAGGTGGCGATCCGTCCCAGTGACAGCGCCAGGTCGTCACCGGCCTTGCTGAGCTGGTTCAGCACCGGCGCGAGGTGCTTGAGGTCTGCCACCGTGTTCGCCCGGCTCGAATTGATCAGCGGCACCGCGACCTTGGAGAGCTCGGAGAGCTTGGTCAAGGTGGCGACCAGCCGGGCGCGCTGGCGGTCGAGCACTGCCAGTCCGCCGGGGATCGAGTCCAGTGCGTCGGCCAGCACGACCCGCTGGCGGGCGAGCCGCGAGGACAGGCGGTCGAGCGAGACCAGTGACGCGCTGATCTCGTCGCGGTGGTCGTTGAACTTGCCGACGAAGGTGTTGAGGGCCTCGATGCTGCCGTGCAGGTCGCTGTCGGAGAAGGCCGTGTTCAGCTCGCGCGTGATCGTCTCGATGCTGCCCAGACTGCCGCCGTTGAGCACCTGGGAGAGCGCCCCGAAGACCATCTCCACGTCCGGATCGGCCCGGGTGCTGCTCGCCGGCACGGTGGTGCCGTGCTTGAGCACCCCGCGCGCTGCCGTGCCGGCCGGTGGGTCCAGCGCGACGAAACGCTCACCGAGCAGGCTCGTCTCGCTCAGCGACACGGAGACGTTGGCGGGCAGCGTGACCGAGTTCTTGATGCGGCACACGACCCGGGCCCGCAGCTGCTTGTCGAGCGTGACCGACTCGACGCTGCCGATGACGGTGTCGTTGCTGCGGCAGGTCTCCTTGGCGACCAGGTTCGTCGCATCCGGCAGGACCACGGTCACGGCATAGGTGTCCTTGCCGCCGATCGCACCGGGAAGCGGCAGGCTGCTGGCGCCCGAGTACCCGCAGCCGCCGATCAAGGCCAACCCGAGGCCCAGGACCGGTAGGCGGAGATCGAGCCTGCCGAAACTCCTCACGACGCGCCCCCCATCATCAGCGTCCGGAGCGAGGTCGCCCCCGGGCTGGGCGCGAATCCGGTCGGGCCGTTCTCGATCGCCTTGTTGAGCAACGCCCCGAGGTTTCCGCCGAGCGAGGTCAGCGTCGAGCAGAACGCGGCGAGCTGGACCTGCTGGGCCGGTGGGAGCTGCGCGCAGACCGCGTTCAGGGTGAACCCGAGCTGGGTGTCGAGGTCCTCCGTCAGGGTGCCGCGCAGCGCAGCTGAGCCGGTCCTGCCCGCGATCGAGCTCAACCACGGCTTCGCCGGATCCCAGTTGGTCGGGATGTAGATGTTCGCCAGGCTGCTCAGGCCGACCGGAGCCAGGTCCACCAGCTGCGTCAGCTCCGCGATCCGTTTGGTCAGCACGCCGCTGACGTCCTTCACCCCGGTGACCGAGGTCCGGATCGCCGACCGGTTCTGCTTCACGAACCCGTCCACGAGCCCGAGTGCCTGCTGGAGCTGGACGATCGAGGAGCTGATGTCGTCGCGCTGCCCGTTGAGCGCGGCCCCGACCCGCGCCAGGTTGGTCACCAGCGCCCGCAGCTCGGCGTCCTTGCCGGCCAGCGTGCCGGTGAGCGCCGACAGGTTGGTGACGGTGTCGTTGATGTCGCCGCTGCTGCCGGCCAGGGTGCTGATGGCGCCGGAGAGCTCCCGGACGGTCTCGTTGAACGCCTCGCCGTGACCGGTGAGGTTCTGCGCGGTGGCGGCGACCAAGCGGGAGAGCGCACCGTCCTTGTTGGCGCCGTTCGGCCCGAGCCCGACGGCAAACTTGTCCAGGGCCGCGTAGGTCTCGTCCAGCTCGACCGGGACACCGGTCCGGTCCAGGCCCAACCGAGCCCCGTCGGGCAGCGTCGCGCCAGACTCGTACGCCGGCGCCAGCTGGACGAACCGGTCGCCGACGATCGAGGGCGGAACGATCAGGGCGTGCACGTCCCGGGGCAGGTTCACCCCGCTGTCGTAGGTCATCCTCACCTGGACGCTGGTGCCCTTGACCTTGATCGAGTCGACCTTGCCGACCGCGACGCCGAGCACCTTCACCTTGGCGCCGGCGTACAGGCTGGTGGTGCGCGGGAACATCGCCGTCAAGGTCCGGTCGTGGGATCCCGACGGCCGGAACACCAGCAGCCCGGCCAGCACGAGGAGCAGGACGACGACGGCAGTCAGCGAACGACGGACTCCGAAGAACTTCATGGCGTCCCTCCCACGGCCGGGCCGAGCGGGAGGCACGGCTTGTCGCTCTGGTTGACGGCCGAGTTGAGCTGGGACAGGACCGTGCCGAGGACCCCTGCTACCGGTCCGGTGAGGCCGCCCCCGTTGGCCGGGCAGAGAGCGAAGCCGTGCGGGGCCTTGATCGTGGTGTCGAAGAACCGTCCGCTGCCGCCGACGTTGACGAACTCGCGACCGTAGACCGCCGCGACACGGAGCGCCTGGTCGATGTTGGCGCGGTTGCTGCGCAGCACGGCGAGCACCCCGTTGAGCTTGGCGAGCGCCGGAGCCAGCTGCGCCTTGTTGTCGTTGACCAACCCGCTCAGCTGACGGGCCAGCGAAACGGTTCCGTCGATGATGCTCGTGACCGTCTGCTGCCGGCGGTCGAGCTCGGCGAGCACGGTGTTGGTGGCCGTGAGCAGCTGGGCGATGTCCCGGTCCCGATCGGCGACGACGCCCGAGACCTCGCTGGCCCGCTCGAACAGCGACCGGATCTGGGCATCGCGCACCGTGACCGACCGGGACAACCGCGAGAGCCCGCGCAACGTCTGGGTCATCTCGGGGGCGGTCCGGGACAAGGTCGTCGAGAGGACGTCGAAGGCCTTGGCCACCTCGTCGGTGTTGATGGCCTCGGTGGTGGTGGTCAGCTGCTGGAAGGCCGGCACGATGTTGACCGGGGTCGTGGTCCGAGCCAGCGGGATCAGCGCGCCGCTGTCGAGCTTGCCGCTCCCCAGGGGCGTCACGCCCAGGTAGTGCTGACCGAGAAGGGTCTTGACCTCGATCTGCGCGGTCGTCGACCTGCCCAGGTCCACGCCCTTCACGGTGAAGGTGACCACGATCCGGGCGGGGGCACCCTTGCCGAGCTTGATGCTGGTCACGCTGCCGACCTTGATGCCGGCCACCCTGACCTCCTCGCCGGAGACCAGGCCGGCTGCGTCGGTGAACTCGGCGCGGTACTCGGTGCCACCACCGACGAGTGGCAGCCGCTGGAAGTTGATCGCGATCACGAACAGGATCGTCAGCACCGTGATGCCGACGACGGCCATCCGGACGAGCTCCTTGTCGGTGCGCGGGACGCTCATTCGACCCCTCCGCCGCAGACGGTGTCGCGCTCGTTGGCCGAGCCTCCGGCGTTGCCCAGATCGATGGTGCCGTTCAGCAGCGTGATGTTCAGCTGGATGCCGCAGACGTAGAAGTTGAACCAGGACCCGTACGAGCCGGTGCGGGCCAGGGTCCGCAACGTGAAGGGCAGGTGCTTCAGGGAGGCATCCAGCGTGCTGCGGTCGGCGTACAGGCTGCCGGCGACACTGTTCAGCCCGGTCAGGCTCTGCTTGAGCGGAGCCCTGATGTCGGCCAGCGTTCCGGAGGTCGCCGTGAGCAGCTTGTCCAGGGAGGGCAGCGACGCACCGATCACATCGGCCTGCCCGGCCAGCCCGGACATCAGGTTTCGGAACTGCACGATCAGACCGGTGAGCTTCTGGTCGCGGTCACCGACGGTTTGCAGCACGGTGTTCAGGTTGCTGACCACGCTGCCGATGACCTGGTCCTTGTCAGCGATCGAGTTCGTCAGCGTCGCGGTGTTTCGCATCAGGCTCTGCAACGATCCGGACTCGCCCTGCAACGCCCGGACCAGCTCGAAGCTGAAGGTGTTCAGCCGCTTCGCGTCCAGCGCCCGGAACAGCGGCTGGAATCCGTTGAACAGCTCGGTGAGGCTCAACGCCGGGGTCGTCTGCGCCAACGGGAAGGTCGTCCCCGGGCTCGCCGAGCTTCCTTCCTGCGGGTCCTCGCTGATGTTCAGGTACCGCTGGCCGACGATGTTCTCGTAGCGCAGCTCCAGCTTGGCGTCCGGGTAGACCGGCACCGACTTCTCCACGCTGAACTCCAGGCGGGCGACCTTCCGCCCGCCCGAGCTGATCAGCTTGAGCCCCTTGACCGAGCCGACCTCGACCCCGGAGACCCGGACCCGGTCACCCTTGAAGACCCCGGTCGCGTCCGAGAACAGTCCGTAGTACGTGTGCGACGCGGTCAGGCTGATGTTGCCGATCAAGGTGCCGAGCAGCCCGATCATCAGGGCGGTCACGACCGCGAAGATGCTGACCTTGTAGACCGAGGAGGGGATCCGCGACTGCATCTGGGTCATGGCACCCTCACCTCCCCGTCGCTGAGCATCGGGCCGACCAGCAGGTCGGCGTACCCGGGGACCTGGTCCTGGGGCACACCCAGGGACTGGGCCGCGATCGCCCTCGCCAGGGCGTTGCGGGCCTCCGCGACCGCCTCGGGCGATACCGTCGTGCGGGCGGAACCCGGGGGGTCTATCGCCTGACCGATGTACGGCAGGGAGTTGGTCGGAGCGTCTTTCAGCGCCATGACCTCGTCCGAGAACTGCGGGCAGTGCGGGGCCCAGCCCGGGATCCCGGCGGGCAGGTTGGCGTTGTTGCCGTCACTGGTCGGATTGCTCGGCAGGTCGGCCGGGTTCGTGTAGGGGTCGTTGTTGGCGACCACGTCGATCACCAGGTTCGTGAACGGACCGCGCGCGCCGATCGCCTGGTTGCTCAGGATGCCGAACCGGTGCAGACCCGTGAGGAAGCACGGCAGAGCCTTCGAGTACTCGTCGAGGAGTGCCAGCACCGGCCGCGAGCGACCAGAGATCCGGATCAGGTTCTCGGCGTTGGTGGCCAGCACGTGCTTGGTATCGCCGCTGGTCGTGACCACCTGGTCCAGGAACGAGCCGAACTTCTGCTCCTGCGGGACCAGCAGCTCACGGCTGATCCCAGCCGTGGCCGAGAGCACGGTGAGCAGGTCGGGAGCGCTGTCGGCGTAGATCTGTGCGGTCTTGGCGAACTGGCCGATGTCGTGGGTGAAGGTGCCCAGGTGCGGGTCGACCTTGAGCAGGAACGCCTGGAGCTGGTTGAGGCTGCGCGCCAGGGTCGCGCCCCGGCCGTCGAGCGCTTGAGCCAACGAATTCAGGATCACCGAGAGCTGTTCGGGCCGCAGAGCGTCGAGCACCGGCACCAGCTTGCTGAACTGCGCGCCGATCTCCACCGACGTCGTCGACTGGGCGATCACACCGCCGGCGACGAGCCGCGCCGTGTCCGGCGACTTCGGCAGCCGCAGGTCGACGAACTTCTCGCCGAACAGTGTCTTCGGCACGATCGCCGCATCGATGTTCGCCGGGATCAGGTCGAGCTTGTCCTTGTCGAGAGCGAGCTGGATCGTCGCGGTACGTCCGTCCGAGGTGATCTTGCGAACCTCGCCCACGCGCAGGCCCTGGAACTTCACGTCCGAGTGCGGGTTCAGCTCGAGACCCGGCGTCGTGGTCCGAAGGGTCACGGTGGCCGCGCTCTGCCACGGCAGCTGCTTGTCGAACGCCATGATGCTGGTCAGCACCAGCAGCATGATCAAGACGATGTAGGCGACTCCGGCCAGCGGCTTCGAGTGCCGTCGCAGCACGCTCGTCGCCATCAGCCGGCGATCCGCACGGTCGTCGTCGAGCCCCACAGAGCGAGGCTGAGGAAGAAGTCGGCGATCACGATGATGACGAGTGACAGGCGGACCGCCCGGCCGACCGCGACGCCCACGCCGGCCGGCCCGCCCTGGGCGGTGAAGCCGTAGTAGCAGCAGATCAGCGTCAGGATCACCGCGAAGACCAGCACCTTCGCGAACGAGTACAGGACGTCGATCGGCGGCAGGAACAGGTTGAAGTAGTGGTCGTAGGTCCCGCCGGTCAGACCGTAGTAGTGGATCGAGACAGCCTGGGTGGCGGCGTAGGTGCCGATCAAGCCCACGAAGTAGAGCGGGATCACGGCCAGGAAGGACGCGATCACCCGGGTGCTGACCAGGAACGGGACCGACGGGATCGCCATCACCTCGACGGCGTCGATCTCCTCCGAGATGCGCATCGCGCCGAGCTGGGCGGTGAAGCCGGCGCCCACGGTCGCGACCAGGGCATTGGCCGCGATCAGCGGCGCGACCTCGCGGGTGTTGAAGTACGCGGAGAGGAACCCGACGTACGGCTGGATACCCACCTGCTTCAGGCCCTGGTACCCGACGAGCCCGACCACCGAACCCACCGCCAGCACCTCGAAGACGATGATGCCCAGCGTGCCGGCCACCAGCACGAGCGCACCTCGGCCGAGGGCCACCTCGGCGAGCAGCCGGAGAACCTCACGTCGGTAGCGGGTCAACGCCTTCGGCACCCCGACCAGGCTCGAGCCGTAGAACTGGACCTGGTCGCCCAGGTCGCTCAGCACGTCGTACGTCGTCCTCCAGGCCCGGGTGAACGGGCCCGGCCGTGCCGCGCCGACGGACTGCCTGACGAGAGTCATCACAGCCCCTTCGGCGGAACGATCTGGTAGTACACGACCGTCAGGATCGTGTTCACCACGAAGAGCAGGACGAACGAGATGACCACGGACTGGTTGACGCCGTTACCGACCCCCTGGGGTCCGCCCTTCGCCTTGATGCCCTGGTGGCAGGCAACGATGCCGGCGACGATGCCGAAGACGAAGGCCTTCACCTCGCCTATGTAGAGGTCGGGAAGCTGGGCGAGTGCGGTGAAGGCGTGCACGTAGGCGCCGGGCGAGCCGCCCTGGACCAGGACGTTGAACGAGTAGCCGCCCATCACCCCGACCAGGGTCGCGACCCCGTTGAGGAACAAGGCGATGAACGCGATCGCCAGCACCCGAGGAACGACGAGGCGCTGGATCACCGAGATCCCGAGCACCTCCATGGCATCGAGCTCCTCGCGGATCTTGCGCGCGCCCAGATCAGCGGCCACGGCCGTGCCCGCAGCGCCGGCCACGATCGAGACGGTCGCCACGGGCGCTGCCTGCTGCACGATGCCCACCACCGCGACAGCGCCGGTGAACGATCGGGCGCCGAGCTGGTTGAACAACGAGCCGATCTGGAGCGACAGCACCGCGCCGAACGGGATCGTGATCGCGCAGATCGGGAGCAGCGAG
>JBJMIP010000161.1:0-4253 GCA_045806825.1 Marmoricola sp.
CCGCTCGAGGAGCTCGTGGACAGCGTGGTCACGCTCGGAGAGCAGCTCGAGGATCCGGATCCGAGCGGGATGGCCGAGGGTCTTGAAGAACTCCGCCTTCGCTTGGTACAGCGGTACTCCCACGTCACCCTCCTCGTCAGCACAACAGCGACTTGATGATTACATGACATGCAAATGCTTTCAACTCGGTGCGAAGGCTTATCTCACCCAGGGGCAGGCCGATGGGAGCGGCATGGTCGATCTCTTCACCCTCAAGCGGGTACTCGCACTGGACCTGGGCATGAGCCACGCGGCGATCGTCGCCCACCTGGACGAGCTGGGCCTGCCGGTGACCGCAGGATCGGACACGGCGGAGATCTCTCTCGTCGAGGCGCTGCAGGTCGTCGCCGTTGCCGAGAGCCGGTCTCGGTCCTCCGTCTAGCGGATCAGCGCGGGAGCAGGCGGCTGGCGAGCAGCGCGGCCTGGGTACGACGCTGCACACCGAGCGTCGCGAGGATCCGGGTGACGTGGTTCTTCACGGTCTTCTCGGCCAGGTAGAGCTGGAGGCCGATCTCCCGGTTGGTGAGGCCCTCGGCGAGGAGGCCGAGGATCCGGAGTTGCTGCTCGGTGAGGCCGGAGAGCTCTTCGGGTCCGGTGCTGGACTGCTCGATCCAGTGGATCACCCGCCGGGCCATCACCGGGTCGATCAGCGACTGTCCCGAGGCAACGGTGCGGACCGCGCTGAGCAGCGAGTCGCCCTCGACCTCCTTCAGGACGTACCCGGCGGCGCCGGCGCGGATGGCCGCGACGATCGCCTCCTCGTCGTCGTAGCTGGTCAGGATCAGGCTTCGGACCTCGGGCGCGGTGCCCTTGAGGGTCGCGCACAGGTCGATGCCGGAACCGTCGGGCAGCCGCGCGTCCAGCACGGCGACGTCAGGATTCAGCTCCGGGACCATGCGCGCCGCTTCGGCGATGGTGCTGGCCTCGCCGATGACCACGACGTCCCCGTCGGACTCCAGCAGTGCGCGTACGCCGCGACGCACGATGTCGTGGTCGTCGAGCAGGAAGACGCGTAGCGGGCTGGTCACAGTGTCATTTCTAGCGCCCGAATGCCCCGTTCGCAGCATATGTCTGGATAAGGACCGGGATTTGGGGCATCGGTATAGACCGGGATCGGGCGAAAATCCCCAAATAGGGCGTAACCCGACACACTAGGAATCGTTGGACATCCTGAAGTCGCCGTCCCGGGCGACCACCAGGGGAGGGTGATCATGGAACTCATCGAAACCGAGCTGTCGGAGTTCACGCGACGCAGCCGTTCGCTCGTCGTCATGCACGCGACGACCGGCCTCGAGCGCGGTCTCGACTACGGCGAGCGCGTGCTCGTCCGTTCCGCTGGCGAGTACCGCACGGCGGTCGTGGCGGACATCGACTACGAGCTCTCCGACACCCGCTACCGCATGATCCTCGGCGGTCGCGTCCCGGCCGACATGGCCGAGGCCCGCCTTCTCGGTGAGATCGACGCCCGCCCGCGCCGCTCCGCCACCCGGCTCTCGGTCGACGACATCGCCGACATGCTGGCCCGCTCCGGCGCCGCCCACCGGATTCCGGTGCAGCGACGTGCGGCGCACCGCCTTCTCGAGCGGTGACACAATGATCAGGTGAGTGACCTGATCGACACCACCGAGATGTACCTCCGCACGATCTTCGAGCTCGTCGAGGAGGGCATCGTCCCGCTGCGCGCCCGGATCGCGGAGCGGCTGCACCAGAGCGGCCCTACCGTGAGCCAGACCGTCGCCCGGATGGAGCGCGACGGGCTGCTGACCGTCGAGGGCGACCGGCACCTGGAGCTGACTCCCGCAGGGATGGACGCCGCGACCCGCGTGATGCGCAAGCACCGCCTCGCCGAGCGCCTGCTGGTCGACGTGATCGGCCTGGACTGGGAGCTGGTCCACGACGAGGCCTGCCGCTGGGAGCACGTGATGAGCGAGGACGTCGAGCGGCGGCTGCTCGAGCTGCTCGACCACCCCACCGAGTCCCCGTACGGGAACCCGATCCCGGGCCTGTCGGAGCTGGGGGAGAACCACGACGCCGAGGAGTTCATGGACGGCGTCAGCGCGCTGGCCGACGTTGCCGGCGCCGAGACCGCGCGGGTGCAGGTCCGCCGCATCTCCGAGGAGATGCAGAAGGACGCCACCTTGATGTCGGTGCTGCGCCGGGTCGGCGCACAGCCGGGTGAGTCGGTCGCCGCGGTAGCAACGCCGGAGGGCGTCATGCTCGGCAGCGGTGGCGAGCAGGCCGAGATCCTCGACGAGGCGGCTCAGCACATCTTCGTGACGCTGACGCGAGCCTGATCCCTAGCGCGCGTACCTGATCTCGGCGCGGGCGCGCGCCTTCGCTGCCTCGACCTCGCGGTCCTTCGGCGGTGCGGTGGTCGTCAGGTGCTCGAGCAGGTGCCGGGTCGCGTGCGCGACCTCCTGGACGGCGTGGTCGAACGCCTCCTGATTGGCCAGCGAGGGCTTGGCACTCCCGCTGACCTTGCGGACGTACTGCAGCGCGGCGGCGTACACCTCGTCCTGGGTCGCGGGCGGTTCGAAGTTGTGGAGCGTACGGATGTTGCGGCACATGCCTTCACCGTACGTCGCAGCACCGACCTGCGCAGGTCAGTTGCGGGCCGCGGTCTGCGCGAACGTCCGGACGCTGTCCAGGTCGTAGTCGCCGTGGTCGGTGCCGACGCCCTGGGCCACCTGGGCCGCGCTCGCGCAGCCGAGCTCGGCCGCGGCGCGCAGGTCCAGGCCGAGCGAGATCCCGCGCAGGAAGCCGGCCGAGAAGGCGTCGCCGCAACCGGTGGTGTCCACCGCCTCGATCGCGTACGCCGGCACCTCGATGGTCTCGGTGGCGGTGACCACGAGTGCTCCCTTCGAGCCCTGGGTGACGGCCACGCAGCCGACGCCGAGGTCGACCAGGGCCCGAGCGCCCTCGGCCAGGGAGGCAGCGCCGGTGAAGCCCAGCACCTGCTCGTCGTTGGGCAGCAGGTAGTCGGTGTGGGCGAAGCAGTCGGAGATCCAGGCCAGCAGGTCCGGGTCGCCCGGGGCGAGCACGTCGACCGAGGTGCTCGCGCCGAGGGCTTTCGCGGCAGCCAGCAGCTCGCCGGCCACCGGGCCACCGAGGAACTCGGGTCCGCCGAGGTGGACGTGGTCCAGGTCGTCGATGCTGCCCAGGTCGATGTGCTCGAGCGTGAGGGCCCCGTTGGCGCCGATGCAGTGCCAGGCCGGACGGTCGCCGTTGGGGCGGACCGGGATGACGCTGGCGGAGGTCTGCACGTCGGGAAGCCGGACGATCCGCGAGGTGTCGATGCCCTCGCGGTCGAGCAGGGCGAGCAGGGTGTCGCCGATCGGGTCGTGCCCGACCGCGCCGATGCTGTGCACCTGCGCGCCGAGGCGCTGCAGCACCAGGCCGGTACCGCCGGCGGTACCGGCCGCGGACATCCGGATCGTGTCGACCAGGGCCCCGTCGGAGCCGTCGGGGATCGACTCGACCCGCAGGGCGTGGGTGTCCAGGACGTGCACGCCGACCGCGGCGATCGTCTGCTTGCTCACGTGGATCCTTCTTCCGTCTCCGGTCGGGCGGCGCGGGTGCTGCCGTAGTCGCGGGCGATCGCGGCTTCGATGACCGCGAGCTGCTGCTGGTCGTCGAGCTCGCGCGGGGTGCCGAGCGTCGCTGCGTGCCGGAACAGCCGGCAGCACCACTCCAGCAGGAGCGCGTTCTCGACAGCCTTCGCGACGGTAGCGCCGTGCGTGACCGCGCCGTGGTTGGCCATCAGGGCACCACTGCGGTCGCGGAGAGCCTCGACGACCCCGGCTGCCAGCGCCGGCGTCCCGAACGTCTCGTACGGCGCCACCCGGATCGCTCCACCGAGTGCGAGCTGCTGGTAGTGCAGGACCGGGAGGTCATCGCGCACGCAGGACACGGCGGTCGCGTTCGGGGCGTGGGTGTGCACCACCGCGCCGACGCCGTACGTGCTGATCACGGCCAGGTGCAGGCCAAGCTCGGAGGTCGGTTCCAGGTCGCCCGCGACCAGGCTCCCGCTCGGGTCGACCACGCTGACGTCCTCGGGGGTGCACTCGCCGAGCACCACGCCGGTGGCGGTGATCGCGACCAGGCCGGTCCCGGGGTCGAGCGCGCTGACGTTGCCTGCGGTACCGATCAGCAGGCCCTCCTCGGCCAGCCGACGGGCGGCGTCGGCGACCTGGGCGCGCAGCGCCTCGAGGTCC
>JBJMIP010000162.1:0-3150 GCA_045806825.1 Marmoricola sp.
CGTGGCCGGTGGAGTTGTTCACCGTCCAGGACTGGTAGCTCGGGTACGGCCCGTCGCAGTCCTCGAACTGGTTGTTGGGGATGCTCAGCCGCTGCGGGGTGTTGAAGCTCGTCGAGGTCGGCAGGCCCTGCTCGATCGCGGTCGCCAGCACGAACAGCTTGAAGGTCGATCCGGCCTGGAAGCCGTTCGAGTCGCCGTACTTGCTGTCCACGACGGAGTTGAGGAAGGTCTGGCCCTTCTTGCTGTTGCGGCCCATCGGACGCGACTGACTGATCGCGCGGACGTTGCCGGTGCCCGGCTCGACCATCGCCAGCGCGCCGATCGCCTTGTCGGTCGCCTTCACGTGCGCCGCGGTCGACTTGTCGGCGGCGCGCTGGAACCGCAGGTCGACGCTCGTCTTGATGGTCAGGCCGCCCGAGTTCAGCAGGGTCTCGCGCTGCGCGACGGTCTGTCCGAGCGACGGGTCGGCCAGCAGGTAGCGGCGGACGTAGTCGCAGAAGAACGGAGCTTCCGAGCCCAGGCAGCCGTTGCGCGTCGGGGTCACGTGCAGGGCGAGCTTCGTGGCCGTGACCTGGTCGGCCTTGTCCTGCGTGATGATGTTCAGCTGAGCCATCCGGCGCAGCACGGTGTTGCGGCGCTCGCGAGCGGCGTCCGGATAGGTGGTCGGGTCGTAACCGGTCGGGTTCTTCACCAGACCCGCGAGCATCGCGGACTGACGCAGCGACAGGTTCTTGGCGTCCACGCCGAAGTAGTGGCGCGCGGCCGACTGGATGCCGTACGTGCCGTCACCGAAGTAGGCGATGTTCAGGTAGCGCTCCAGGATCCAGTCCTTGGAGTACTTCTTCTCCACGCCGATCGCGTACCGCAGCTCCTTCAGCTTGCGCTGGTAGGTGTCGTCGGTGGCGGCCTTGCGCTCCTCGTTGGTGGTCGCCTGGTTGAGCAGCGTCATCTTCACCATCTGCTGGGTGATCGACGAACCACCCTGGGTGATACCGCCGTTCGCCTGGTTGGTGACCAGGGCGCGGAACGTGCCCTTGAGGTCGATCGCGCCGTGCTTGTAGAAGCGGTAGTCCTCGATCGCGACGATCGCCTGGCGCATGATCGGGGCGACCTCGGTCAGCGGGACGTTGACACGGTTCTGGTCGTAGAACGTGGCAATTGTTTTGCCCTGCGCGTCCAGGACGCGGGTCCGCTGGGCCAGCGGCGCCGCCTTCAGGTCTTCGGGCAGGTCCTTGACCGTCTTGGTCAGCGACTTCGCCCCGATCCCCAGGGCGCCGGCGAACGGAATGGCGAGCCCGGCCACGAGCAGCCCCATCAACGCCGAGAGCGCGACGATCACTCCGAGGTGGGAAGTCACGTCGCGGAACGTCAGCTGGGAGGGATGACGGGCAGCCATGCCGGTCAGTCTAGAGCGTGGCTGTTTGTGCCTCTGACCAGCGCTGATCCGGTTCTGAGCGGCCTGGGGGGACTAGGACGGGTAGTCAATTTGGGTCAGGGCGATTCGGCACATTTGGACCTGTTCCTAAACGGACCGAGAACCTTAAGTTTCGATATGTGGGGGGACTGGTCTAGAAGACCAGGGATACCACGCTTCTCAATGGGGGTTTCAATGTCTTGGAACGAAGAGTGGGCTGCGGCCGCGACGTGTCAGAAGTCACGGCCTGATGAACTGTTCGTGCGTGGGGCCGAACAGCACAAGGCCAAGGTTGTCTGCGCCGCTTGTCCGGTGCGCGCGGAATGTCTGGCGGAAGCGCTGGACAACCGCATCGAGTGGGGTGTCTGGGGAGGCATGACCGAGCGCGAGCGCCGGGCTGTTCTCCGCAAGCGTCCGAACGTCACCTCGTGGCGCGCGCTCCTGGCTGCGGCCAAGGACGCACACCTCGAGGCCGTGGAGTCCGCCTCAGCCTGAGGTCCCGAGCAGGTCCCCGATCCGGCGGAGTCCGTCGAGGTCGTGGACGTCGCTCGGCAGTGCCGGCAGCACCACTGTCCGGACGCTGGGGTGCGCCGTCGCGAAGCGGCTGCGCAGCCGCGACTCGCGCTCGACGATCAGCTTGCGGTCGGCGTGCAGCCGCAGCAGGCCGGCCGCCATCCGCGTCGACGGGTCGGTCGCGTCGCGCAGGCTCTCGTAGCCCGACAGCGCGGCCGCCGCGGACAGCGGCCCCTCGGGGTCCGTGCTCGCCCGGTTGATCACGAGCCCGGCCAGCGGCATCTTCTCGGCGCTGAGCCGCTCGACGAAGTACGCCGCCTCGCGCAGCGCGTCCGGCTCGGGAGCCGCGACCACCAGGAACGCCGTCCCGGGTGCCTGGAGCAGCTCGAAGGTCCGCTGCGCGCGCTGCCGGAAGCCGCCGAACAAGGTGTCGAACGCGGACACGAACGCCTGCATGTCGTTGAGGACCTGGCCGCCGACGATCGTCGTGACGGCCTTGGTGACCAGGCCGAAGCCGGCGGTCATCAGCTTGGCCGGACCGCGGGCCGGGGCCAGCAGCAGCTTCATGAACTTGCCGTCCAGGAAGCTGGAGAGCCGCTCGGGTGCGTCCAGAAAGTCCAGGGCGCTGCGCGACGGCGGGGTGTCGACGACGATCAGGTCCCAGCGGCCCGAGGACCGGGCGTCCTTGTCGAGCTGCCCGAGCTTCTCCATCGCCATGTACTCCTGCGTGCCCGCGAACGAGCTGGAGACTGCGATGTAGAAGGGGTTCTCGAGGATCTGCTTCGCCTTCTCAGGGCTGGCCTGGCTCTCGACCACCTCGTCGAAGGTGCGCTTCATGTCGAGCATCATCGCGTCGAGGCTGCCTGACCCCGGCTGCGCTCCGTCATCGGTGGTGCCCACGCCGGGTACGGGACGTGGGGTGTTGTCCAGTGCCTCGATCCCCATCGACTGCGCGAGCCGGCGGGCGGGGTCGATGGTCAGCACGACCACCTTGCGCCCCCGCTCGGCGGCCCTGAGGGCGAGCGCCGCCGACGTGGTTGTCTTGCCGACGCCACCTGAGCCGCAGCAGATGACGACCTGCACCGCGGGATCGTCGAGGAGCCCGTCGACGTCGAGGCGCTGTCCCTTCCCCAGCCGCGAGGCCAGTGGCCCGACCCGCGGCCCGGTCCGCCGGGTCACGCCATCCCCTGCTCTCGGAGCTCCGCGGCCAGCTCGTAGAGCGC
>JBJMIP010000163.1:0-3922 GCA_045806825.1 Marmoricola sp.
AAGCACCCGGATGTGCACCGGACGGTCGGCCCGGTACTCGTTGCCGTGCTCCATCGCGTTCATGGTGGCCTCGCCGACCGCGGTCTTGAGGTTCTCGAGCCGGGCTGCCGAGAGCGCGAGCGCCTCGACCGCTTGAGCCACCCGGTCGATGGCGGTGCGCTCGTTCCCGGGTGCGCTCTCCAGCTCGAAGTCGGCGACCACCTCAGCGGTGGTCGGGTCGTCGCCGGCGTCCTCGTTGCTCCGTTCGAGAGAGACCATCGTGATGTCGTCCTCCTGCTCGCTGTCGGCCCCGACGAACGTCTCGAGCACGTCGAGCACGTACTGGATCAGGTTCGCGCCTGCGGGAGCATCCGCCATCGTCTGCGCCAACCGCGGGAACCCGAACATCTCCCGGTTCCGGTCATGGGCTTCGGCGATCCCGTCGGAGTGCAGCAGCACGCGGTCGCCGGGCGCCAGCGTGACTTCCTTCTCCTCGTACGCCATCCCGGTCATCAGGCCCAATGGCATGCCGCGGGCGCGCAGCTCGACGATGCCGTGGGCCGTCGCGACGTACGGGACGTCGTGGCCGGCGTTGGCGAAGCGCAGGTGGCCCGTGCTCGGGTCGAGCACGCCGTACAGGCACGTCACGAACATCTTCTCCGGCATGTCCGGGCACATCTGCTCGTTGAGCCGCTCCAGCACCAGGCCGGGCTCGATGAGCCGCTGGGCCGAGGCGCGCAAGAGGCTTCGGGTGGCGGACATGATCAGTGCCGCGGGAACGCCCTTGTCGGTGACGTCGCCGACCACGAAGCCGACCCGTCCGTCGGGCAGCGGGATGACGTCGTAGAAGTCACCGCCGACCTCCCGCGCGGGCCGGTAGTACGACGCGATCTTCCAGCCGGGCACGTCGGGAAGCTGCTTGGGCAAGAAGTGCTGCTGGATCAGGTGCGCGACCTCGAGCTCCTGCTCGAACCGCTGCCGCATCGCCGCCTCGGCCTCCTGCTCTCGCACCAGCTGCCCGATCCGCAGGGCCGGAGCGGCCTGCGCCGCCAGGTCGTCGAGGAGCTTGCGGTCGTCGGAGGAGTACTCCTGCTCGGAGAGCCGCGGCCCGAGGTTGAGCACACCGATCAGCTCGCCCTGGCTGACCAGCGGGACCGCGAGCTTGACCCCGGCAGCCTTGAGCTCGCGCAGCGCGGGGGAGTCGAGCTCGAGTGCCTCGATGTCGACCGCGTCGCTCTGCAGGTAGGCGAGCAGCGGGTCGTTCGGCGCGATGTCGATCGGGGGCGACTCGGGCGTGACCGTCTCGGCAGCCGCCCGCTGCGCCGGCACGACACCGTCCGCGGCTCGCCTGCGGCCGAGGAAGCGGCGCTTCTTGGGTGTGGTCATGGTCGTCATGATGTCCCCCTGTCTAACGGTTCTGCGTCCTGAAATCGTTACGAGAATTGGTCATTGACAAGTGCGCCGGCACCCAGAGCGTCAGGTGGGCCGGTTGCATGGTGTCGGCCACGACCGCGCGCAGCTCGGCGGTGACCGCGTCCAGGTCGACCTGGGAGCGGACGTGGGTTCCGAAGGTCTCGAGGGTGCGCGCGGCGTCGTACTTGCGGCGGAAGAACCGCCGGTCGACGATCTCCTGGATCTGCGCTCGTGCTGGACGGACCAGGGCGGCCGTCGCCAGGGTTGAGGCGGCCACCGCAAGTCCTGATCCGGAAGTGAAGGCGCTCAGCGCCAGCTGCAGCAGCAGGATGCTGCCCAGGTAGACGCCGGCGAGGGCGGCGGTCAGGGTGGCGTAGACCAGCGTGCGGTTGATGAAGACGTCGATGTCGTAGAGGTGGAACCGCAGGATCGCGACACCGGTCGCCACCGGGAAGGTCATCACCGCGATGCCGAGGGCCACGTCCCGGAGCTGGTTGAACCCGGAGACCGGGACCACCATGAAGCTCGCGACGTCGAGGGCGACGATCACGCCGGCGACCGCAGCAGCGAGCGTCGCCCATCGCAGTTGCAGCCGTTCGAGTCCCTGCGCGCGCTTGAACCGTGACCGCAGCGCTGCCGCCGCCGCTACGACGCTCACTCCGGTGAGGATCCAACCGAGTCCGGCCATCCAGTCCGTGAGGGCGAACCAGCCTGGTACGCCGAGCGGGTTGGCAGCGGTCTTGAACGGCGGGTCGAGCGGCCCCGGTCGCAAGGCGTAGCCGGCCACGAGAGCCAGGCTCCCCACGATGGCTGCGGCCGCCGCGGGCCACCAGCGTCGCGACGGCAACCGACCGTCGGGGAACAGCAGCAGCATGAGCCCGACGAGGCCGAACGTCGGTGACATCCCGAGGTTCTGGTACCAGGCAGCGACCGGTCCGGCCGGCAGGTTCTGCAGCGATCCGTAGAGTGCCTGATCCGCGTACTGGTACGTCAGGTCACCCGTGGCGACCGCGACGCCAGTGATGCACAGCACCCAACCCACCCGATTGCCGGGGAGGCGAGCCAGGACCAGGGCTCCGACGCCCGCGAACGTCAGGGACATGACGACGTAGTTCAGCCCGCCCCATCGGCTCAACCCGAAGCTGTCCCCGGGCGTCGAGTCGTCGATGCCGACCACGAGCAGCAACAGGGTGCCCAGGCCTGCCAGCACGCAGCTGCTGAAGATTGCGGCTGCGAGCAAGCGCGCCGTCCGCGCCGTCACCGGGAGGGCTCCGTAGGACGCAGCCAAAGAGTGAGGTGGCTGGGTTGGACCGTCTGGTTGACGACGGCAACGAGCTCGGTACCGATCCCCGTCAGGTCGACCTGGTTCCTCAGGTGGCTCCCGAAACGTTCGAGGGTGCGCGCGGCGTCGTACTTGCGGCGGAAGAACCGACGGTCGACGATTTCCTGGATCCGCGCTCGGGCCGGGCGGACCAGGGCAGCCGTGGCCAGGGTCGACGCGGCGACGGAAAGCCCGGAACCGGCCGTGAAGGTGCTCAGCGCCAGCTGCAGCAGGAGGATGCTGCCGACGTAGACACCGGCGAGCGTCGCGGTCAGTGCTGCGTAGACGAGGGTCCGGTTGATCACGACGTCGATGTCGTAGAGGCGGTAGCGCAGGATCGCAACGCCGGCAGCGACCGGGATCACCGAGAAGGCGACGCCGAGCGCACCGATGCGGACCAGGTTCAGAGCCCCGCCGTCGCCCAGCCAGAAGAACGTGAGCACGTTGGCGGCGAGCAGGATCCCGGCGACCGAGGCGGCGAACGCGACCCACTTCAGCTGGAGCCGCTCCAGGCCGCCTGCCGCCTTCAGACGGCTGCGCATCACCCCGGCAGCGACCAGCGAGCCGATGGCCATGATCGGCCACCCGAAGGAGGAGAGGTTGTTCCACAGGCCGAAGGTGCCGGGGATCCCGAAGGGGTTCTGGACGCTTTCGAACGGAGAATCGAGCTTTCCCGGGCGGAGTGTGTAGCCGACGAGGGTGAACGCTCCACCGAGCAGCGCTGCGACGACGCCGGGCCACCAGCTCCGCGAAGGCAGGTGGCCGTCGGGAAAGATCATCAGCGCCACCGCCAGCAGCCCGAAGACCGGCGGCACGAGCGCGTTCTGCAACACCGCCGCCGCCGTTCCGCCGTGCAGTCCGGTCGCCGAGCCGTAGAGCACCTGGTCGGCGTACTGGTAGACCCCGTTGCCGAGCGAGAGGGCGAGCCCGATGCCGCAGAACACCCAGCCGACCTTGTTGCTCGGCATCCGCCGTGCCACGAGCGCGCCGACGGTGCCGAACGCCAACCCGGAGAACGCGAACGCGAATCCACCTGCGCCACCGAGGACGAAGGTGTCACCAGGGGTGTGGTTGCCGATGCCCATGACCAGCAGGACCAGCGAGGCGGCGGTGGCGAGGACGCCGACGAACCAGGAGACGGCCGTCAGCACCCGCGCGATCATCGTGCCGCTTCCGTCGTTCGGACCCACAAGGACACGTGCGCTGGCT
>JBJMIP010000164.1:0-10475 GCA_045806825.1 Marmoricola sp.
CAGGACGCGTTGCAGCACGCGCCGGCCGGCATGCCGGAAGCCGGGGAGGACGCCGCCCTGCGCCGGTGGCGGGAGTTCCTCGACGCCGACGTGGCTGACTACGACGAGGCGCGCGACCTGCCGGCCGCCGACCGCACGTCCCGGATGTCGCCGTACCTGAAGGTCGGCGCGGTGCACCCGCGCCAGCTGCTCGCCGAGCTCGACGGGGGCCAGGGCGCCCACCGGTACGCCACCGAGCTGGCCTGGCGCGACTTCTACGCCGACGTGCTCTGGAACCACCCGGGCTCGGCCTGGACCGACCTGCGCCGGTTGAGCATCGCGTACGACGACCCGGGCGACGCCCTCGACGCCTGGCGCGAGGGCCGGACCGGCTACCCGATCGTCGACGCCGGGATGCGGCAGCTGCGTCACGAGGGCTGGATGCACAACCGCGTCCGGATGATCACGGCCAGCTTCCTGACCAAGGACCTGCACGCTTGGTGGCCGACCGGGGCGCGGCACTTCCTCGAGCTGCTCGTGGACGGCGACCTCGCCTCGAACAACCACGGCTGGCAGTGGGTCGCCGGCACCGGGACCGATGCCTCGCCCTACTTCCGGGTCTTCAACCCGATCACCCAGGGCAAGAAGTTCGACCCGCAGGGCGACTACGTGCGCCGCTGGATCCCCGAGCTGGCGCACCTGCCCGGGAGCGCGGCCCACGAGCCGTGGAAGCACGAGCTCGGTTACGAGGGCGACTACCCCAAGCCGGTCGTCGACCACGACGAGGAGCGTCGCGAGGCGCTCGCCCGCTACGCCGCCCGCTAGGAGCGCGTCCTTCAGGAACCGACGGGGAACGCGGGGAACGGCGCCAGCAGCTCCTGGGTCCCGTCGGTGGTGGTGTAGCGGACGATGACCGCGACCCCGGGCTCGACCGGGATCGAGATCCCGCCGACGGTCCCGACCAGGTCCAGGATGCCGCCCGGCTTCAGCTCCGAGCGTCCGCCCGGGCGCAGTGACGAGGCCTGGGCGCACCTGGCACCGTCCGCCGCCGGCGTCAGGGCGACGTTGGAGCGCGAGGTCGGCAGGTCGGCGAGGGTCGGGTCGGCCGAACCGCTCGCGTCCAGGTTCGCCCCGAAATCGACCTTCGGCACCGGCACGCTGCCGGTGCCGAGGTTCTCGATGCGCACGCCGAAGCGCGCGTTCACGAAGCCGTCCGCGGGGGCCCTGACGCAGCCCCCGTCGCTGGCCTTCGAGCTCAACGACGCCAGCGGGGTCACGGTGATCCGGTACCTCGCCCCGCCCGCCGCCGTCCAGTCCGCGCCGAAGTGCGGGAGGCCGGCACCGAGTGGCGCGCCCGGGTCGTCGTCGCCGCCGGGCACGAGGATCCGCAGCAGCACCGCGAGCAGAACGGCACCGCCCCCGAGCAGGAGCTGGCCGCGGCCGGTCGAGTACCAGCGGGGTCCGCTCGAGGTGGGTCGGCGCGGCTTGAGCCTCGGCGCCGGGACCCGCTCGGCCCGTCCGGCCGCCCGGTCCTCGGCATCACGCTGCGCGAGCCGGTCCGCGCGTCGGTCGACCCAGTCCGCGACGTACCGCGACCGGCGCGTCTCCGGTCCTCGGTGCGATCCGCTCATCGGGGCCATCCCGCAATTGAACAACCCGACCGGGTCCGCCACCTCGGCGGACCCGGTCGGGTTGTCATGACCATGGCGCTTGATCAGCCTCCGAAGAAGCCCACGGCCGCGGCGATCTGATCGGCGATGACCGAGAAGGCACCGCCCACTGCAAGCGAACCACCAGTGGTCCGGGTGATCGCCTTGATGGTGCCGTTCGGCGCCGGGTTGAACGGCAGCGCACTGTCGCTACCGGTGTCCAGCGCTGCCAGGTTGCCGCGAGCGGCGCCGCCGGCGTTGCTGAACTGTCCGCCCACGAACAGCTGGCTTCCGACGAGGTACAGCGCGTTGACCACACCGTCCACGCTCGGGTTCCAGCTGCTGACCGCGCCGGTGACGACATCGGTACGAGCCACGTGGCTGCGAGCCTGACCGCCGACGTTGGCGAAGTCGCCGCCGAGGTAGACGTCACCGAGGTTGACCACGATGGCGCGAACCGCGCCGTCGGCATTCGGGTTGTACGGCGTGGCGTTGCCGTCGGTGGAGATCGCGGCCGCGTTGTTGCGCGACTGCCCACCGATGTTGGCGAAGGCACCACCGACGTATATGTCGGTGCCACCCGTGGCCCGGACGACGTAGACCGTTCCGTCCGGGTTCGGCGTCCACCCGGCCAGCACGGTGCCGTCGGTGTTCACGCCACCCAGGTTGGATCGCGCCGCGCCGGCGAGGGTGCCGAACTGGCCACCGACGTAGACGACGTTGCTCTGCGTGTCGATCGCGTTCACCGCGCCGCTGGCACCCGGGTTCCAGCCGGTGAGCACACCGGTCGACCCGTCGACGGCCGCCAGGTTCTGGCGTGCAGCGCCACCGACGTTGGCGAACGATCCACCGACGTAGACCTTCCCACCGAGGACCGCCAGCGCGTTGACCACGCCGTCGCTGCCCGGGTTCCAGCCGGTCACGCCTGTGTTCGGTTCGAGCTCGGCCAGGTTGTTACGGGTGACGCCGCCGAGGACCTTGAACGTGCCTCCGACGAACACCCCGCCACCGTTGGCCACGATGCTGTTCACCGAGTTGCCCGCGTTCGGGTCCCAGGTACCCAGCGTCGGCGCCGCAGCACCAGCGATGCCGAGAGCCGCGAGGCGGTGCCGGACCGATGTGCCGACCGTGGTGAAGTCACCTGCGGCGTAGACCGTGCCGGTTCCGTCCGCGCGGTCGACCGAGAGCGACCGGACGGACCCGTTGAAGGACGGCGTCCAGGTGGTGGACGGCGATGCGTTCGCCTGAACGCCCTTCGCCGAGTTGGGCTGGCAGCTGGCGCATCCGGACGTGTTGCCGAAGGCGAACTCGCCCGCCTTGGAGACAGCCTGTGCGTTGGCAGCGCTACCGATCGAGGTGAAGTCACCGCCGAGGTAGACCGGCACGCTGGTCGCCACGTTGGCCACCGTCGGGCCGGGCACGTTGCCGGAACTGTCGACCGCGATCTGACGCGGCACCGCGATCGTGCGGACCGTGTTGTTCGCGTTCGGGTTCCACGTGCCGTTCGTCGAGGTCACCGTCGGCGTCGCTCCGAGCGTGATCGCGGCAGCGTTGCCACGGGTCACAGCGGCGGCCAGGGCCGTGTTCGTGGCGCTCGTCTGCACCGCGAGCCGGTCGAAGGTGCCACCGATCAGCAGTGACGAGACGTCCGACGGAGCGACCAGCTGGATCGAGCCCAGGAACGCGCCGGGGTAGTGGGAGCGGACGTAGGTCAGTGCGAGGACCGTCGCGGAAGCCGGGCTCGCACAGCCGTTGGCCGTACCGGCGCAGGAGACCGACATGGCGTAGGTCGGACGCGTCACCGTGAGCGGACCAGAACCGGAGATCTCGTAAGCCGCCAGGTGGTTCGAGACGTACGACGCGCCGGCGCCGATCGCCGTGAAGTCGCCACCGACGTAGAACCGCACGCCCGTCGCCTCGACCGAGTCGTCCGCGATGGCGTTGACCGCACCATTCGGGTCACCGTCGGGGCCGAAGGACGCTGCCCCGAGGTTGTCGAGGAACACCAGGTTGCTGTGTCCTGCGAGGGTGAACGACCCACCGACCGCGAGCACGCCGCGGGCGACGTGGAAGTCGACCGCGTTGACGGCGCCGACCAGGCCGGCCTTGCAGTAGGTCGGGTCCAGCGAACCGTTCGCCTGGATGTGCGCGACACCCGGGCAGGGGTCCGGTGCGCCGGCCACGTGGTCGAAGCTGCCGCCGAGGAAGTAGCCACCGATGCCGTCCGGAGCAACGGCCTTGACGACACCGCCCCGAACCTGGGCCTGGTGGTCGATCGCCTTGCCCGAGGCGGCGGACCCGCCACCGACCTTGCCGCCACCTGAGACCGACGGGCCTGCGGTGTCGAAGCTGCCGCCGATGTAGGCGGTGCCGTGGTCACTGGCCACGGTCGCGTTGACCGTGCCGTCGACGACGTCCTTCGCCGGCTTCGCCGACAGGTCGTTGAAGATGACCACGCCGGTCGCACCGCTGGTGGCGGTGGTGTCGCCGTTCAGGCCGTGCGCGCCGACCGCGACGCGCAGGGTGTGCCCGTCGTCGTTCGGGTGGTTCACCGTGTACCCGACAGAGGTGGCGCCGCCGATCGGGGAACAGGCGTTGCCCGAGGCATCGCACCGCAGCCACTGGTAGGTGAAGGCCGAGTTCGTGTCGGTCCACGTTCCGGGCGTGGCGGCAAGGTTGTCACCGGTCGCCACCGGACCGTTGACCGCGTTCGCCGGGCCGTTCTTGATCCCCGGCGGCGAGGTGTTGACCGGGTCCCCCGGGACGTAGCCGGTGGCCGTGAAGACCTCGGGGCTGATGCCACCGTGGTTCTTGCCCTTCACTCCGACCCGGATGTACAGCGCCTTCTGGGCAGGGGTCAGTGTGAAGCTGACACCCGCGGCGTTGGTGGCCGAACCGGTCGCACCGGAAATGTCCGAGCAGATCATGCCGGCTGCGTCCATGCAGGACTGCCAGCGGTAGAGGTAGCTGGTCGCGCCGGGGTTCCAGGTGCCGATCGTGGCCAGGGTCGTGGCCACACCGACCTTCCGGTTGGTACCCAGGGTCGGGAGCACCGTGTTCAGCGGCGGCGGAGGCAGCTCGACCAGCGGCGTGGGTGCCGAGGTCACCGACTCGTTGCTGTCGAGGTTGGTGCCCTTCACCGTGACGGTGAACTTGTGGTGGTAGTCCGAGGACGGGTCGGTCGGCGGCGGCGCCACCTCCGGGCCGTACTGGAGCGTGTAGCTGCTGCTCGTCGCACCCGCGATCGGCTGGCAGTTCGAGCCGTCAGCCGCGCACTTGTTCCACTGGTAGGTGAAGGTCGGGGCGTTCGGAGCACCCGGCCCCCAGCCGGACGTGGCAGCGGTGATGGTGTTGTCGATGACCGGCGAGCCATTGATCGTCACCGTGCCAGGCGTCACCGGGGTCGGGCAGATCACAGGCTGCAGGTGCGCCGTGGCGAGCACCAGGGAGTAGTCCGCGACGGTTCCCGTCGGGCAGGTCGCGCTCCCGGTCTTGGTGTCCGGGATCGGCTGGCCCAGGCCCGACTGGTGGTACGTCGCAGCGCGGTTGTTGGCCGTGAAGCCGGTGGGCAGCGTGAGCTGCGTGCCGCCACCCAGCACACCCAGCGAGCCGAGGCCCGTGCAACCGTCGATCGGCTTGCCACCGGTGTCGATCGCCAGGTGCCCGGTGCCGACGCCGGCAGCGCCCTTCTTCGCCCCCGTGTAGAACTGAGAGCTGTCGTTGATCCGGACGACCTGGTTCAGCGCGCCCACGCCGGTGCAGACGTTCTGGGTGTTCGCAGAGGCCAGGTAGATGTCCTGGTCGAGCGAGGTCGGGGCGGAGGCGGTGAAACCGGCGACGTTGGTGTCACCGGTAAGCGCGTACGGCGAGCAGGTGAGCGCACCGAAGCACGAACGGGCCGCGGTCGGAGCCGAGAACACCCGTGCCGGCGCGGTGCCGACCGCAGGCCGGTCGCCGCCGACCAGGGTGCTCACGCCGATGTTCGACGACGCTGCCCCGATGTTGAACCGGTAGCCGAACGAGTCGGAGGACTCGGAGCCCGTGTAGTTCACGTCGATCGCGTTCAGCGAGGCGAGCGGGGTGTCGACGTGGGTCGAGGTCGGCACGTTCTCGTGACGGTAGGCGCCCATGATGGCGGCGCAGCCACCGATACAGAACTTCTGCGTGATGATCGGCTTGGGAGCCGGAGTCAGCAGCGGCGGGAAGGTCGGCAGGACCACGCCGGGCGAAAGCGCCAGCGAGCTCAGCGATGCGGGCGGGATGGTCAGGTTCGTGCCGCGGTTGACGGCGTAGGTGCCGTCGTAGGACAACCGACCGCCGGTCGAAGTGTCCAGGGTGGCCGAGCCGGTGTACACGATCGGCACGCTCGACTCGGTGGAGTTGTAGCCGACGTTGATGACGTTGAGCAGCCCGCCGTCGATGTCCACCGGGAGGACCGGCTTCGCCAGCGGCATCTTGGTGATCGTCTGGGTCAGCTTGATGCCCGAGATCGACGAACCGGAACCGGTCAGCGCGAAGCTGGTGGTGCCGCAGAGGTCGAAGAGGCCGTCGTGGTCGACGTCGATCGGGGTCGGGACGTTCATCAGCGCCTTGGTCGTCGTGACGACCGGGGTCGTGGAGCCCGGCGGTGTGTAGCTGGTGGTCCAGTTGTACTTCAGCAGGAGCAGCAGCGCCGACAGGATCGGGCCGGCGGTCGGGATGTTGTTCACCGACGCGAGCGTGTTGTCGTAGACCTGGCTGTAGGTGTCACGCAGAAGCTGGTTGGTCGCCACGTCGGTCTGCTGGATGACCGGCGCGACGGCGGTGTACAGGCGCGTGGTGTCAACGCCGATGCCGGGCAGGAAGCTGGAGGGGATCGCGGTCAGCGAGCAGACGGGGGAGACGATGTTCTGCACGACCTGGAGGCCGCTGGTCAGTGCCAACGGGAGCAGGCCGGCGACCTCGCTGGTCGCCTGGCCCTCGAGGTCGGCGATGACCCCGGTGGTCGCGTCGTTCACGGCGTTCGGGTCGAGGGCCAGCGCCTCGGCTGCCGTGTCCTGGGCTCGCGCCTGCAGGTTGGTGATTGCGGTGGCCACAGCATCGGTCGCCGTCGCCTGCACCACGGGCGCAGCGATCGCGGCCCCGGTCTGCAAGCCGCTCAGCAGCTGCTGCAGCGTCGTGGTGGTCTGGGTCAGGCCGCCGTTGATGTTCGTCAGCCCGAGGAGGTTGTCCAAGGTGACCGAGCTGGTGTTGAGGCTCGAGGCGTCGACGACCGCGTTCGGCAGACCGAGGGTGTCGTCGACACCGACGGTCAGGTTGGACGGGGCGCTGGCGCCCGGGATCTGGATGATCGCGCCGACCACCGCCGCGAAGGACGGAGAGGCGAAGCTGAGAGCGCCGGCGACGACGCCGACGAGAGCGAGCTTGCGGACGCGAGCGAATCGAGTGCGACGCGTTCCTGCGGAGTGCTGAGACATGCGGATAACCCCCACGGTTTTCCCCCTGCTCCGCCCGTTGACGGAAGCGAGCGAATATTTCCGCCGTCGGGGCGAGCTCGTCAACGGAGTCCGTTAAATCGCATTTGCTCTGCAGGGGTCGCTACGCCCTCGGAGGGCCGGACCGGAACCCGCCGGTACCGAAGCGAAAATCCCGGTGTGAAGATGCGGAAAGCAGGAAAGCCCTGCTCACAGGCGGGAAACGTGTGATCTGCCGGACTCCGGAGTGCGGGGCGGCTGTGAACCGGAGGGGCGTGACGACACTGATGGTGCCCCGGTTACGGCGTTCAGGTCACTGGTCTAGTTCGGGTTTCGGCCCTGGCTGACCTCGTAAATCGCCCAGGGCGAACCGCTCGAGCAGCTCGTAACGTGGCCGTCCGCGCGCTCCCTCACCGAGGTGTGACGCGATCAGGCAGACCTCCTCGAGCGGGTGGTCGACGCCCTGGAAGGCCTCCAGCACCCGCAGCCAGCGGGTCGCCTCGAAGGGCCGACCCGAGCGCGCCAGCGTGAGGTGCGGCCGGAACCGTTCGCCCGGCACCGCGACCCCGGCCTTCGTCGCTGCCGCGCGGCAGCCGGTCGCCAGCCGGTCGAGCCCGACCGGGTCGCTGACGGCGACCCCGGCCCAGAGCACCCGGGCGCGTGCAGCGTCCGGGAAGGCTCCGCCGCCGACGACGGTCGCCGTCATCGCAGAGCGCTTCCGCGCCGCTCGCTCCAGCCGCGCGCACAGGTCGTCGTAGCGGCGGTCCGGAACCTCCGGCAGGAACGCCAAGGTCAGGTGCCACTGCTCAGGCAAAGTCCAGCGCAGGCCCCGGTCCGCCTCGCGGCGTACCGCCAGGAAGTCGTCGAGCTCGGAGACGACGTGCTCCGGCGGCACGGCCGCCACGAACATCCGCTGGGTCATCGGCTCCTTAGAAGCCGAGGTCGCGGCCGATGAGCTCCTTCATGATCTCGTTCGAGCCTGCCCAGATCTTGGTGACCCGGGCGTCCCGCCAGGCACGCGCGACCCGGTACTCGTTCATGTACCCGTAGCCGCCGTGGATCTGCACGCAGTGGTCGATGACCTCGTTCTGCACCTGCGAGGTCCAGTACTTGGCCTTGGCCGCGTCGGTGACCGAGAGCTTGCCCTGCGTGTGCGCGAGCACGCACTGGTCGAGCCAGGACTCGGTGACCTCGATCTTGGTGACCTGCTCGGCCAGCAGGAATTTGTTCCACTGGAAGTTGCCGATCGACTGCCCGAACGCCTTGCGGTCGTGGGCGTACTGGATCGTCTCCAGCAGGATCTGCTTGGCGTGCGCGATGTTGGCCACGGCGCAGTTGACGCGCTCCTGCGGCAGGAACTGCATCATCGAGATGAAGCCCGTGTCCAGCGGACCGATCAGGTCGTCGTTGCTGACCCGGACGTCGACGAAGGAGAGCTCGGCGGTGTCGGACTCGGGCTGGCCGACCTTGTCGAGCTTGCGGCCCAGCGAGAACCCTTCCTTGCTGGTGTCGACCCCGAAGAGGGAGATGCCCTTGGCCTTCTTCTCCGGCGCCGTGCGGGCGGCCACGACGACCAGGTTGGCGCTGTAGCCGTTGGTGATGAAGGTCTTGGAACCGTTGATGACCCAGTCGTCGCCGTCCTTGACCGCGGTCGTCTTCAGATTGGCGAGGTCGGAGCCGACGCTCGGCTCGGTCATGCCGATGGCGCCGAGGATCTCGCCCGCGGCGTACGCCGGCAGCCAGCGCTTGCGCTGCTCGTCGTTGGTCAGGTGCACCAGGTACGGCGCCACGATGTCGGCATGGATGCCGACGCAGGAGGCCAGTGCCATGTTGACCTTGGCCATCTCCTCGGTCAGCACCGCGTTGAACCGGTAGTCACCGGCCTCGGCACCGCCGTACTCCTCGGGGATCTCCAGGCCGAGGAAGCCCTGCTTGCCCGCGGCGAGCCAGAACTCGCGCGGCAACGCGTGGGACTCGGCGTGCTCCTCGACGTGCGGGACCACCTCGCGGTCGAGGAATTCCTTGACGGAGGAACGGAAGGCTTCGTGGTCGTCGTCGTAGATCGTGCGCTCCATGGGTTCATCGTAGAACCCGCGAGTAACAACGTCGCAGCCAACCTTTCACCCCGCTCGCGCGTCCTAGTCTTCGACGGGGCCCGGAGTGGTCCTCCCAGGGAGAGGGACGGTCGGATGACGCTCACCAGGCGAGAGGTGCTGCTGCTCGGCGTCGGCGCGCTCGCGGCGTCCACCGGGTGTGCTGACCAGAGTCCGGACCAACCCTCGACGACGCCCACGACGTCTGCCCCTCCGGTCCCGTCGACCAGCCGGACCGGGTCCCCCGCGCCGACGTGGTCGCAGCTCGCGAACCACGTCGAGGGCACCCTGGCGCGACCGGGTTCGGCGACCTACGACCAGGTACGGCTGACCGAGAACCCCCGCTACGACGGGGCCCGGCCGCTCGCCGTGCTCACGGTCGCGAACGCAGGCGACGTCGCGACGGCGTTCAAATTCGCCCAGGACCACAGCCTCCCGGTGGCGATCCGCTCCGGCGGGCACAGCTACCCGGGGTGGTCGGCGGGCGCCGACCGGCTGGTGATCGACTGCCGTCGGCTGACCGGTCTCCAGCGCTTCGGGAACACCGCGACGATCGGCGCCGGGAGCTCGCTCGCCTCCGTCTACGCCGCGTTGTCCGACCGGGGCCTGGCGATCGCCGGCGGGTCGTGCGCCACCGTCGGTCTCGGAGGGCTCGCGCTCGGGGGCGGGGTCGGGGTGCTCTCCCGGGTCTGGGGGCTCACCTGCGACTCGGTCACCGGGCTGCGGGTCGTCACCGCCGACGGCCGGGTCCGTCGGGTCGACGCGGGCAACGACCCTGACCTGCTGTGGGCCCTGCGCGGCGGGGGCGGTGGTCACCTCGGCGTGGTCACCTCGCTCCGGATGCGCGCGATGCCCGCCATCTCGCTGAGGACCTTCTACCTGTCCTGGCCGATCTCGGCGGCCCCGCAGGTGATCGAGGCGTGGCAGTCCTGGGGTCCGACGAGCGACGCCCGGCTCTGGTCGACGCTGAAAGTGCTCGGCGGCGCCGCCCACCCAGCGGGGCCGACGATCGTGGTGGCAGGCAGCTGGACCGGACCCGGAGCACCGGACCTGAGCGGGCTGCTCGCGCACTGCCCGAAGCCGTCGACGCACACCACCACGCCGCGCACCTACGCCGGCGCGATGCGCGCCTACGCCGGGTGCTCCAGGATCCCGCTGGACCGCTGCCACACCGGACCGGGCGGGGATCTCGTGCGCGAGGCGTTCAGCGCGACCTCCCACGTCGCCTACCGCGAGCTGCCGCCGGCCGGGATCAGCACGCTGCTCGACCACGTCGACCGGGCCGCGGCGACCGGCCTGAA
>JBJMIP010000165.1:0-7965 GCA_045806825.1 Marmoricola sp.
CCTCGGTCGCCAACGGCCTGACGATCAGCCTGGGCAGCACGGTCGCGGACGGCACCGCCGTCGACCTCGACGTCACCCAGGACACCGCCGCGATGACCAAGACGGTCAAGGGCATCGTCGACTCGATCAACGCCGCGCTCACCAAGATCGACTCGCTGACGGCGTACAACAGCACCACGAAGACCTCGGGCCCGCTGTCCACCGACAACTCGGTCCGCTCGCTGCGCAACAGCCTGCTCGACAGCATCTACCCGAGCGACGGCAGCTCGATGGCCGGCGTCGGCATCCAGCTCGACCGCTACGGCAAGCTCGTCTTCGACGCCGACACCTTCACCTCGGCGTACACGGCAGACCCGAGCGCGGTCTCCGCCACGTTCATCTCCGGCGTCCCGAAGGGGTTCGCCGCCCGCGTCCAGGTCGTCGCCAAGGCGGCCAGCGACTCGGTGGACGGAAGCATCACCCGATCGATCAACGGCCGCAACAGCAACATCAAGGAGATTCAGGACAGCATCGACGACTGGGACACCCGCCTGGCACTGCGCCAGGACACGCTCACGAAGCAGTTCACCGCCATGGAGACAGCCCTGCAACAGCTGAACAGCCAGTCCAGCTGGTTGACGCAGCAGCTGAGCTCGATGTCGTCCTCATCCTCATCGGGAAGCTAAGGAAGGCACCCTTATGACCAACGCACGCGCGGCGTACACGGAAGCTTCCGTCGCGACTGCCAGCCCCGCCCGGCTGCTGGTGATGCTCTACGAACGACTGGTGCTCGACATCCAACGGGGTCTCGAAGCCCAGCAGCGTGGAGATCTCCAGGAGACCCACCGGCAGCTGACGCACGCCCAGGACATCGTGATGGAGCTGCAGAGCAGCCTCCGCGCCGACCAGTTCAAGGGCGGCTACGACCTCTCGGCCCTCTACGGGTTCCTGCACCGCCAGCTCGTGATGGCGAACATCCACAAGGACGCGGCCATCACCGACGAGTGCCTGACCATGGTCACCGACCTCTGCGAGACCTGGCGCCAGGCCGCGCTCGAGTCGGTCGCGGGCCCCGCAAGGACGGCCTGACCATGCAGGGAGATCGGGCCCGCGCAGTCTGGGAGGCCGAGCTCGAGCGCCTCGAGCTCGAGGTGATCTCAATCGAGCGACTGCTCCGCGGGCTGGAGACGGCGCCGATCGAGCCGTGGCGACCGCCGGCCGTGCTCGGCGGCATGCCCGTCGACCTGGCCGCTCGGGCACGAGAGCTGCTGGCTCGCCAGGTGGCGGCCACCACGGCGCTCAGCACTGCGCTGAACCACGCCCAGAAGCAGGTCGCGTACGCCGACCGAGTCATCGACATCACCGGTCGCTCGTTCTCCGAACCGGTCTACTTCGACCTGGAGGCGTAGCTCCCCCAGACCACCGGCACCGTCAGCCGCTAGGGGAGCCGACCCACTCCTCGGTGCCGTCGGTGAAGACCTGGTGCTTCCAGATCGGCACCCGCTCCTTGAGCCGGTCGATCAGTGCCCGTGAGGCCGCGAAGGCCTGGTCGCGGTGCGCGGCGGAGACAGCCGAGACGACCGCCAGATCGCCGATGTCGAGCAGGCCCACCCGGTGCACCGCGGCCAGTGCGATCGCGTCGAACTCGGCGGCCACCTCGGCGGCCACCTCGTTGAGCCGGGCGAGCGCGGTGGGGTGCGCGGAGTACTCCAACCGGACCACGCCCTGGCCGTGGTCGTGGTCGCGCACGGCGCCGACGAACAGGTTCACGCCTCCGGCCGCCGGGTCGGAAACCGCAGCCAGGATCTCGGCCACGTCGAGCGGAGCGTCGCGAACGTCGAGCAGGCGCACGACGTTCCCGGTTCCGGTCGACGTTGAGGTCACACCTCAGACTCTAGGGCCGTGCCGGTGCGCCCGGTAACTTGGAGGCATGAGCAACGAACCCGGCCCCACCCCTGACGAGCCGGACGAGAACACCCCGAACCCGTTCAAGGGCACGCCCTTCGAGTCGATGTTCGCGTCCCTCGGCGCGAGTGGCGGCATGCCCGACCTGAGCAACCTCGACCTGACGGCCCTGATGGGCCAGATGCAGTCCCTGATGCAGCCCTACGACGGGCCGGTGAACTGGCAGCTCGCCACCGACATCGCCCGGCGTACTGCGGCAGCCGAGCCCGACCCGAGCCAGGACCGCAACGCGCAGACGCGCGTCGCCGACGCCCTGCGGCTGGCCGACCACTGGCTCGACGAGACAACCGCGCTGCCCTCGGGGATCACCACCACCGCCGCCTGGAGCCGCGCGGAGTGGATCGAGGAGACCACCTGCGTCTGGCGGGTGCTGGTCGAGCCGGTCGCCGAGCACGTCGTGGGCGCGATGAGCAACGCCCTGCCCGAGGAAGCGCGCGCCATGGCCGGCCCGCTGATCGGGATGATCGGCAAGGCCGGCGGCGCGATGTTCGGGTCGCAGGTCGGCCAGGCGCTCGGCGAGCTTTCCGCAGACGTCCTGACCGCGTCCGACATCGGCCTGCCCCTCGGCCCTGCCGGCAAGGCCGCGCTGGTGCCGCACAACGTGGCCGCGTTCGCGAAGGGTCTCGACGTCTCCGAGGACGACGTCCTGCTCTACCTCGCCCTGCGCGAGGCTGCGCACCAACGCCTGTTCGCCCACGTCCCGTGGTTGCGCCAGCACCTGATCGCGGCGGTCGAGGACTTCGGCCGCGGCGTCACCATCGACATCAGCGGCATCGAGGAGTCCCTCGGCCAGCTCGACCCGACCAACCCGGAGGCGATCTCCGAGGCGATCAACGGCGGACTGTTCGAGCCGAAGCAGCAGCCCTCCCAGACCGCGGCGCTGATCCGGCTGGAGACCACGCTGGCACTCGTCGAGGGGTGGGTCGACGAGGTCGTCGGCCTGGCTACCGCCGAGCGGATGCCGAACGCGGCCAAGCTGCAGGAGGCGATCCGTCGACGCCGCGCCGCCGGTGGCCCGGCCGAGGAGACGTTCGCGGCGCTGGTCGGCCTGGAGCTGCGGCCGCGGCGGCTGCGCGACGCCTCGGCGTTGTGGGGCTCGCTGCGCACCCGGCAGGGCCAGGACGCGCGCGACTCGGTCTGGGCGCACCCGGACCTGCTGCCGACCCCGGAGGACCTGGACGACCCGCTGGGCTTCCGCGAGGACCTCGGCGAGGTGCCGGACGTCGACGACGCGGCCTTCGACAAGGCGCTGGCCGACCTGCTCGAGAACGAGAACCCGGACGCTCCCGAGGAGCCGGGGTCGCCGGCCTGATGAGCGACCTGCACGCGGACGCGCTACGCGTCCTCGAGGGCTGGACCGCGCCCGACGCGGACCAGGAGACCTGGCGCGCCGAGTACGTCGAGCACCTGCGCACCAAGCCCGACGGGCTCGAGAAGCCCTGCTTCCCCGACCACCTGACGGCCGGGGCCCTGGTGCTCGACGCCGACGGCTCCCGGGTGCTGCTGAACCTGCACGGCAAGGCGCAGCGCTGGTTCGCCTTCGGCGGTCACCTCGAGCCCGAGGACCAGACCTTGGCCGGCGCGGCGCTGCGCGAGGCCACCGAGGAGTCCGGCCTGGTGGACCTGGTCATCGACCCGGAGCCAGTGCACCTCTCGCTGCACACCGTCGACTTCTGCAACCCGCGCGGCCCGGTCCGGCACCTCGACGTGCGGTTCCTCGCGCGGCTGGGCGCCAGCTCGGAGCCGGTGGTCAGCGACGAGTCGCTGGACGTGCGCTGGTTCGACGCGACCGACCTACCGACCGACGAGCCGGACATGGTCGACCTGATCCGGCTGGCCCGGGCACGCCTGCTCGGCTGAAGGTCTCTCGGCTCCGTCCGGATGAAGGTCTCGGCTGCGCTCGACCACCGGTGGTGCCGTCTGTGAGGAGCCGACTCCCGCTGGTCGAGCGCAGCCGAGACCAACCGGGTGCCGTCTGTGCCGGGCCGAGCCCCTCCGGTCGAGCGCAGCCGAGACCACCTTGCCGAGCCCCGCTGGTCGAGCGCAGCCGAGACCGTTAGTCGCAGGCGTCGAGGTCGAGGTTCGCCGCGGCGGCGACGCCCTCGAGGTAACCCTTGGCGCGCTCGGACTTCTCGAACTTGTCGACCCAGTGCCAGAAGCGGGCATTGTGGTTCGGCTCGAGCAGGTGGGCGAGCTCGTGCAGCAGCACGTAATCGACGACCCACACCGGCATCGACTGCAGGCGGTCGGAGAGGCGGATGGTGCGCTCACCGGTCGTGCAGGACCCCCAGCGGCTGTTCATGTTGTCGACCCAGCGGACCGAGGCCGGCACGGCCTTGCCGTGCAGGTAGTCGCGGGAGAGCTCCTTGGCCCGCTTCATCAGCTGCTCGTCCGTACGCCGGCCGCGCTGACCGCTCTTCTCCAGCTTGCCGAGCATGGTGTCGACCCACTCGGCCTCTTCGGCCCGGGTGAACCGCGCAGGGATCATCACGATCACCTTGCCGTCCTTGCGGTACGCCGACACGGTTCTGGTGCGCTTGGCGGAACGCCGGACCTCGACCTCAGGCCTCATGGCGAGACGGTACCGCCCGGCTACCCCGGAATCCGGCTTTCAGCCCACGACACCAACCGGTCTCTGGACCAGGTGTTCACGATCCGGTCGGGGTCCAGGCCGAGGTCCTCGGCGCGCGCGCACCCGTAGGCCTGGAAGTCGAGCTGACCCGGAGCATGGGCGTCGGAGTCGATCGAGAAGAGGCAGCCCATCTCGATCGCGAGCTCGAGCAGCTTGGTCGGCGGGTCACGCCGCTCGGGCCTCGCGTTGATCTCGACCGCGACCCCGGACTCGCGGCACGCTGAGAAGACCTTCTCGGCGTCGAACTCCGACTGGGCGCGGGTGCCGCGGTTCCCCGTCACCAGCCGGCCGGTGCAGTGGCCGAGGACGTTGGTGAACGGGTTCTGCACCGCGGCCACCATCCGGCGGGTCATCGCGTGCTTGTCCATCGCGAGCTTGGAGTGCACCGAGGCGACCCGCACGTCGAGCTTGGCGAGCATCTCGTCGGTCTGGTCCAGCGAGCCGTCGTCCAGGATGTCGACCTCGATCCCGCGGAGCAGCGTGAACTGTCGCGCCGGCTGCTGCGCACCCTCCGCAGGTAGCGAGGCCTGCAGGTGCGCGTTGACCGCCTCGACCACCTCGAGCTGCTTGTTCAGTCGCGAGATCGACAGACCGTTCGCGACCTTGAGCCGCGGCGAGTGGTCCGTCAGAACCAGGTACTCGTGCCCGAGCTCCATCGCGGTGAACGCCATCTCCTCGATCGGGGAGCCGCCGTCGGACCAGTCGCTGTGGCTGTGCAGGTCGCCCTTGAGGGCGGTGCGGACGTTCTCCCCGCCCTGGACCAGGGGTCCGCCGACCTCGGCCTCGAGCTTGGCCAGCCGGGCCGGCGTACGGCCCTGCACCGCGGCCTCGATCACCTCGGCCGTCGAGGCACCGATGCCCGGGAGCTCGCGCAGCGTCCCTGCGCGAGCACGTTGGGCGACCTCGTCGGGATCCAGGGGAAGCACCACGTCGGCAGCGGCCCGGAACGCCTTCACCTTGTACGTCTCGGCCCGGCTGCGCTCGAGCAGGAAAGCGATGCGGCGCAGTGCGGCGACCGGTCCTGCCTCGAAGGGTTCGTCGGTGGCTGCCATGGGTGTGATTCTCGTACTAGAACGTGATCCACAGCACATCGGGGGATGTCCACACGTTTTCCACAGGGTTTTCCACAGGCCGTGGAGAATCTGTCCGATTGCTGCATTGACCGGGCTTGGAGCGCGCCCCTAGCGTGACGCCCAGAAAGGGCCTCCGGTCATCTTTCGGAGAGTGTTCGCAAGGGGAAGGCAAGCACTCGAAGAAGGCGGCCGGGGGTCTTTCTCCGGTGGTTGAGGTGCTCTGGAGCGAGGAACGAGCGGAAGAGCCTCGAAACCCCGGCCCGGGTGCTCAGACTCCCTTGAACTCCGCAGCCCGCTTCTCCCGCGCAGCGCTCACGCCCTCCTGGAGGTCGGCGGTGGCCAGCGTGATCGGCTGGGCCAGCGCCTCCCACTGGACGGCGCTCTCGAAGTCCCGGTGGCCGCCGTCGCGCAGCGTGACCTTGGTGTACCGGCTCGGGATGGGAGCCGTGCCGGCGACCTGCTCGGCGATCGCCTGGATCTCGGCGTCGAACACGTCCGCGGCGAAGACCTGGCTCACCAGGCCGATCCGCAGCGCCTCCTCGCCCTCGACGGCCCGACCGGTGAGCAGCAGCTCGCGGGCGGCAGCGTCACCGACGGCGTTCGGGAGCAGGTAGGTGGCTGCCATCCCCGGGTGCATGCCGAGGCGCACGAACGGGGCCGACATCTTGGCCCCCGTCGCGGCGTACCGGATGTCGCAGGCCAGGGCCAGGCAGAGGCCCGCTCCGACGGCGTGGCCGTTGACCGCCGCGATCGTGGGGACCTCCAGCTTCCGGATCGAGAGCCAGGCCCGGTAGAAGGCCATCATCCGGGTGCGCAGGTAGTCGACCTCGGCGTCCGGCTCCCCCGCGATCCAGGCCGGGTTGCCGCCCGAGCAGAACGCGCTGCCCTCACCGGTGACCACCACGACGCGCACGTCGCGGTCCTCGGCGAGCTCGTCGATCGCCCGGACCCAGGACTCGGTCATGGCGTCGGACATCGCGTTGCGCTGGGCCGGATTGTCCAGCACCAGCCGGGCCACACCGGGGCTCGGACGCTCCAGGCGCAGATCGATCAGGGGCTCGCTCGTGGTCGACATGCGCGGAGGTTACCGCCGTTCGGGGCGCCCGCTGGAAGGTCGCGACGCATCTCACACGGACATTTCGGACCTGCGACACGCTCAGGACACGCTCACGCAAGCGTGCCCCGGTGCGTGGATTACGCGTAGATGTGGTCTAGGGTCGAATCGGTCCTCAACGGACCCCGGCGGGTCTTCCCCAAGACTCCCGCCGCGACGACCAAAAGCAACAGGGATCAAGGAGGCCGTCATGGCGGAGAGCTGGAGCGGCGAGTTTTACTGCGTGAAGTGCAAGGAAAAGCGTGAGGCCGAGGGCCACATCGAGGTCAACGAAAAGGGCACCAAGATGGCCAAGGCGACTTGCCCGGTCTGCGGCACCAAGCTGAACCGCATCCTCGGTCGCGCCTGAGGCAGAAATGCCCCGGTCGTCACCGACCTAGTGCACCAAAGCTTGCAAAGGCGGCGGGAGCCCTACCTCCGGGTGGGCGCCCCGCCGTTTTGCGTTCCCAGGGGCGGTTGAACGCGGCCGGACCGACGCGCTGTGGATCAGGCTCAGACCGGACTGCCGGGAGCGCCTAGCGTCCCCCGCCATGCACGCACGCCCTGTGATCGCCCCCGGACTCCCGGTCCTCGCCCGCCCTGACGGAGTCCTTCAGATCGGGCTCTCGCCGCGACACCGCGTGCAGATACCGGACTCACCCGCGGTTCGGCGCACGCTCGCCGGCCTGGTGCGAGGTGAGGTTCCGACCGACCACTCCGGCCGGCGGGTCATGGCCCGGCTTGAACCTGCGCTGCGCGACCGGGACGCCCTGGTCCACCCGGGGCTGCCCCCGCGGGAGACCGCAGCGCTGCACCTGCGCCACCCGCGCACCGCGGGCGGACGGTTGACCGACCGAGGACGCACCGCTGTGGAGGTGATCGGCGACCTCGGCACCGATCCGGGCCCGCTGCTCGCCGCGAGCGGCCTCGGGGCCGCCCGCCGCCCGGCACGGACGGTGAGTCTGCTGCTGTGCTCGGGCGAGCCGGACCGGGTCTCGCTCGACCCGCTGCTGCGCGAGCGGAAACCGTTCCTGCTCCTGCGCGCGGTCGAGGGAGAGCTGGTGCTCGGTCCGTTCGTCGAGCCGGGCCTGACCGCGTGCCTGCGCTGCATCGACGCACACCTGGGTGAGCAGGACCCGATGCACCCCGTGCTAGTCAGCCGGGCGGCGCGGCTGGTGGAGGCGCGCGAGCTGCCCGAGCCGATCGACGCTGCCACTGTGGGC
>JBJMIP010000166.1:0-5127 GCA_045806825.1 Marmoricola sp.
AGACCCTTGCGGCGGATCTCGGGGAGCTCGTCGAACTTGCCCATCAGTCCTCCTGCGGAAGACCCAGCGCGCGCGCCAGGTTGTCGAGTGCGTAGTGCGCCATCGGGACCTCGACGCCGAGCCGGTCGGCCAGCTCGATGGCGTGGGACAGGTCCTTCTCGCCGATCAACCGGACGTGCTCGAAGATCGTGGCCCAGAAGTCGCCCTCCGGGATCGGCTGGGTGGTGTCGCGGTGCATGATCGCGCCGGGCCCGCCGGTGATCGAGTCGGTGTGCCGCACGATTCGTCCGAGTGCCTGCAGGTCGATGCCCGCCGCTTCGGCCAGACGGAGCGCCTCGCCGGTCGCGGTGAACGCGACGAAATGCAGCAGGTTGCGGGCCAGCTTGGCCGCGGTGCCGTTGCCGATCGGTCCGCAGTGCACCACCTCGGTGCCCATCAACCGCAGCGGTCCTTCGGCGGCGGCGAACGCCGCATCGCTGCCACCGACCATGATCGCCAGGGTCCCGTCAGCTGCGCCCATCGCGCCGCCACTGACCGGGGCGTCCACGACCAGCAGGTCGTGGCGTCCGCCGAGGTCCTCGAGACGCGGCGGCAGGTCCGGAGAGATCGTCGAGTGCACCACGAGCACCGTGCCCGGCTTGGCCGCGCCGAGGACCTGGCCGATCACGTCCCGGACCTGGTCGTCGGTGTTCACCATGATCGAGATGACGCCGCACGCGGCAGCGAGCTCGGCCACCGAACCGGCAACGGTGGCACCGGCACCCTCGAGCTCCGCCAGCGGTTCCGGCGCGAGGTCGAAAACGGTCAGACCGCCCTCCCACTTGGTCAGCCGGAGCGCCATCGGCTTGCCGATGTTGCCCAGCCCGATGAATCCCACTCTCCGGGTCCCTGAGGAGCTGAGGGACGAGGCGTCAGAGGAGGTCATGCCCGGAACACCTGACCACCGTCGACGTCGATGATCTGCGCGGTCACCCACGCGGACTCGTCGGAGAGCAGGAACAGGCAGGCGCCGACCATGTCCTCGGGCTGACCGATCCGCTTGATCGCCAGGCTGTTCTTGACGATGTCGTGCGCGGCGCTGCCGGCCTGGGTGCGGGTGGCCTGGGTGTCGACCGGCCCGGGAGCGATCGCGTTGACCCGGATGTTCTGGCCGCCGAGCTCGTGGGCGAGCTGTTGGGTCAGGCTGTTGGTCGCCGCCTTCGCCAGACCGTAGAAGCCGGAGTAGAGCCAGGCGGCGGTCGAGGACTGGTTCACGATCGACCCGCCACCGCCCTTCGCCATGTGGCCGTAGACGGCGCGGGTCACGACCAGCGAGCCGTCCATGTTCACGCTCATGAACTTCTTGTAGTAGTCCCAGTCGACGGTGATCAGCAGGTCGAACGCCATCTCGCCGTAGATCGCGGCGTTGTTGACCAGGCAGTCGATCCGCCCGTACTCCGCCATGGTGGCGTCCGCCATCGCAGTCGCCGACGCAGCGTCGGCGACGTCGGTCCGGACGAAGATCGCCTTGCCGCCGGCTTCCTCGATCGCGGCGACGACCTGCTTGCCGGAGTCCTCGTTGAGGTCGGCGACGACGACCGAGGCGCCTTCAGCGGCCAACGCCTTCGCGTAGGCCTCGCCGATGCCCTGGGCTGCTCCGGTCACGATCGCGACCTTGTTCTCGAAACGCATGGGTCCTTCTTTCGGTGATTGAGGTGCCGGCGCGCCAGCGCCGGCCTCGAAATCTCTGTAGTTGTGTCTGCAGGCTGCTCAGCTGGTTTCGAGGCTCGCGCTAGCGCGCTCGCACCTCAACCACCGTGGGTCAGGCCGGCTCGGCGATGGTCTTGGTCTCGAGGTACTCCTCGAAGCCGGCCACGCCCATCTCCCGGCCGATCCCGGACTGCTTGTAGCCACCGAACGGCGCGTCGGGGCTGAACCAGACCCCGCCGTTGACGGCCAGCGTGCCGGTGCGGATCCGCGCGGCCACGGCCTTCGCGCGCTCGAGCGAGCCGGAGTCGACCGACCCGGACAGCCCGTACGCCGAGTCGTTGGCGATCCGGACGGCGTCGTCGTCCCCGTCGTGCGGGATGACGACCAGCACCGGGCCGAAGATCTCCTCCTGCGCCAGGCGCGAGGAGTTGTCGAGGCCGGCGATCACGGTCGGCTCGATCCAGTAGCCGCCCTGGAGCGCGTCGTCCATCTGGGCCACCTTGCCGCCGGTGGCGAAGGTGCCGCCCTCCTCAACCGCGAGCTTCAGGTAGCCCTCGACCCGGTCGCGCTGGACCGCCGAGATGACCGGCCCGCAGATCGTGCCCGGGTCGGTCGGGTCCTTGGCCCCGATCGACTCCATGGTTGCGGCGGCGACCTGGACGGCCTCGTCGTACTTCTCGCGGGGAACCACCAGGCGGGTGGTGATCGCGCAGCCCTGACCCGCGTGGATGCAGGCGGCGAAGGCGGTGGCCCCGGCGACCGAGGCGACATCGGCGTCGTCGAGGGCGATCGCGGCCGACTTGCCGCCGAGCTCGAGGAAGACCTTCTTCAGGGTCGGTGCCGCCGCGGCCATGATCGCGCGTCCCGTCTGCGTCGAGCCGGTGAACGACACCATGTCGATCCGTGGGTCCGTGGTGAGCACCGCGGCGACCTCGTTGGACCGCGGCGCGACCACGTTGAAGACGCCCGGCGGGAGGTCGGTGTGCTCAGCCGCGAGCCGACCGAGCTCGTAGGCGAGCCACGGGGTGTCCGGCGCCGGCTTCAGCACGACCGTGCAACCGGCGGCGAGCGCCGGGGCGACCTTGGCCAGGTTGATCTGGGTCGGCACGTTCCACGGCGTGATCGCGGCGACCACGCCGACCGGCTCGCGGCGTACGGTGCGCCGGCTCGGGATGCCCATCGGCGCGGCGACGCCGAGGTCCGTCTCCCAGGCGTAGGACTCCGCGGTGTCGGCGACGAAGGTGAGCCCGTCGACCGGGCCGTCGAAGCCGGCGGCACCGATCATGAAGCCGGGCATGCCGACCTCGGCAGTGGTGAGCGCCTTGAAGTCCTCGGCGTTGTCGTACAGCGCCTTCTGCAGCTGGCGGATGCAGCGCACCCTGAGCTCGTGGTTGGTCGACCAGTCGGTCTCGTCGAAGGCGCGGCGGGCAGCCGCGATCGCCGCCTCGACGTCGTCCGCGGTGCTGTCCGGCGCCTGGCCGATCTCAGCCCCGGTCGGCGGGTTGAGGATCGCGTAGGTCGCGCCGTTGCTGGCCGGCGTGAGCTTGCCGTCGATCAGCTGGAGCGGGGCAGGGGTGGTCACGGCTGAACCTCCGTCGGGGTCTGGGTGAGGTACTGGCCGGCCTCGACCGGCGGCGGCCACACCGAGGACGGGATGTTCTCGTAGGTGTAGTGACCGGGCACGCCGAGGCCCGAGACCGACATCCGCTTGAGCAGCGTCTCGGGCGCCTTGTTCGCCTTGATGATCTCCAGGAACGTGTGCGCGGTCGACGGCATGTCGAACCAGTCGCGCTGCCAGGCGAACTTGAGCTGGCCCTCGTCCGGTCCGGAGGTCTGGCGCTCGACGCCGAACCACGAACCGCCGATGCCGAGGATCTCGAACTCCTTGCCGTTGTCGTCGAGGATGCCGGACTTCTGCTTCCAGAAGCCGACGACCATGCCCTTCTTCTCGTCGATCAGCGAGGCCTGGTAGTCGTAGTGCCAGCCGTCCAGGCCGTCCATCTCGATGCCGATGGCCCAGTCGCGGATCTGGTCACGCCCGACGGCCATGAAGTGCTCGTCGGGGGCGTACATCCAGCCGTAGGTCGCATCGACGGCGTAGTGCTCCGCCATGATCCGCCAGTCGCCGATGCGCTCGGCCTCACGGTTGACGGCCAGCCAGGACTCCCAGAACTCCTCGAGCTCGGCACGGGTGAAATCGGTCATTGGTTCAGTCCTCCAGTGAGAGAGCCATAGCGGGGCAGTACTTGACCGCCTGGACGACCTGCGGGCGCAGGTCCTCGGGCGGGTTCTCGTCGAGCAGGACGACCTTGTCCTCGTCCTCGTTCAGGCCGAAGACGTCAGGCGCCTCGAACTGGCACATCTGGTGTCCCTGGCACAGCTCCAGGTCGGCGGAGACCCTCACGACTGCGCGTCCGTCGCCGGGTTTCGAGGCTCCTGCGCTCGGGTTTCGAGGCTCGCTGGCGCTCGCACCTCAACCACCGCCGCCCGGAGCACCTCAACCACCGTCCGCCTGCGGTAACGCACCTTCGCGGGGCTGGCGAGCTGGATCACCATCTTCGACGTGTCGTCCGCGTAGGACTCCGACGGCTGGGTCATCTCGAACTCGTAGTCACGCAGCAGCACCGAGAAGATCGCCTTGAGCTGCATCATCGCGAAGGCGTTGCCGACGCAGCGGTGCTTGCCGGCACCGAACGGGATCCAGGTCCACCGGTTCTGCAGGTCGGCCTGGTTCGGGTCCAGGTAGCGGCTCGGGTCGAACGCGTCCGGGTCCGGGAAGTCCTCGGCGATCCGGTTCGAGACCCGCGGACTGGCACCGACCATGGTGCCGGCCGGCAGCAGGTGGCCGCCGATCTCGTAGTCCTCCTGCGCGACCCGGAGCAGCAGGATCAGCGGCGGGTGCAGTCGCAGGGTCTCCTTGAGGGTCGCCTCGAGGTTCGGGATCGAGCGCAGCGCCTGGAAGGACACCTCCGATCCGTCCGCGTACAGCTCGTCGAGCTCGGCCACGATCGTCGCCATCGCGTCGGGGTGACGGAGCAGCTCGATCAGCGTCCAGGCGGCGGTGCCCGAGGAGGTGTGGTGCCCGGCGAACATCATCGAGATGAACATGCCGGTGATCTGGTCGGCCGTGAAGTGCTCGCTGCCGTCCTCGTTCTTCAGCGAGATCAGCACGTCGAGCAGGTCGCGGTCCTCGCGGGCGACCTTGCCGCGCACGTGCCGCTTGTCGATGATCGCCTGCACCAGGTCAACGAGCTTGAGGCGGGCAGCGTCGCGGATCTCGAAGGATTCGACGCCCTTCATGTACGGGTCGACGTACGCCAGCGCATCGGTGCCGCGCTCGAGCTCGTGGTAGTACTCGGCGAAGCGGCCGTCGAGCTCGGAGCGGAACGGCATCCCGATCAGGCAGGCCGAGGTCGTGTAGATGGTGAGCTCGGCGAA
>JBJMIP010000167.1:0-4924 GCA_045806825.1 Marmoricola sp.
ACCTGGTCGCCGGGTTCAGCGCCGGGTCCGCCGCCACCTTGATCGCACTGCACTCGGTCGCTGCCGCGATCGTGGTGCCGACCCTGGCCGGGCGCCTCGCTCGGACACGATGACGACGCCGAGGACCAGCAGCAGCGCGCCGACATCGACGCGTTGGGCCAACCGGCGGGCCCGGGCGATGTCCCGGGCCTCAGCCGGTCGTCCGGCGCCCAGCACGGCCCGGTGCTCGACCCGGTCGCCGTAGACGTTGGGCCCTCCGAGGCGGATCCCGAGCGACCCGGCGAACGCCGCCTCGACCGGACCTGCGTTGGGGCTGGGGTGCCCGGCGGCGTCCCGGCGCCAGGCGAAGACCGCTGCTCGCGGGTCGTCCCCGAGGACCACCGCCAGCAGCGCCGACAGTCGCGAGCCGGGCAGGTTCAGCACGTCGTCGGCCCGCGCGCTCGCCCAGCCGAACCGTTCGTAGCGAGGACTCCGGTGCCCGACCATCGCGTCCAGGGTGTTCGCGGCGCGGTGGGAGAGCAGACCGGGGATCCCGGCGATCCCACCCCACACCAGTGCGGCGACGACGGCGTCCGAGGTGTTCTCGGCGACCGACTCCACGACTGCCCGGGTGACACCGGAGTCGTCCAGCTGCGCGGTGTCCCGTCCGACGAGGTGGGTAAGCCGCTGCCGGGCGGCGGGCAGGTCCAGGGCGAGCAGCTCCTCGACGAGCAGGGCCTCGCGGTCGAGCGAACGGCCGCCGAGCACAGCCCAGGTACTCGCTGCTGTCAGGACCGTCCGGAGCGCGGGCCGGTTCCGGCCCACCCGGTTAGCCAGGACCCCGGTGCCCGCGGCGGTGCCCACCAGCACCACCCAGTACGCCGCTCCGCGGTCGCGCCGGTCGGCGTACAGGCGTTGCTCGAGGGCCGCCGCGGCCTGCCCGAAGCCGGCGACCGGGTGGAAGCGGGTCGGATCGCCGAGCAGCTGGTCCGCGGCGAACCCGAGCAGCAGCCCGGCCGCGCGCGAGCTCACAGCACCAGGACCCGGCCGGCGACGACCAGGTGGACCTCGTCGCAGACCGCCGCGACGCGCTGGTTCACCAGACCCAGGTGGTCACGGAACAACCGGCCGGAGCGGTGCTCGGGCACCACGCCGGCGCCGACCTCGTTGGTGACCACGACCAGGTCGCTGCAGCCGGCGACAGCCTCGACGAGCGCCTCCACCCGCGGGGCGAGGTGGGCGTCGTCCCAGCCGAGGTCGTCGAGCTGCGCGGTCAGCCAGGTACCCAGGCAGTCGAGGAGGAAGGGCTTCTCGCCACCGAGGACCTTGCCGACCTCGGTGCACTCGAGGGTGGTCCAGTGCGCAGGTCGACGGTCGGCGTGAACAGCCACACGTGCCGCCCACTCCGGGTCATCGGGTCCCGGGACCGGCCCGGCGGCGACATAGGTCACCGTCGGTCGGTCGGCGAGCAGTGCCTCGGCGTGCGCGGACTTCCCGGACCGCACCCCACCGGTGACCAGGACCCGCGTCAACGTCGTCCCCGGGTCAGATCGCGAGCTCGGAGAGCAGTGCCACGTCACGGAGCACCGCCGCCGCGGCACGTACCACCGGCACCGCCGCGACCGCGCCGCTGCCCTCGCCCAGGCGCATCCCCAGATCCAGCAACGGCACCAGGCCGAGCTTGTCCAGCGCCAGGCTCTGGGCGGGTTCGGTCGACCGGTGACCAGCGGCGAACCAGGCAGCTGCGCCGGGTTCGATCCGATCGGCCATCACCGCGCAGGCGACCGCGATCACGCCGTCGAGCAGGACCGGGACGCCCGCCCGCGCCGCGGCGAGCATGAACCCGGTGGACGCCGCGAGGTCGGCACCGCCGAGAGCCGCGAGAGTCTCGACGGGACCCAGGTCAGCGTCCTTCACCCGGTCGAGCGCGGTCTGGATGAGCTCCTGCTTGGCGACCAGCGAGGCGTCGTCGATACCGGTGCCGCGACCGGTCAGCTCGACCGCCGGGAGCCCGAGGCTGGCGGCGATCAGCGCGGTCGCCGGGGTCGTGTTGCCGATCCCCATGTCGCCGCTGATCAGCAGCTGTGCGCCGGCGGCGATCTCCTCGGCTGCGATCAGCGCGCCCGCGTCGAGCGCCTGCTCGGTCTCGGCAAGGGTGAGCGCATCGCCGAGGTGCAGCGGCTCGCTCGAGCGACGGACCTTGAACCGCTGGACCTCGGGGTCGATGCCCTCCAGGTCGTCGTCGACCGCGATGTCGAGGACACGGACGTTGACACCGTTGGCCGCCGCGAGCGCTGACACCCCGGCACGACCGGCGGCGAAGGTGCGGACCATGGCGGGTGTGACAGCCGCGGGGTAGGCGGAGACGCCGTGCGCAGCGACGCCGTGGTCGCCGGCGAAGATCACCGCGCGGACGTTGTTCGGGACCTCCGGCGGGCACTGGCCCTGGCAGGCGGCGAGCCAGACACCGAGGTCGCCCAGGCGCCCCAGCGCCCCGGCAGGAGTGGCGAGCCCGGCGAGGCGCTCTGCGGCATCCGCGCGTGCGGTCTGCGATGGCGCGGGGATCACAGGGACGCCGCCAGCTCGCGACGGGCGGTCTCGACCGCGGCGCGCTGGTGCGCGCGACCGACCAGGCCGACCAGGACGAACCCGATCGCCCCCCAGAGCGTGACGAGCGTGGTCAGCGAGGCTCGTCGGAACGTCCAGAGCGTCTGGGCCGGGAAGCTGCCGAGCTCGTTGACGGTCGGCATCAGCTCAGCAGCGACCACGACCACAACCAGGTACGCCGTGAGAGCAGCGAGCACGGTCCGGTAGGTCCCCAGACCGGGGAGCAGCCGCGAGGCCAGCACCGTGCTGGCGATGCCTGCCGCCAACGAGATCGCGAGGAACGTGAAGAACAGGCCGGTCCGTTCGCCGATCGTGTCCGGGTTGCCGACGGCCGGCGGGGATGCCGGGTACTTCAGGAAGGGCACCAGGGCGACCGCGACGAAGCCGATCACCGCGACCAGGGCGGTGGACTGGCTCGGCCGCAGCCGACCGATCCGCCCGACGGCGCCGGCGGCGGCGAGAGCGACGAGGCCGCCGAGCGCGGTGCCGATGGCGAGGGTGCCGGTCAGCAGGCCCCAGGTGGACTGGTTCTCGCGGGAGACGACGGTGCCGTCCTCCTCGTGGTGGTGGCCGACGTCGGCCCGGGCGTGCGACTCCTCGACGGCGATGGCGGCGTCGACCGGCGGTTCACCGACGGTGTGGGCGACGAGGAAGGCGGCGAAGCCGGCGAAGAGGCCGGCGATCAAGCCGTGGATCAGGAAGTTGCGTGCAGACATGGGGGTCCGTTCAACAGGAGGAAGGGTGTCGGATGGGTCTCGGCTGCGCTCGACCAGCGGTGGCCAAGTGAGCGGTGGTGGGTCTCGGCTGCGCTCGACCAGCGGTGGCCAGGTGAGCGGTGGTGGGGTCTCGGCTGCGCTCGACCAGCGGTGGTACCGGCGGTGGTAGGTCTCGGCTGCGCTCGACCAACGGTGGTACCGGCTGTCGAGCAGCGGGGAACCGGCGCTCGACCAGCGGGGGGACCGGCGGTCGAGCAGCGACGGAGGAGCGATCAGTCGAGACCTACGAGGTCAGGACCCGCTCAGTGGCAGGGGTAACCCATCAGGTGGCGCCCGTCGTGGACCCACTCGTGGATGGCGTTGCCCGACGGGATCGAGATCGCACCCTGGTCGGCGCTCACGAAGAAGATCGTGATCAGCGCGAGCAGCGCGAACATCAACAGCCAGGGAAGAAGCTCGCGCAGCGGGATCGTCGGGATCTCAGCGGTGGGCGCGGCGGGAACGGCGATAGCCATAGTGGCCTCCTTCGGGATTACTGCGTCCCGTGTTGGTGGAAGTACCAGGCTGTTGGGTCTGACTCCACCGCCGAAGCGATGTCACAGTAGCGCGACTGTGCCGGATTCCCACCGGCTTCCTCGAGCCTGATGGATGCACTCTAGGGCATCGAGCAGGGACGTTGTCACCTGCTGGTTCCGCACGGCGATACGCACCCAGCTCGGGTCGAGGCCCGGGAAGGTGTCGGCCCGGCGGACGGCGAAGCCGGCGTCCCGCAGAGCTGCGTGCACCCCGGGCCCGGGCTGGGCGAGCACGAACGGCGCGGTGGAGCCGGCGACGTAGGGGATCGCGAGTTTCGCCAAGCCTGCCTGGAGAAACTGCCGTTCGTCGGCGATCCGGGCGACCCGTCGCTCGGCCTCGGCGGTTGCTTCCGCGGAGCTGCAGGCGACCAGCGCCGCGTTCGCTGCCGCCGAGACCGACCACGGCGTCTGCAGGTCCGCGAGCTCGCCGACCAGCTCGGCGCCGGCGAGCAGGTAGCCCGCTCTGACGCCAGGGATGGACCAGAGCTTGGTCAGGCTGCGGATCACCAGCAGCCCGTCCAGGGGACCCACGGCGAGCGACTCCGCACCGTCGTCGAGGAAGGCCTCGTCGACCACGACCAGACGTCCGGGCGCGACCAGGGCGCGGAGCACGTCGGCCGGGTGCCGGACCCCGGTCGGGTTGGTCGGATTGCCCACCACCACCAGGTCCGCGTCGGACCCGACGGCGGTCGGGTCCAGCGCGAACCCGTCGGTCGACCGCAGCACCAGGTGGTGCGGGCGGTGGCCCGCCGCCGCGAGCGCGACATCCGGTTCGGTGAACTGCGGGTGCACGACGAGCGGGTGGCGCCAGCGTCGCAACCTCGCGACCAGGCCGAACGCCTCGGCTGCTCCGGCCGTCGGGAGGACCTCGTCGAGGTGGCGGCCGTGCCGCTCGGCGATCGCGGCGGTCGCCGGAGCGGCGTCCGGGTAGCGGCTGACATCGGCGGCGGCGAGCGCCGTGTCCAGCCACGCGGGTCGGGGACCGTCGAACACGTTGACGGCGAAGTCGATCAGCCCCGGGGTGGCTTCCCGGTCGCCGTGGTGGCG
>JBJMIP010000168.1:0-9901 GCA_045806825.1 Marmoricola sp.
ATGACGATCGGGCGGGTGGGGTTCACGACCCTGGCTCCTGTTCTTGCTCCGGCCCGCGGTGTGAGGTGGTCGCTTCAGCCTTCTCCGTGCCAGGAGGGCGAAGTAGGGTCGCTGGTCACCAGCGCCGGGGACCAACGGCGCCCCAGCTCGATCGAACCGGTGGATACTTCAGGCATGGTTGCTGAGCACGACGACCTCGCCGCCTACTTCGACCAGTGGTACGCCGACATGGGGGTGGCCTCGGCCGCGGACGCGATCCAGCAGCGGCACCTCGGCCTTCCGCCGGAGCTGCTGTCCACCAGCCTGCTCAGCTGGGACGCCGTCGGTGAGGTCGAGCAGATCCTGGCGCTCCCGGCAGGCGGCACGTTGGTCGACCTCGCGTGCGGACGTGGCGGCTACGGCCTGGAGCTCGCGGCACGCGCCGGCGCCCGGGTCATCGGGATCGACTTCGCGCCGACCGCGCTCGACGCTGCCCGCAGTCTGGCGGCTGCGCGGTCGGTGCCGGCCGACTTCCGGGTCGGCGACCTGGTCGCGACCGGGCTGCCGGACGCGGTCGCCGACGGCGTGATCGTCGTCGATGCGATCCAGTTCCCGACCGACCCGCCTGCGGCGTACCGGGAGATCCGGCGCATCCTGGTGCCCGGGTGCCGGGTGGTGCTCACCGGGTGGGAGGCGGTCGCGCGCGCCGACGAGCGGGTGCCGGAGCGGATCCGCAACACCGACCTCGCCGGCGGCTTGGCTGAGGCCGGCTTCGCCGAGGTCGCGGTCGTCGAGCGCACCGACTGGCGTGAGGTCGAGCGAGCGATGTGGACCGAGGCAGCCGCTCTCGATCCCGGCGACGACCCGGCGCTGAAGTCCTTCCACGACGAGGGCGTCCGCGCGGTGGAGACCTTCGACCTGCTCCGCCGGGTGCTGGCGACCGCGATCGCCTAGCGACAGCTGGCGAACACGTCGTCGAGCAGCTGGCCCCGGGCTCGCGGCCGATCTCGCGGAACCACGCGCAGCCGAGCACCCGGCGGGCGACGGGCTGCCCCGTCCCGGTCCTCGACCCTAGGCGGGCAACCGCACCAGGAAGCGGCAGCCGGGTGACTCGTTGACCACCTGGACCATGCCGTGGTGCGCCTCGACGATGCCCTTGACGATCGCGAGCCCGAGGCCGGCCCCGGTGCCGTGCTGCTGGTCGACCTCCGGCGTCCGGGCACTGGTGCCCCGCCAGGCCACGTCGAAGACCCGGTGCAGGTCCTCGTCCGGGATACCGCCGCAGGCATCGCTGACCGAGAGCTCGACCGCATTGTCCACCAACCGGCCGGTGATGGAGACGACGCCGTCCTCCGGGGTGTGCCGGATGGCGTTCGTGACCAGATTGGCGACCACCCGCGAGAGTCCGGCCGGGTCGGCGTTGACCATCGCGCCCGGCTCGACCGCGCCGCCGAGTCGTACGCCGGCGGCCCGGGCGACCGGGTCGGCACCGGCGATCGCCTCGGAGACGATGTCGCCGAGGTCGACGTTCTGCAGGGAGACCTGCAGGACGCCGGCATGGATGCGGGACAGCTCGAAGAGGTCGTCGACCATGCGGACCATCCGGTCCACCTCCGAGCGCATCTGCCGGTGGTAGCGGCTCGGGTCCTCGGCCATGCCGTCCTCGAGCGCCTCGGTCATCGCGCGCAGGCCGGCCAGCGGGCTGCGCAGGTCGTGCGAGACCCAGGCGACGAGCTCGCGCCGCGACGTCTCGAGCAGCTCCTCGCGTTCGCGGGAGTCCCTCAGCCTGTCAGCTGTCCGGGCGAGCTCGGCGGAGAGCGCCTGGAGCTCGGCTGGCCCGGCTGTCGAGGCGGCGTACTCCCCGGTCTCGCCGAACCGGCGGGTGTCCTCGCGCAACGCGTCCGAACCGCGCACCACCGAGGTGCTCACCACGAACGAGAAGAAGACGGCGACCAGGCCGGCCACCAGGCAGACCAGCAGCACCACGCCCCGGTCGTGGCTGGAGAGGAACATCGCATCGGCCGTGCCGAGGACACCGGCGATCACGCCGCCGACGGCGACCAGCGCGACCAGCGCGACCAGCCAGCGCAGCGAGCGGCCGGCGATCACCCGGCTGACGACGAGGCCTGCCGCGCCGACTGCGGCGGTCCAGCCCGCGGCGATCAGGATGACGTGGAACTGGTCGTTGGTCACGCCTCGCTCCGGGCGCCGGCGGCGGCCGCGTCGGCAGTCTGCGCCGCGTCCCAGCGGTACCCGACGCCCCAGACCGTCACCAGGCGGACCGGTTGGGTGGCGTCGACCTCGACCTTCTCGCGCAGTCGGCGCACGTGCACGGTCACCGTGGAGTGGTCGCCGAACGACCAGCCCCACACCTCCTGGAGGAGCTCCTCGCGGGAGAACGCCCGGCCGGGATTGGCCATCAGGAAGCGGAGCAGGTCGAACTCGCGGACGGTCAGCGGCAGGGTCGCCCCCGCCAGCGTCGCGGCGTGCTGGGCCTCGTCGACGACCAGGTCGCCGTCCACCAGGACGTCGCCGTGCGGCTTGGTGCGCTCGCCGGCGCGACGGAGCACCGAGTCGACACGCAGGACGAGCTCGCGGGGGCTGAACGGCTTGGTGACGTAGTCGTCCGCGCCGCGTTCCAGGCCGACCACGCGGTCGGCCTCGCTGCCCAGTGCGGTCAGCATGATGACCGGTACGTCGCGCTGCTCGCGCAGCCGTCGGCACACCTCCAGGCCGTCGATGCCGGGAAGCATCAGGTCGAGGACGACCAGGTCGGCCGGGTCCTCGCGCATCGCCTTCAGAGCGGCTTCGCCGGTGTCGACGTCGGCCACCTCGTGACCGCCGGCGCGCAGGTAGGAGACCGCGACCTCGCGGACGGTGTGGTCGTCGTCGACGACAAGGATCTTCGCCACGCCTCCACGCTAGGGCGTTCGCGGCTCCTGCGGGTAGGACTCTGCTTACGGACCTGTGACGGCCCGCAGCCCGCGTGTCACCAGCCCGTAACCCGCCGAGGGTTCCGGTACGGCGCGGAAGGGAGCAGGATCGCAATCGCCGGACGTTCCGGCACCGAGAGAGGTGAAGCGATGTTCATCCAGGTGATGCAGGCGAAGTGCTCGCGCCCCGATGAGGTGCGCGCGTTCGCGGACAAGTGGAGCCAGGACGTGACGGACGGGTATCTCGGTGGCACGTTCGGCGTGACCGACGACGGTGACTTCCTGGCCGTGGTCCGGTTCGCCTCGGCCGAAGCGGCCGCTGCCAACTCGAGCAGGCCCGAGACCGATGCGCTCTCGCGCGAGTTCGGGGCGCTCATGGACGGTCCGATCGAGTTCGCCGACTGCGACGACGTGACCCAGATCCGCGGTGGCGGCTCGGACGACGCGGCCTTCGTCCAGGTGATCCGCGGCCGGGTCGACGACGCCGACCGCGCGAAGGCTCTCGCGCAGGGGTTCAGCGACATGACCGAGGTCCGACCGGACGTCATCGGCGGCACGCTCGCGATCGCCGCCGACGGTGGCTTCACCCAGACCGTGTACTTCACCGGCGAGGACGCTGCCCGGGCCGGTGAGCAGGGCGACCCGCCGCCGGCCGAGGTCGAGTCCGAGATCAGCTGGATGATGGACGGGGCGTCGTTCTACGACCTGCGCAGTCCGTGGTTCGAGGGCGCCTGAGCCTTACGTCCGCAAGACTTCGTGGTCAGCCGGCCGCGGCCCGGCCGTCAGGCCGCACCACCAACCAGGTACCGCCGTACTCGGTCACGTCGTGGCAGGTGACCTGGTACTTGCCCTCCCGCGCGTAGAAGTACAGCGGGTGGCCGGCGTACGTCACCTGGAGCTTCCCGTCGGCACGCCTGGTGGTGCCGAGCAGGGTCTCGCGGGTGCCCTTGCGCGCCCGGGGGAGTCCGGTGGTGAGGACCGGCGGCCAGGCCTCGGCGCAGGCGGCGTAGCACCGCGGGGTCGGACCGGTCTCCTTGTCGAACAGGTAGATCGGCTGCCCGCTCGCGTCGTACAGCATCGGGCCGTACCTGCTGCCAGCGGTGATCACCACGGTGCCGGTCCGCGCCGGAGCCGCGGTCGGACCAGGCGTCGGCGTCCGGCTGAGGGTGGCGGAGGGAACGGGCGATGGGGTCGGCGTCGACCGGGCCCGTGGCGCCTCCTCGCTGCCGCACGCGCTGAGCAGCCCGGCGGCCAGCACTGCGGCCGCCGTGGCTGCCCGCATCAGCGGTATTCCGGGTTCTCGTGGTCGAACCGTGCGCCGGCGTCCCACTCCGAGCGCTGGTTGCCGTAGCCCGGTACGCCACCGGCCTGCTTGAGCATCCGGCCGAGGTGCATCAGGTTCCAGGTCATGAAGGTGGTGTTGCGGTTCGTGAAGTCGTTCTCCGGCCCGCCGCTGCCCGGGTCCAGGTACGACGGACCCGGTCCGGCCTCACCGATCCAGCCGGCGTCGGCGTTCGGCGGGATCGTGTACCCGACGTGCTGGAGCGAGTAGAGGATGTTCTGCGCGCAGTGCTTGATGCCGTCCTCGTTACCGGTGATCAGGCAGCCGGCAACCCGGCCGTAGAAGAGGTACTGCCCCTTGTCGTTCTGCAGGCTGGAGAGCGAGTACAACCGCTCGATGATCACCTTGGTCTGGCTGGAGTTGTCGCCGAGCCAGATCGGGCCGGCGATGACCAGGATGTCGCTGTCGAGGATGCCCGGGTACAGCTCGGGCCACGCGTCGCTCGCCCAGCCGTGCTCGGTCATGTCCGGGTAGACGCCGGTGGCGATGTCGTGGTCGATCGCGCGGATCACCTGCACGTCGACGCCGTGCTTGCGCATGATCGACGCACTGGTCTCGACGAGGCCCCCGGTGTGGCTCGGTTCCGGTGACCGCTTGAGGGTGCAGTTGATGAAGGTGGCCTTGAGGTCGCTGAAGTCGTGGGCGGTGTCCATGGCAAGCAGCATGGTCGCTGCACGCGGTCCTTGGGGAGGGCTGCTGCTTACGAGCCGATGACGTCGGCGAGCGTCTCGACGGCGATGTCGAGGTCGTTCGTGGAGTTGAAGTAGTGCGGCGAGAGGCGCACGACCGACTCCAGGTCGCGGCGCCTCATGTCCAGCAGGGTCGAGGACGCGCTGCTGACCGAGGCGGTGACGCCGGCGGCGTACAGCTGCTCCTTGAGGACCGACGGATCTGCTCCGGCCACGGTGAGCGTGACGATCCCGGACAGGTCCACGCCCTGGTCCCGCAGCGTCACCCGGTCGAGTCCCGCCAGGGAGGTCCGGAGCCGGGCCGCGCCGGCGCGCACGGCCTCCTCGACGACGCCCGGGCCGAGGGCGAGCAGGTGGTCGACGGCGGCGCCGAGCCCGAGCCGACCGGCGACGTCGTGCTCCCAGAGCTCGAACCGGGCCGCGTCGGCACGCAGCCGGTAGCTCGTCGGGGAGGTCCACGTCGCGCCGCGGAGGTCGGCCGCCCTCGGCTCCAGGTGGCCCAGGCTGCTCGCCCGGAGGTAGAGGAAGCCGGTGCCACGCGGCGCTCGCAGCCACTTCCTGCCCGAACCGGTCAGCGCGTCCACGCCGAGGCTGTCCACGTCGAGGGCGAGCTGTCCGACCGACTGGCAGGCGTCCAGGACGACCAGCGCACCGACCTCGTGGGCCAGTCGGGCGAGCTCGGCGACCGGCGCGACGCTGCCGGAGTTCGTCGGCACGTGCACCAGCGACACCAGCCGGACCCGTTCGTCGAGCAAGGCCGCGAAGGCCTCGATGTCGGTCGAGCCGTCAGCGGCCGCGGGCACGACCTCGACCGTGCAGCCGCCCTGCCGGGCGCGCTGCAGCAGGGCGATGGCGTTGCTGGCGTACTCGTTGCCGCAGATCAGGACGCGGTCACCCGCCGCGAGGTCGATCGCGGTGACCAGGCTGTTCCAGGCGCGGGTGCTGCTGTCGGAGAGCGCGATCTCCTCGGCGGAGCAGCGCAGGAGGCGGGCCAACGAGCCTGGTACCGCGGCCAGGTCCTCGCTGCGCTCCGCGGCCGCGCGGTAGCCGCCGACCTGCTGCTCACGGCGCAGGTGGTCCACGACGGTGTCGACGACCGGCGCCGGCGGCAGCGAGGAGCCGGCGCTGTCCAGGAAGACCCTGTCGAGGCAGCCCGGGGTCAGAGCGCGCTCGCGCTCGGTGTCGATCACGGTCTCCATGCTGCCGTACCGCATGTTCCTGGGCGGGCTCGGGAAGAAGTGAACAAATGCTGACGTCAGGCTCAGGGGCTCGGAATTGTCCGTGCGGCTCCCTAGGCTCGAACGCAGCCAACCAGGAGGCTCCCCCCATGACTGCCAGCCCGTGGACCGCCGACACCCTCGTGGAGCGGTACGACGAGGTCAGATCGCACACCGAACGGCTCGCCGCGCCGCTCTCCCCGGAGGACCAGACCGTCCAGTCGATGCCGGACGTGTCCCCGACGAAGTGGCACCGCGCGCACGTGACGTGGTTCTTCGAGACGTTCGTGCTCGCCGAGAACGAGTCGGGGTTCTCGCCGTTCCAGGACAAGTACTGGTTCCTGTTCAATAGCTACTACGAGGCGGTCGGGCCGCGGTACAACCGGGCCGAGCGCGGTGTGGTCAGCCGACCGGGGGCCCACGACGTCGGCGTCTACCGCGGCAACGTGGACACCCGCATGCGCGACCTGGTGGCGGCGCTCGACCAGGGGACCCTGGAGAAGCTGTCCGGCACGATCGAGCTCGGCTTCCACCACGAGCAGCAGCACCAGGAGCTGCTGCTGATGGACATCAAGCACGTGCTGTCGCTCAACCCGCTCCAGCCGGTGTACGCCGGAGCCCCGAGCGCGGTCACCGAACCGGACCAGCTCGGCTGGGTCGACATCGAGGGCGGGCTGGTCGAGATCGGCCACCGCGACGCGGGTTTCAGCTTCGACAACGAGCTGCCCGAGCACCAGGTGTTCCTGCAGCCGTACCGGCTCGCCGACCGCCTGGTCACCAACGCGGAGTGGCTGGCGTTCATGGCCGACGGCGGCTACCGGCGACCGGAGTTCTGGCTCTCCGACGGCTGGGCCAAGGTCAAGGCCGAGGGCTGGGACGCCCCGTTCTACTGGCTCGAGCTGGACGGGGTCTGGTTCGAGCACACCCTCAACGGCACCTGGCCGGTCAACCCGGGTCTTCCGGTGAGCCACGTCAGTCACTACGAGGCCGACGCCTACGCGGCCTGGGCGGGCAAGCGGTTGCCCACCGAGGCGGAGTGGGAGCACGGCGTCCGACAGGCCGGCCCGGGCGCCGACCCGGATTCCGTCGGCAACCTCGCGGACACCGAGAGCTTCCACCCGCGTGCGGCCGGTGCGGCGACCGGTCGGCTGCGCCAGGCGTACGGCGACTGCTGGGAGTGGACCTCCTCGGCGTACCTGCCCTACCCGGGCTTCCACGCGGCGGCCGGCGCGATCGGTGAGTACAACGGCAAGTTCATGTCCAACCAGATGGTGCTGCGCGGCGGCTGCGCACTCACCTCCCCGGGTCATGCCCGGGCCAGCTACCGCAACTTCTTCCCGCCGGGAGCGCGCTGGGCGCTGTCCGGACTGCGGCTCGCCGACGGCGGTGCGCCCACGACCTCGCAGGAGACGGCATGACCAGCCCCAAGGAACCCTCGGTCAACGTGCTGCTGGACCCGGACTGGGCCAGCGGCAGCCTCGTCGAGGACGTACGTCGCGGGCTGAGCCAGCACCCGCGGACCCTGCCGCCCAAGTGGCTCTACGACAATCGCGGATCGGAGCTGTTCGACTCCATCACGCGGCTTCCCGAGTACTACCCGTTCAAGGCCGAGCGGGCGATCCTCGAGGCGCACGCCGACGAGATCGTCTCTGCCAGCGGCGCCACCACCCTGGTCGAGCTCGGTTCGGGCACCAGCGAGAAGACCAGGTTGCTGCTCGACGCGTTCACCGGAGCCGGCCAGCTCTCGCGGTTCGCGCCGGTCGACGTCTCCGAGCAGACCCTGCGGGACGCCGCCGAGCAGATCGCACACCGGTACCCGGGCCTCGAGGTAGCCGCTGTCGTCGGTGACTTCACCCTGCACCTGGCGCACCTGCCCAAGGGCGGTCGGCGGATGGTCGCCTTCCTGGGCGGCACCATCGGCAACCTGTACCTGGAGGAGCGACGCGCGTTCCTGGGCGCCCTGGCCGACCTCCTCGAGCCGGGCGACTCGCTGCTGCTCGGGACGGACCTGGTCAAGAGCGCCGATCGTCTGATCGCGGCCTACAACGACGACCAGGGGCTGACGGCCGAGTTCATCCGCAACTCGCTGCTGGTGCTGAACCGGGAGCTCGCTGCGGACTTCGACCCCGAAGCCTTCTCCTACGTCCCGTTCTGGGACCCGCACATGGAGCGGATGGACATGCGGTTGCGCTCCGAGGCCCCGCAGCGGGTCGCGATCCCAGGTGCGGACCTGGTGCTCGACCTGGGCGTCGGCGAGGAGATCCGGGTGGAGATCTCCACCAAGTTCCGGGTCAGCAAGATCGCCGCCGAGCTCGAGCAGGCCGGCTTCGGCGTGACCCGGGTGTGGACCGACCCTGCCAACGAGTTCGCGCTCACCCTCGCCACCAAGCCCTGAGCCTGGCGTTCGGCGGTCTGGGTCGGCCCCGTCAGGAATCCGTAAGACCGGGACCTTGGTCTGCGCACCGGTTCACGCCAGCATGAACCAATGCGCCCCTCGTACTTCGTCGACGAGAGGACGGCAGCCCGGGTCGAGCTGGCCGAGGCCGAGCTGATGGCCGCGGCGAGCCGAGCGACCGGGGCGCTCTTCGGGGTGGGCGACTTCCAGGTCCCGGTGCGCGGCGGGTTTGCGACGTACGCAGGCCCGGGCTCGCCGTACAACAACGTCGCCGGGGTCGGCTTCCACGGCGTTCCCGATGCCGCGGAGCTGGACGAGCTCGAGCACCGGTACGCCGAGCAGCAGGCGCCCGTCGCGTTCGAGGTCTCCGCTCTGGCGGACCCGGACCTCTTGGGCATGCTGGCAGCGCGCGGCTACCGCCTCGTCTCCTTCGAGAACGTGCTGGTCCGCGACCTTGCCCGGGACTCGCCGCCCGCCCCGGAAGGCATCGAGGTGCTCCGCGAGGACGACGATCCCGCGTGGCGACGTACCTGGCTCGACGTCGTCGTCGAGGCTGCTCTGCACCCGGATGCCGAGGGGCTCGCGCAGCACGAGGAGTTCTCCCGGGAGGTGCTGGAGCAGGCCGAGCTGGCCGGGCTCGATGCTGGAGTCCGCAGCTACCTCGCCCTCGTCGACGGCACCCCGGCCGGGGGAGCAGGACTGCGGCTGGCTGGCGAGATCGCCCAGATGGCCGGGGCCGGGACCGTGCCGGCGCAGCGACGACGCGGTGCGCAGACCGCGCTGGTCGCCGCCCGCCTGGACGACGCCCGCGCAGCAGGGTGCGACCTCGCGGTCGTCACCACGCAGCCGGGATCGCCGTCCCACGCGAACACCCAACGGATGGGCTTCGACCTGGGCTACACCCGGGCAGTCCTGGTGAAGGAGAGCTGATGGATCAGGCAGCGGTCGCGATCATCGGGGGGACCGGCTTCTACGAGTTCCTCGTGGACCCCGAGCAGGTACCGGTCGCGACGCCGTACGGGGATGCCTCCGGTCCGGTGAGCATCGGCACCGTCGGTGGGCGGTCGGTGGTCTTCCTGCCGCGTCACGGTGCCGGTCACGCCCTGCCGCCGCACCGGATCAACTACCGGGCCAACCTGTGGCTGCTGCGCTCGCTCGGGGTCCGCCAGGTGCTCGCCCCGTGCGCCGTCGGCGGCCTGCTCCCGAGCGTGGCGCCGGGTGACCTGGTGGTGCCGGACCAGCTCGTCGACCGCACCAGCGGACGCACCCAGACCTACGTCGAGTCCGGGGCGGTGCACGCACCCTTCGCCGACCCGTACTGCGGCCGGCTGCTGGAGTCGCTGCGA
>JBJMIP010000169.1:0-10858 GCA_045806825.1 Marmoricola sp.
CTCCTCGGGGTCGAGCACGACGACCGAGTGCACGTCGGTGGTCGCGCCGCCGACGTCGACGACCACCACGCCTGTCCCCGGCGTGGTGCTCCCCTGCGCCTGGGCCAGCAGCTCCACGCCGACCAGGACGACGTCCGGGGTCGCACCGAGCACCATCGCGGTGAACTCGGGCCGCGCGCTCAGGTTCTTGCCGCCGATCACATGGGTCAGGAAGATCTCGCGGATCGCGAGCCGCGCAGCCTCCGGTGCCAGCACGCCGATCCGGGGCACGACGTTATCGGTGACGGTGAACGGCGTAGCGGCCGCTTCGAGGAGCGAGGCCACCCGCGCCTGCGCGTCCACGTCGCCCGCGACCACGACCGGGCCGGACCAGGACGCGGCCGCCAGGACGGAGGCGTCGTGCAGCAGCGTCTCGGGATTGCCCCCGTTGGTGCCGCCGACCAGCAGCAGCACGTCCGGTTCAGCTGCCTCGAGCTCGGCGAGCCGGGTCGCGTCCAGGCCGCCGGCGAGCACCGTGACCACCTTGCCGCCACTCGACAGCGCCACCCGGCGGCCGGCCTCGGCGGAGACCAGCTCCTCGGTCCCGACGACGGCGATCCGCAAGCCGCCTCCAGCCGAGGAGCAGGCGAGCGTCCCGGCATCGCGTGCCGCCGGGTGCTGCTCGAGGAGCTCGTCGCGGCAGGCGTTGTAGCCGTCGAGAAGATCGGTGGCCGAGGTCGTCGGGTGCTGGGCCGTGGCCAGCAGCACGCCGGCACTCACGTCGACCAGCGCAGCCTTGGTGAAGGTCGAGCCGAAGTCGACGCAGATGAGCAGCGGCGCCTGCGAACGGGTCACGGCCAGTCGACTGCCGTGATCACGTAGACCGCAGCCACCACGACGGCAGCCATCAGACCCACCGACAGCATCATCGCGGCACGCCCGGGGCCGAGCGGACGGCCCTCGCGGATCGCACGGTCGGCAGCGAGGTAGCGCTGGTACCCCCCGATCGCGGAGAACGCCCCGCAGGCCAGCAGCAGGCCGGCGAGGACCAGCGCGGTCGTGTTGTCGTCGAGGAAGTGCGCGACCGCGACCGCGGCTCCGATCAGGCCGATCGAGGTCCGCTGGTAGGCGAGCAGCGTCCGCTCGTTCGCCAACGAGAATCGGACGTCGGGTTCCTCGTTCACGACCCGACCGCCAAGGCGCGGTCCAGGTCGGCGATCAGGTCGTCGGCGGTCTCGATGCCGACGCTGAGCCGGATCAGGTCGGCGGGCACCTCCAGGTCGGTGCCGGCCACGCTCGCGTGCGTCATGCGCCCGGGGTGCTCGATCAGCGACTCGACCCCGCCGAGCGACTCCCCCAGGGTGAAGACCTGGGCGCGCTCGCAGACCTCCAGGGCGTGCTGCTCGCCGCCGTGCACCCGGAACGACACGATGCCGCCGTACCGCTTCATCTGGCGGCTGGCGACCTCGTGGCCGGGGTGCTGCTCGAGCCCGGGGTAGATCACCTGCGAGACAGCGGGATGGCCGGCGAGGAACTCCACGACCTGCTCGGCGTTGTCGCAGTGGCGGTCCATCCGCACCGCGAGCGTCTTCAGCCCGCGGTGGGTCAGGAAGCAGTCGAAAGGCCCGGGGACCGCGCCCATCGAGTTCTGGTGGAAGCCGACCCGCTCGGCCGTCTCGAGGTCGCGCACGACCGCGGCGCCACCGACGACGTCGGAGTGGCCACCGCAGTACTTGGTCGTCGAGTGCACGACGATGTCGGCGCCGAGCGTCAGCGGCTGCTGCAGGTACGGCGAGGCGAAGGTGTTGTCGACGACGAGCTGCGCGCCGGCGTCGTGGGCGACCGCGGCCAGTGCCTCGATGTCACCGATGTTCAGCAGCGGGTTGGTCGGCGTCTCGACCCAGACGAGCTTGGTGCGACCGGGCTGGATCGCCGCGCGGACCGCGTCCACGTCGGAGACCGCCGCCGGCGTGTGCTCGAGCCCCCACGGCCCGCCGACCTTGTCGACCAGGCGGAAGGTTCCGCCGTAGGCGTCGTCGGGGATGACCACGTGGTCACCGGGCTTCGTCAGTGCGCGCAGCACGGTGTCCTCGGCGGCCAGACCTGAGGCGAACGCGAACCCGCGCTCGCCCTCCTCCAGTGCCGCGAGCGCACCCTCCAGCGCGGTCCGCGTCGGGTTGCCCGAACGGCTGTACTCGTAGCCGCCCCGCAGGCCGCCGACGCCGTCCTGCTTGTAGGTGCTGGTCGCGTAGATCGGCGGGATCACCGCGCCGGTCATCGGGTCGGGCTCGTAGCCGGCGTGGATCGCACGCGTCTCGAACCCCGACTTGTTTGAGTGCTCCTGGCTCACGATGGCGAGCGTAGCCGTTGACCTGGGCGGCTCGTTGGGCACGATATGCGTATGCGCCCCTCCCTCCAGGCTGCTGCCGTCGGCCTCGCTGCTCTGCTCACCGTCGGTTCGCTCGCGAGCCCGACCCAGGCGGACACCCCGGACCCGACGGCCGCCCTGAACGGACTGCTGAGCGCCGGCACGCTGGAGGACCCGCTGATCGCGCTGCTCGCCGCCTTCCCGACGCCGTACCGCCCGTACGCCGGACCGATCTGCGTCAGCGGCGACCCGCAGTGCATCGTCGACGTGATCGCGGAGATGCAGCGCCGGCTCGCCCCCGAGGCCGCCCGCTGCGACCACGACGCGATCTTCGGGCTGGCCTACCTGCGGGTGACCCAGAACGTGAAGGCCGCCGCGGACAACGGGTACTTCAAGGACCGCGCGTGGCTGACCCGGATCGACGCCGTGTTCGCCAAGAAGTACTTCGACACGATGGACACCTGGAACGCCGGCAACAAGGCAGCGGTGCCGCATGCCTGGCGGATCGCCCTGCAGGCCAGCGACGACAAGGCCATGTCGGGGTTGGGCGACTTCATGCTGAACATGAACGCGCACATCAACAACGACTTCCCCTACGTGCTGGAGCAGGTCGGACTGACCGCCGCTGACGGCACCTCGCACAAGCCGGACCACAACGCGTACAACGACCGGCTCGACTCGCTCTACCACCCGGTCTTCGACGAGGAGGCCGCACGCTTCGACCCGATGTTCAACAAGTTCGACATCGGGCCGGTCGACGAGCTGGTGGTCTCCACGATCATGCGCGGCTGGCGCGAGATGGTCTGGCGTCACGCCGAGGCCCTCGCCGCCACCCGGAACAACCCGTTCCTGCGCTCGATCGTCCAGCACGAGATCGAGGAGTACGCGGCCGGGCAGGCCGAGTTCATCAAGCTGATCCCGATCTTCCTCGCGGTGTCGTCTCCCGACCGGGAGACGTTCTGCGCAACCCATCACGGCTGAGTCACCCTCACGTCCGTTGGTGAAAACGGACACCGCCGCTCGGTAGCCGGGTGTGTCTGAAGCTCGGATCGTGGATCCGCTGGTGGTGGAAGTGGCACAGCGGGATCGCTCGCTCCAGGTCAGTGCGACCGCCGGCTGCCCAGGGCACTTCGTGGTGCAGCTCGCACCAGGAGAACGGCCGGTCACATCCGTCTGCCGCGCAGGTCTGGTGCTTCAGCCCGACCGCGGTTCGCTGGCCGCCGCTGAAGAGCCTGGCTTCACGGCCGAGGTCCAGAGGAACCGACTGACCACCCAGCACCGCCGGGACCAGACCCGAGGTGCACGCCAGTCGACGAACCTCGCCGGCCGAGAGCGACTCGTTCGTGTCGAGGTGCGCGACTTTCAGCGCACCCTGGAGGGCATCGAGGCTGACCGTGACCACCAGCGTTGCAGCGGTCCGGGAGTGCAGGTGATCGGTCGGCAGGTGCTCGACGAGCTCGCAGAACGCAAGACCTCGGGCCCGGTCAGGATCCAGGCGCTCCTCGGGGTCCCCGCCCTGGGCGCGGGTCGCTCCGAGCCGAGCTCGTCGCGGCGCCGTCATCGTCTGCAGGATCTTGCGGAGCAGGTCGCCCTGCATCACCGGGACCGTGAAGTGCCCGGTCACCGTGCCGTCCTCGTTGTCGTGGAGCGTCAGCCGGACTCGTGATCGAGCGTGCTCCTCCCGCTCCCGGACCAGGTCGTTCTCGTGTGCGTCGACCACGACCGGATCCGGTTCGACTGCCTCGAGAGCGCGGCGCGCAGCCCGGCGGAGCTGAGCCGGTGGCAGGTGCTGAGCCTTCTCGACCAGCGTGTGCTCGACGATCGCCCGCTGCTCGGCGGTCACCGAACGAGGAAGCTGCCGATCGGCCTGCACGATCACCGACGCGTGCTCGGGAAGGATGACGCCGGCCGCCAGCGCAGCCTGGGTCTCGGTGCGCCGTTCGAGACCGCGGGCCAGCCCCATCTGTCGCTGCGCGGTGGCCTGGTCGGCGTTCGACACCTGCGCGGCCCACTGGCCGGTCGACGCGGCCCCGGACAGCGCTGCCGCCCGCGACCTTTCTGCTCCCACCAGCACGCGCGAGCGAAGTGCCGCCAACCTGGCTTCCGCGCGGGCGATGGAGCGAAGCAGCTCAGCCTGACCCGCCGGCCCCAGCGCGTCGACGTCGCAAGCGCTCACCTCGTCCAGGCAGCGGTGCAGCTGCACCGCTGGGTCGAGGAGAAGTGGCGTCGTCATGAACCCATTCTTTCGAACATGTGTTCGAGGCGGAAGCCCGGTTTTCAATCTGTGGAGAACTTCTTTCTGGGCGCTCCTGTGGATGCGGACTGCAGCGCGCGCTGTCATCTCCCCGTAAGGAACTGGAGGAACAGTCCCCGGCGCGGCAGAGTTGAACTGGGTACCGGGCAGTCCCGGCAGTACCAGGAGGTCGCAGATGCTGTTCAGCAAGTACAAGACCCAGATCATCGAGCCGGAGAACGCTCTGGCCGGTCGCACGGAGCGCCCGTTCGGGCTCGCCGAGAAGCACAAGGTCCTCGACGCCCCGCTGGTCACCGACGAGGTGCCCGCCGGTTTCGACGTCGCCCTGTTCGGACTCGGCTGCTTCTGGGGTGCCGAAGAGATCTTCTGGCAGGTGGACGGCGTCTGGTCCACCTCGGTCGGCTACGCCGGCGGAGGCACCCCGAACCCGTCGTACGAAGAGGTCTGCAGCGGGAAGACCGGCCACACCGAGGCGGTGCGCGTGGTCTTCGACCCCGCCAAGGTCTCGTACGCCGATCTGGTGGCCGCGTTCTACGAGGTGCACGACCCGACCCAAGGCATGCGCCAGGGCAACGACGTCGGCACCCAGTACCGGTCTGCGATCTACACCTACTCCGACGAGCAGGCGGAGGTCGCACGCGAGGTCACCGAGCGCTACCAGCCGGAGCTGACCAAGCGCGGGTACGACCGGATCACCACCGAGATCAAGCCCGCCCCGACGTACTACTACGCCGAGGACTACCACCAGCAGTACCTAGCTAAAAACGTAAATGGCTACCGCTGCCACTCGGCGACCGGGATCAAGGTCCCGCGAGGCTGACAACGTAGCGCGAACAACTGGACGGCCCCTCGATTTCCGAGGGGTCGTTCTACTTCCCGGCTGTCGGGACGTGCTCGGTCAGGAAGTCGAGCTGGTCGGCGATGACCTTCGAGAACAGGGGGTCGACGTAGGGATCGAAGTGACCACCCGCATAGGTGCGGACGGTGGCGTTGGGCATCAGCTCGGCGGCGTCTTCCGCCACGCGGCGCGGGGTGATCGCGTCGGCGTCGGCGATCTGCACGAGTGCGGGGCAGCGGATCCCGGCGGCCCATCGCTTCGGGGAGTACAGGCCGATCTTGAGGACGATCCGGGCGGCCACGTCCATGCGGTAACCGGTGGACAGGGCTGACTGAGCGATCAGTTCTTCCGTGCCGGGGACGGCGTCGGGCGAGGTCATGACGGCGGTCTGTCCAGGCGCGCCCACCGAGTCGACGTAGACAGGTTCTCGGCCGGTCCATGCGCCGATCTGGTCACGAAGGCCGAGCACCCCGACGCGCAGGCTGGGCAGGAGGCCGGTGGATCGGACTGCTGCGGGGCCGCTGACGTGCGGGACCTGGGCAATGATCGCCGCCAGGGGTTCGCCCTTTCCCGCGAGGCTGATGACGTGTCCGCCGCCGAACGAGGTGCCCCAGGCCACCACCCTTGAGCGGTCGACGCCGTCCAGGCCACGAGCGAACGTGAGCGCGGCCTTCCAGTCCTGGTGCTGCATCGCCACGTCCAGCACCTGGCGCGGGGTTCCTGCACTGTCGCCGAACCCGCGGTAGTCGAAGGTGACGACCGTGTAGCCGGCGGCGGAGAACCGTTCGGCATAGGCCGGCAGACGCAGGGCGCGCACGGCGCCGAAGCCATGACCCATCACGATCACGGGCGTTGCCTCGACGACCCTGGTCGGGCGGTAGACCGTGGCAGCACAGGTGACCCCCTGGGACAGGAAGGAGTCGATCTGACTGGTGAAGAGCGGGGCGTTAAAGTCTGTCATCGGTTCTGCTTTCGTCATGGGTGCGGCTCAGTGCGCCAGGGGGTTGCGATCGCGGCCGAGTCGGTACTGCAACGACCTGGGCATGGGGCGCACGGCGGCAGCGAACAGCTTGTTGACCGTGCCGGGAACGCAGATCGGCTTGCCGGCGTTGACGGCGGACCACGCTTGGCGGACCACGTCTTCGGGCTCCATCCAGAGCACGCGGGGCAGTTTGGACGCCTCGTCGCGGGTGCCCATCACGTCGTGGAACTCGCTGTGGACGAAGCCTGGGCACAGGGCGGTGACGTTGATGCCGTGGGGCCGCAGCTCCATGTCGAGCGCCTGCGACATGAGCAGGACGTAGCTCTTGATGCCCGAGTACAGCAAGCTCTCGCCCGGCGGGGCGAGGGCCGCCAGCGAGGACACATTCACGATGCGGCCCCAGCCGCGCTCCTTCATGCCCGGCACAACGAGGTGTGCCAGCTCGGTGACGGCGGTGACCATTACCTGAATCTCGGCAGCGAGCGCGGGCCACGGGGTCTCGGCAAACGTGCCGTTGCCGGACATGCCAGCGTTGTTGACCAGTACGTCGACGTTGAAGCCCTGTGCCTGGGCGTAGTCCGCGATCCGCGCCGGAGCAGCCGGGTCGGTCAGGTCGGCGGCGAGCACCTCGCAACGGACCCCGTAGGCCTCACAGAGGTCCACGGCCAGCTTGTTGAGCCTGTCCTCGCGGCGCGCGACCAGGAGGAGGTCATGGCCCTCGGCTGCTAACAGTTGGGCGAACGCCTTTCCGATCCCCGCCGACGCGCCGGTGACGAGCGCGCCTCTACCTTCGGTCCCCATTGCAGCTCCGTTCCTCTTTCTTGACTAATGTTTAAGAGAGTAAGTCGCCTCTTGAACGCCAGTCAAGATAGGGTACGTGTGTGCCGCGCAACAGACGCCCCCAGGACCGCGACGAGAAACTCGCGGAAATCGTGAGCGCCGCCTCAAACCTGTTCAGCGAGGCCGGGTTCGAGCAAACCTCTATGGCTCGCATCGCTCAGGCCGCAGGCGTCACACCGAACACGATCTACTGGTATGTCGAGGACAAGGACGCCCTCCTCGTCGCTGCCCTGGATCACCTCTTGGGCGCAGGAGCAGAGGACTTCGCCGCGCAGGCGAGTTCTCCACTGATCGAGCAGGTGCTGTGGATGCTCGACCGTCTGCGCCAGCACCGCACTCTGATCAGCGTCGTCCACGCCCGCAGCGAACACTCCCCCACCGTCGCCACCTGGCACGACGGGTTCCACGCCCTCATGGACGGAATCGTCACCGCCAACCTCGCCCTCCAAGGCGTTGCAGAACCGCAGCGCGATGCCACGGCCCGGTTGATCACCTTCGCCGTCGAGGGATTCCTGGCCCACCCCACCGATCCCGCCGGAACCAGATCGGTCCTCGAACTGGTCCTGGACAGAAGCGACTCCGCCCGCGCCTGAGCTCCGGCGGGTAGGCGAGTAAGGCGCCACTGCTCTGCAAGCGGAATCACCAGCAGTACCTGATCAAGAACCCCTTCGGGTACCGGTGTCACAGCGCGACCGGCATCAAGGTGCCGCGCCAGCACATCGCCGGCGTCGAACGAATGTCTCGGCGCCGGTCCGACATCTAGAGAACCTCTGGCGTCGCACCACGCGGCTCTCCTCTGTTGTCAACCGGCGCGTGTGAGCGGGCGTTTGACCACAGCTGGATTCTGCCGAAACCGAGTAGCGTGGTGCCAGCACGGAGGTACGCATGGTCAGGAGAGCGCTTCGCCCGATCGCTCTGGGCGCGTTGGTCCTCGGCCTAGCGGCATGCGCTTCTACCGGCGATCAACCCGGCCCTCGGACCTCGCCGGGGGTGGTGACGATCACTCCTGAACCGGCAAAGACGTCGACCTACGCCGAACGTGAGCAATCCCGGTTCCAAGCCGAGGGTGCAGACGGGATGGTGGCTGCTGCTGGCGCCCTCTGGGCAAAGACCGACACCGGGCACGTGCTGCGCATCGATCCGCGAACCAACAAGGTCACCGCTGACCTGGTGGTCGACAAGCACACCGGACAGTCGTTCTACTGCCAGGGAATAGGCGCCGACGGACAGTCGGTCTGGGCCTGTTCGACCCGCTCCGAGGGCACCGGCGTCGTTCGGATCGATCCGGACACCGCCCGGATCGAACAACAGGTTCGGGTGGGCAAAGTCTTCGACCAGCTTGCACTTCCGTCGACCGCGCGCGGGATCTGGGTACTGACCCACGGTGGCACCGAGATCAGTGTGGTGGATCCCGGTTCGGGACACGTCACGACGTACCCCCTGGGCGTTCGCTGCCAGCAGGTCGGCGCCGGCGGCAGCCGTGTCGTTGCCACCGACGTCGTTGGAGGCAACGTGGTTGTGGTCGATGCCGGAACCGGGACCGTGGTCGATCGGCTGACTGTCGACACCCCTCGGATGGCCGTGGTGGTCGGTGGCGACATCTGGGTCGACTCGGCCGCGGGGCTGGTCAGATTCTCTGACGGCCTGAAGACCAGGACTGTCTACGCCGGGATCACGGCCGGTCAGGGTGGTGATCTGTTCAGCGAAGGCGGCTCCGTCTGGTTGCGCGCATCCGACGGCACGATCTTCCGCATCGAGGCAACCTCGGGAAAGCTGCTCGAGCGGATCGATCCCTCTCCCAAGGTGAGCGCGGGAAGCCTGGTCGTCGCCTTCGGCAGCATCTGGACCACCGGAAGTGAGGAGGGAGTGATCATCCGCCTACGCGAATAGATGTCCTTGCTCGAGCACGCCGGATACGGGCCGTCGACTGCGCCCCGCTCCCTGCCGCGGGCTGGGCAAGGGCGCAACAGGTCGTAACGATCGTCGGACGCCACGCTGCGACGATGACGACATGCTGATCGGTCGTGAGGGAGTTCACGCGCATTCGGTTGTCGGCTGCGGCCGAGAGTCTCCAACCAGGCGGCGAGAGGAGCGGGCCAAGTGATTCCACGCGGAGTCGTCGTCGCTGCAGCCTTGGCGACAGCCATCATGCTCACGGCGACCGCTGTCCTCTGGGCCCTCGGGGCCGCTTCAGCTGGCATTCCCGGATGGGGGACCCCCGGGATCCAGGTGATCCTGGAGCTGCTGCCCCTCTCCTTTGCGAGCGTGGGGATCGTCGTCAGTCTTCGTCAACCGGCGAACCGAATCGGGTGGGTCTGCCTGGCAATAGGGCTCTTGCTTTCGATCGACGCCGGCTCCTACGGATCCTTCGGGCGCAACACGGGTTCAGCGCCGCTGCCTGGGGCAGGCTTTGCTACCTGGCTCGGCGACTGGATCTGGCTCCCCGCCATCGGCAGCGTCGGCACGTTCTTGCTCCTTCTTTTCCCGGACGGACGGCTGCCCTCGCGGCGCTGGCGCGCGGTCGCTTGGACGTCGGCCGGCGTCATAGCCCTGGCAGTCCTCGCCGAGGCATTCCAGCCCGGGATGCTCTCCAGCGCGCCGGGTGTCGCCAACCCGTACGCCGTCGAAGCGGCGAAGTACATTCCGGGTCGGCTGCCGGGTGGTGCGAACGTGTTTCTCGCGCCTTGCTTTGCGGCGGCGGCCGCCTCCCTGGTGCTCCGATTCAGGCGCGCAACCGGGCGGCAGCGACTCCAGATCAAGTGGTTCGCCACTGCCGCGGCACTGCTGGCACTCCTGTTTGCTTTCGCTGGCGTTGCAAACCTCGTGGCCGAACTCCTAGACGCCGGACGCCCTCTGACTCTCAGGCTGCTCGAGGACGCTGTGTCGGCCTCGGCCGCGGGACTGCCGCTCGCAATCGGAATCGCGGTGCTGCGACACGACCTGTACGAGATCGACGTGGTCATCAACCGCACACTCGTCTACGGCGCATTGACAGGCACCCTGGCAGCTACGTACCTGGGCAGCGTGCTGTTGCTCCAGCTCGTGCTGAGCCGCTTCACCGCCGGATCCTCTCTCGCCATCGCCGCCTCCACCCTCGCGGTCGCGGCCCTGTTCGGCCCCGCCCGCACCCGCATCCAGGCCGTCGTGGATCGCCGCTTCTTCCGCAACAAGTACGACGCTCATCAGACCCTGGAGCGATTCGGGACGCGCCTGCGGGACCAGGTCGATCTGTCCGACATCGGCAGCGACCTGATCGCCGTGGTGACCGAGACCGTCCAGCCCAGCCATCTCTCCCTCTGGCTGAGACCGGCGAACGGCGAAACGGGCGACATGGGGTTGTTGAGGTCTGATCGCGGGCGATAGATGGTCATGACGGCCTCCACCTTTTCGAGACGGGGCCCGTGACCAAGTCGTCCTGACTCCTCCCACGCGGATTCAGAGGTCAGGGTCCCCCCGAAATGTGACAAAAGTCCCTTTTCAGGACCCCGCCCGAGCCGCGAACCTAGGAGGTGCGCCTCGGAGCGTGGGGATTCGTTGAGCTGCGGCCGCCCGTCGGGTGCGTGCAAAGCTCAGAGGGAGGCTTGGCGTGAGGGTTAC
>JBJMIP010000170.1:0-4225 GCA_045806825.1 Marmoricola sp.
GCAGGTAACCGACGTACACCTCGAGGCTGTTGGCCGTCGTGGGGAAGTCGAAGCCCCAGACCTCCTCGAGGATGAACGACCTCTCCAGGACCCGTCGTGGACGCCGCAGGAACAGCTCGAGCAACGAGAACTCGGTGCGGGTCAGCTCCATCAGTCGGGTGCCGCGCCTGACCTCGCGCGAGGCGAGGTCCATCGTGAGGTCCGCGAACGCGAGGTGCTCGTCGGGGTCGCCCGGGTCGGGGGAGACCCGGCGCAGCAGCGCGCGGAGCCGGGCCAGCAGCTCCTCGAGGGCGAACGGCTTGGTCAGGTAGTCGTCGGCCCCGGCGTCGAGTCCCTCGACGCGGTCGCCCACGGCGTCACGAGCCGTGAGCACGAGGATCGGGACGTGGTTGCCGACCGAGCGCAGGGCGCGGGTGGTCTCGATGCCGTCGAGCCGCGGCATCATCACGTCCATCACCACGGCGTCCGGGTTGATCGTGCTGATGCCGGCCAGCGCTTCGGCGCCGTCCCCGGCGAGCGAGACCGCGTAGCCGTTGAACTCCAGGGAACGACGCAGCGACTCGCGGACGGCGCGGTCGTCGTCGACGACGAGGATGTGCTGCTTGGTCTCGGAGCTCACGGTCCAAGAGTGCCACCGCGCACTGAGAGCGCGCTGAGACGTCAGAGCAATTTGCGGGCCGCGTCGCCGGCCAGCTGCCCGTAGCGACCGCCGAACATCGCGGCGTGCACGAGCAGGGGGAACAGCTGGTGCAGCGGTTGACGCTGCTCCCAGCCGTCGGCGAGCGGGTGCTCCTCGGCGTACGCCGCCAGCACGCGGCCCAGCTGCGGCAGGCCGAAGAGCGTCAGCATCGCCAGGTCGGTCTCGCGGTGCCCGCCGTGCGCGGCGGGGTCGAGGAGGACCGCGGACCGCTCGGCGCTCCAGACCAGGTTGCCCGACCACAGGTCCCCGTGGATGCGTGCCGGCGGCTCGGCCGGACCGGCGAGGTCGATGATCCGACGCACGACGTTCTCGACCGATGCCGCGTCCTCGGGGCTGACATGGCCGCGGTCGACCCCGAGCTGGAGGTACGGCAGGATCCGGCGGACCGCGAAGAACTCGGGCCAGGTCTCGGCCGGCTTGTTGGGCAGCGGCAACGGTCCGATGAAGCCGTCCTTCTCGGCGCCGAACCCCGGAGCGCCGCTCGCGTGCAGCGCGGCCAGCATCCGGCCGAGCTCGGCCGCCGCTTCCGGGTTGGGACGGGTCGGCTCGACCCAGGCGAGCACCAGGCAGTCGGCCTGGACGCCGAGCACGTCGACGACCTCGGCGGCACCCGGCTCGGCCAGCCACCGCAGCCCCGCCGCCTCTGCCTCGAAGAAGCCGTCGGGCGCGTGCGCCCGCGTCTTGATCAGCGCCGACCGGCCGTCGGAGAGACGCAGCCGGGTCGAGGTGCAGGTGTCGCCGCCGGCCACCGGCGAGGTGGACACGACCGCGGAGCCGAGCAGGTGCTCGGCTCGTTCGGCGAGGGTGCGCATCCGGGCCACACGGCCATCCAACTCCGAGTCAGGTCGGCTGACCAGACTCAGTCTGGACCGGTCGGCACCGACCGGAGCCAGGAGACCAGGCCGTCGCAGGTGCGCTCGACGATCTCGAGCACCTCCTCGAAGCCCTGCGGACCGCCGTACCAGGGGTCCGGCACGTCGGGCACCGGTGCTCCCGGGGCGACCTGCGGATCGAAGCTGCGGAACAGCCGGACCCGGTCGTGGCGGTCCTCGGGGAGCAGCCGGAGCACCTCCCGGTGGTTGCTGGCATCCATCGTCAGGATCAGGTCGTGGTCGAACCAGGACGGCGAGAACGTGCGCGCCCGGTGGCGGCTCGCGTCGTAGCCGGCCGCGACCAGCACCCGGGCGGTCCGGGGATCCATCGGTTCACCGACGTGCCAGTCACCGGTGCCGCAGCTCTCGGCGGTGATCCGGTGGGCGAGGCCGGCCTCGACCAGCCGCGCGTTCAGCACGACGTCGGCCGTGGGCGAGCGGCAGATGTTTCCCAGGCAGACCAGCGCTACCCGGTACGCCGTCACTTCGGGTCGGGCAGGACCGCGGCGGCGATCATCGACGCGATCGAGATGACGATGCTGCCGAAGACGTAGGTCCAGAACCCGCCGGCGACGTGGAAGTGCAGGTCGAGGGAGTCGGCGAGCTTGCTGGTGAGCAGCAGCATCAGGGCGTTGGTCACCAGCAGCATCAGCCCGAGGCTGAGGACGATCAGCGGGAGCGAGAGCAGGTTGACCACCGGCCGCACCACCGAGTTGATCGCCCCGAGGATGGCGCCGACCACGAGCAGGGTGATCACCTTGTCCGTGCGGGTGTCCGCACCGGCCAGGCTGATGTCCTCGAAGAGCCAGACGGCGGCTCCGACGCCGATCGCGTTGATGGCGACCCAGATCACGAACTTCATGGGGTGAGCCTACGGGCGGCCGGGTTCCGGGACCGAGTCGAGCAGGGACTGTTCGGCCCCGGCCAGGTGCTCGACCAGGCTGGCGCGGGCCTCGCCGAGCCGGCCGGCCTCGAGCAGCCCGAGCAGGTCGCTGTGGGCGTGGGCCTGCTCGTGGGTGTTGCCGCGGGCCCGGTCCAGGTGCGCGAGGGCGAGCCGGATCTCGGCGTACAGGGTCTCGGAGGTGGCGATCAGCCGCGGCGACCCGGTCAGCGCGGTCAGCGAGCGGTGGATCTCCAGGTGGGCCGCGGTCAGCTCCTGCGCACTCGCGCCCGCCTGGACCCGACGGCCGTACTCGGCGTTCGCCGCGCGGACGACCTCGCGGTCGGCCTCGGCTGCCTCCGCCCAGCCGTCGACGCCGGCCGTCTCGAGCACCAGCCGGGCCCGGCAGATGTCACGGATGCCCTCGGCGGTGAGCTCGTGCACCGAGGTGCCCTTGTTCGGGATCCGGTCGACGAGGCCGTCGGCGACGAGCATCCCGACGGCTTCGCGGATCGTCGAGCGGCTGACGCCGAGCGCGTTCGCGAGCGCGACCTCGCGCAGCGGCGTGCCCGGTTCGAGCTCGCCGTCGAAGAGCTGGCGGCGCAGCTCGTCGGCGACGCGGTCGACGGTGCTGATCGGTTCTTCGAGCATCGAAAAGATTGTCGGACAAAATTTGGCAAAATGCGCCTCCGTGACACACACTGAGATTGTCCGACAATCCTGGGGAAGGTGGCATGGGGACTCAGCTCGCGTGGGGACGGCGGTACCTGATGGTCGACCCCGACCACTTCCGGGTCGACTACGAGATCAACCCGTTCATGCACCTGGCAGAGCAGCCCGACCCGGTCGCGGCCCGCGCCGAGTGGGACGCCGTCGCCGCCGCGATCACCGCCGCCGGTGGTGAGGTCGAGGTGCTGGCGCAGCGCGCCGATGCCCCCGACATGGTTTACGCGATGAACCTCGGCCTCGCGCTCGAGGGCCCGGACGGCCCCGAGGTGGTGCTCTCGCACATGCGTTTCGCCCAGCGTCGGATGGAGACCGACACCGCCGAGGTGTACTTCGCCGACCGCGGGGCCCTCATCCACCGGATCGGCGCTCAGGGCGTCGGTGCCCACTTCGAGGCCGGCGACGCGTTCGCCTGGCGCGGTGACCTGGTCGTCGGCCACGGCCCGCGGACCGACCGGCTCGCGCTCAAGCACCTGGCCACCGACCTCGACGTCCGGGTGCACCCGCTGCACACCGTGCACCCCGGCATGTACCACCTGGACCTGGCCTTCTGCCCGCTCGACTCCGAACGCGCCCTGGTCTGCCCCGCGGCGCTCGACGCCGCCTCGGCAGCGCGCCTGCTGGCGTTGGTGCCCGACCCGCTGGTACTCACCGAGGAGGAGGCGCTGACCTTCTGCGCGAACTCAGTCGTCGTCGGTAGGACCGTGGTCATGCCGGCCTGCCCGGACCGGGTGCGCACGCAGCTGGAGGCCTGGGGGTTCGAGGTCGTGGTCGTCGCAGTGACGGAGTTCATCAAGGGTGGCGGGGCTGTCCGCTGCCTGACGAACCCGCTCGACGTGACCCTCGGTCGTGACCTCGTCCTGCGGTGAGCAGTGCCTAGGTGATCAGGGGCGGTTCGTCGTGATCGAGACGGGCTGCCTGGGCGAGGAGGATGCCCGCGACCACGGCGATGCAGCCGAGCACCGCGATCACGCCGAGGGACTCGCCGAACCAGGCCCAGCCCAGTGCCGAGACACCGATCGGTTCCATCATCGCGATCACCGTGAC
>JBJMIP010000171.1:0-14662 GCA_045806825.1 Marmoricola sp.
GGTGTCCTGGGCGAAGACGTCGGAATTGTGGCGGGCGTCGTACCCGATCACCACCGAGGACCCCGGCGCCGCGCCGCTGTCGCGCAGGTACGCCGCGAGACCGGCGGCAGCACGCAGCACGACCACGCGGTTCATCCGATTGGGCCCGGCTCCGAGCGCGCCGCGCAGGCCGGCGGTGCCGAACTCGAGGGTTCCGCGGAAACGGTCCGCCAGCTCCACGGTGTCCCGGGCGGCGATCAGGGCCTCGAGCTCTGCGCGGGTCGCCGGGTCCGGGTCCTCGGCCGCCCAGGCGCGGGCGGCCTCCACGAGTGCGTCGCTCATGATCGCGACCCTAGCCTCCCGACTAGCCTGGAGGAGTGGGTGCCGTCGACTACGACTTCGAGCACACGATGGTGCTCCCCGCGCGGCCCGAGGAGGTGCGCGCGGTGCTGGTCGACCTGGAGTACTTCGGGTCCTGGTGGCCGCAGGTCAAGGCCGTCGCGAGCCTGGGACCGGACGATGCCCTCGTGGTCTGCCGGTCGGTGCTGCCCTACGACCTGGAGCTGCACCTGCACGCCGAGCGGCGCGACCCCGACGTCCTCCGGGTCGCGATCGACGGCCCGATCCGCGGGTACGCCCAGTGGACCTTGGGGCTGGAGACGGAACAGGTCCCCGGCGGCACCCGGCTCGAGTTCGAGCAACGGGTGCGCGCCGTGGACCGTTCGTTCGTGCTGGCGTCCTACCTCCTCAAGCCCCTGCTCCGCTGGAACCACCAGCGGATGATGCAAGGGGCCGAGGACGGCCTGGCCCAGCGGTTCGGTAGCTGAAGGTCAGCCGAGCGACGCGATGGCCGCGTCGTAGTCCGGCTCCTGGCCGACGGCCGGCACCAGCTGGCTGTGGATCACGGTGCCGTCGGCGTCGACGACCACGACCGCGCGCCCGTAGAGGCCCTCGAACTTGCTGTCGGTCAGCGTGATGCCGTAGTCGGTCCCGAAGCTGGACCGGAAGCCCGAGGCGACCGTGACGTTCTCGATGCCCTCGGCGCCGCAGAAGCCGGCCAGGGCGAACGGGAGGTCCATCGAGACGTTGAGGACGGTGGTGCCCTCCAGGCCCGCGGCCAGCTCGTTGAACTTCCGCACGCTGGCCTGGCAGACGCCGGTGCCGATGCTCGGGAAGATGTTGAGGACCGTCGTACCGGTCAGGTCGGCGGAGCTGAGCTCCGCGAGGTCGGCGCCGACGAGGGTGAAGGACGGAGCCTTGGTGCCCTCGGCCGGAAGGTCGCCGACGGTGTTTGCGGTGGAGTCACCGAACGCAATGGTTGCCATGGCCCTTTTCTACAGGACGTGCCTCAGGGCCTCGCGGCGGGCCAGCCCGCTGAGCTCGTGGGTGGCTGCGAACTCGACCACCCGGTCCGGGTCCGCGAGATCCCGGAGCGCTCCGACGACCGCTGCAGGCGGCGCCGAGGTCCTAGCGCAGGAAGCGGCCGCCGAAGACCGGCGCGATCTTCTTGAACGCGGCGTTGCGGGCGGTCGAGGTGTTCTTCAGGGTGAGCAGCAGGAGCTGCTCGGCGCGCTCGCGGGCGAAGGTGGCTCGCGACGAGGACGTCCAGGAACGGTTGAACAGGCGCTTCGCCGCGGCCACCGAGTCGGGGGAGCGCTTGCTGATCTCGCGGGCCAGGTCGTGCGCGGCGGCAACGGGGTCCGCCGCCAGCTCGGTGACCAGGCCGAGGTCGGCGGCCTCCTTGCCGGAGAGCATCGCGGCGGTCATGGTCAGCTTCTTGGCGGTGTCGATGCCGACGAGCTCGGCCAGCGAGCGGACGCCGGTCATGTCGGGGATCAGGCCCCAGCGGGCTTCGAGCACCGACCACTCCGAGTCCGGGGTCGCGATGCGGAAGTCAGCCGCGAGCGCGAGCTGGATGCCCCCGCCGTAGCAGTGGCCCTCGACCGCCGCGATCACCGGCACCGGCAGCCGGCGCCAGGCCCAGCAGGCCTCCTGGAACGCGTTCGTCCCACGCCACGGCAGCGGCACGAACGCCTTGACGATGCCCGCGGGCGAGGCGAGCACGGAGGCGAAGTCCAGGCCGGCGCAGAAGGAGGCGCCGTCACCACTGATGACCACGGCCCGCAAGGTGCGGTCGCGACGGAGCTCGTGGGCAGTGGCGATCAGCTCGTCGAGCGTCTGCAGCGTCAGCGCGTTGAGCTTGTCAGCCCGGGTCAGGCGGACGTGTGCGATGCCGTCGGTGATCTCGTGTGCGACGTACTGGCGATCCATGACCCCCATGTTACCCATCGGTAATCCCAGTCCCGCCGAATGGTTCCAAACTCCCCGGCGAGTGGGTCCAAAGTCCCCGTCGAGTGGTCGCCAACTCGCCGGCTGGCATCACGCAGCAGTACGACGGCGCGTTTGTACCCACTCGGCAGCGCGTTTGTACCCACTCGGCGGTGAGTTCGGGCCCACTCGGCGATCAGCGGTCGATCGTGCTCATGTCGCCGTACCGGTCACCCTTGACGGCACCGCGCGGGACGGCCTCCTCGAGCGCGGCCAGGTCGGCCTCGGTCAGGACGACGTCGGCGGCGGCGACGTTCTCCTCGAGGTACTTGACCCGCTTGGTTCCCGGGATCGGCGCGACGCCGAGGCCGTGCACCGCGCCCTGGGCGAGCACCCAGGCCAGCGCGAGCTGGCCGGGGGTGCAGCCCTTCTCCGCGGCGATCTTGCCGATGGCGTCGACCAGCACCAGGTTGGCCTCCAGCGCCTCTCCCTGGAAGCGCGGGAAGTACGCCGAGGCGCGGCCGTCGCCCTGCTCGAGCGTGGTCCACTCCTGCTTGCCGGTGAGCATGCCGCGTCCGAGCGGGGAGTACGGCACCAGGCCGATGCCGAGCTCACCGATCACCCCGAGGATCTCGTCCTCGAGGTCGCGCGTGAACAACGAGTACTCGGTCTGCAGGGCGGTGATCGGGTGGGTCGCGTGGGCGCGGCGGATCGTCTCGGGGGAGGCCTCGGACAAGCCGAGGAACCGGACCTTGCCGGCCTCGACGAGCTCGGCCATCGCGCCGACGGTCTCCTCGATCGGGACGGACTGGTCGACGCGGTGCTGGTAGTACAGGTCGATGTGCTCGACCCCGAGACGCGCGAGCGAGGCGTCGCACGCGGCACGGACGTACTCCGGGCTGCCGTTGATGCCGACCCGGGTGCCGTCCGGCAGCCGCTCGTTGCCGAACTTGGTGGCGAGCTGGACCTCGTCGCGGCTGTGTCCTGAGGTGGCGATGGCCTTGCCGACGAGCTGCTCGTTCGTGAACGGGCCGTACATGTCAGCGGTGTCCAGGAAGCTCACGCCGAGGTCGAGCGCGCGGTGGATGGTGGCGATGCCGTCGGCCTCGTCGGTCGCTCCGTAGAACTCCGACATGCCCATGCAGCCGAGGCCGAGGGCGGAGACGGTGAGCGGGCGGACGGTTCCGAGAGTGCGGGTTGCGAGAGTCATGGCACCAGCCAACTCCTTCGAGCGCACTCCAAGTCAACCCTGGTTTCCCACCTTGCCTTCGTAGATGCCGATCTTGTGGTCGATCGCGCGCAGGTTCGCCGCGACCTCGGCGAGCTGGACCTCGACCCGTTCGCGGTGCGCCTTCAGCAGCGCCAGCCGCTCGGCCTCGTTGCCGTCGCCGTCCCGGACCAGGGCGGCGTACCGGCGCACGTCCCGGATCGGCATGCCGGTCGAGCGCAGCCGGGTGATCAGCTGGATCCAGGTCAGGTCGCGCTCGCTGTAGCGACGGTGCCCGGACGGAGAGCGGTCGACCGAGTCGAGCATCAGGCCGTCCCGCTCGTAGTACCGCAGCGTGTGCGCCGTCAGACCGGTCTGCTCGGCAGCCTCGGCGATGCTCAGCGCAGTGGTTCCGGGGGTCAACGCAGTGGTCACCAGTCCAGTCTTCTCCTTCGAGTCCGCTCGAAGTCAAGGAGAACGTGTATCAGGCCGCGGCGGGTGCGCTCTGGAAGGGCAGTCCAGTGTTCCCCTCCCGACAGGACAGCTCCGATGACCTATCGACACCGTTACATGACCAGCGGCGGCCCCGCGCCCCGCGGCGACGTCCGCGCCGAGATGCGCCTGCTCGCCGGCGTGCCGACCCTCACCGATGCACCCGAGAACCTGCTCGCCGCCATGGTCGAGCTGGGGCACGTCGTCCCGGTAAGGCCACGCTGGGCGCTGCTGACCGAGAAGACCGCGCCCGAGAAGGCCTACGTGCTGCTCAGCGGCGAGGTCGACGTCCGCCGCGGGGGCGAGGAACTGGGCCGCTGCCGCAGTGGTGAGATCCTCGGCGAGCTCGGCATCGTTCGCCACCGGCTGCGCTCGGCGACGGTGGTCACCGCGACCAACGCGTCCGTGCTGCACCTGAGCGTGCCGGCCTTCGAGCAGCTGCGGGCCGAGCACCGGTACTTCCGCGACCTCGTCGGCGAGGCAGTGCTGAGGAAGAGCGCCTGAAGCCTCAGGCGACGCCCACCTGGACCGGGCTGAGGTTCCGGACCAGGTCGTACGCCGCGTCCCGCAGCTTCCGGGAGAACCGGACCGGCCCCCGGTCACTGATCAGGAACTCCTCGGTCAGACCTGTGGACGAGAACCGGACCGCCGCGGAGACCGGGCGATGGATCCGGTGGTCGTACTCGACCCCCACGATCCACAGCACCCCCGGCTTCCCGGCGCTGGCCGGCTCCCAGAACGAGAAGTGGTTGCGGTCAACCCCGAAGCAGTGGGTGCGGACCCGCTCGGGGAACTGCCCGACCTTGCACGGTGCGGGGTCGACCAGCGGCGTCCGTCCGATCGCGGTGAACACGTCCGCGCTGACCGGGTCGTAGGTCGCGGAACCAGCGAACTCCAGGTGGACGGAGACGGGCTTCAGTCCGAAGTCGGTCACCGTCGTCGCCCGGCTAGAGGTCGCACGCTTGCGAAGCAGGACCTGCACGTTCTTGAGCAGCAGCGACCGGGACATAGTGGTGATCACCGGTTTGACCGGCGCCTTCGCAGGCCCGTCGTAGTTTCCGAGAGCGCGGCCCGCCTCGACAGCGTCGGTGGTGGTGCGCAGACTCATCGCCGGGTCCAGGGCGATGGCGCGCAGGTCCTCCGGATCCAACGGCAGGTCCAGGGTGCGCGGGTCGACGTCGAAGTAACCGCTCGGCTCGTACTCGACCCGGACGACCTCGTTCTTCCGGACGGCCGTCCAGGTGTAGTTCCCCGGCTCCTCCTCCTCGGCACCGTGGTACCAGCGGTAGAGCAGCTTCACGCCGTCGACGTCGTGTGCCTCGCACTTGTCCGGCTCGTCGCTCGCACACCCGAAGGCGGCGAGGTCCTTCGCGGAGAAGGACGTGATGTCGCTGACGGTCGCGCGCACCGTGATGGTCTCGCCAGGCTCGCCGCCCTCCGGGTTCACCCCGTAGTCGACCTGGGCGTGGACCTCCCGCGGCGTTCCGTACTCCGACCAGCGGCCGTCCTCGCGGCGCGGCTTCCTAGCGATGTGGTCGATGATCACCGCGTCGAGCGCCCGGGGGGTGGCCTCAGCCGGGTCACCGCCGGTCAGGCCGTGGGGGCTTGGGTCGGGAGCCGAACCGCAGGACGCCAGGAGCGGAGCCGCCAGCAGGGCCGCGAGCAGGAGGCGTCCCGAGACGGCCACGCCTAGATCCGCGGCACGATCGAGGAGAGCAGCTCGCCCATCCGGGTGGCCGCCGCGTTGCCGGCCGCGAGCACCTCGGCGTGGTTCAGCGGCTCCCCGGTCATGCCGGCGGCCAGGTTGGTGACCAGCGAGATGCCGAGCACCTCCATGCCGGCCTCGCGGGCGGCGATCGCCTCCAGCGTGGTGCTCATTCCGGCTAGCTCGCCGCCGATCGCACGGACCATGCCGATCTCGGCCGGCGTCTCGTAGTGCGGGCCCGGGAACTGGACGTAGACACCCTCCTCGAGGCCGGGCTCGATCTCCTGGCACAACGCTCGCAGCCGCGGGCTGTAGAGGTCGGTGAGGTCGATGAAGTTCGCGCCCTCGATCGGCGAGGTCGCGGTCAGGTTGATGTGGTCGCGGATCAGCACGGGCGTCCCCGGCGTCCAGGTCGGCTTCAGGCCACCGCAGCCGTTGGTCAGCACGACGACCCGGCAGCCAGCTGCGGCGGCGGTCCGGACGCCGTGCACGACCGCGCGGACGCCGAGGCCCTCGTAGTAGTGGGTACGCCCCAGGAACACCAGCAGGTTCTGGTCGCCGCTGCGCACCGAGCGGATCTTGCCGGCGTGGCCTGCGACGGCCGGCGCCGCGAACCCGGGTAGGTCGGTGGTGGCGATCTCCGCCACGGCCTCGCCGAGCGCGTCGACGGCCGGTAGCCAGCCCGACCCCATCACCAGCGCGATGTCGTGGGAGCCGACGCCGGTCTTCTCGGCGAGGACGGCTGCGGCCTCGGCGGCCTGAGCGGTGTACGTCGGGGAGGTCACCGGCCGACTCTAACCGCCGAATTGGCTCCGGCAGGGGCGGCGGCGCAGGGCGGCGACGTAGTCGGCCGGGGCGTCAGCGGCCTCGGCCGCATCGGCGAGGGTGCCCAGGTAGGTCGCCGACGGCAGGCCGCCCTCGAAGGCGTCGAGCACGTAGACCCAGGCGACGACCTCCTCGGTGAGCGTCGAGACCCTGACCTTGGTCTTGCGGTAGAGCCCGGTATCCGCGGACTCCCAGCCGTCCAGGTTGGCCAGGTCGTCGTCGGTGATGTCGTAGATCGCCACGAAGACCTGCTCGAAGGGGTCCTGGACGATCGTGCCCAGTGCGCCGTCCCAGCCGTGGTCCTCGCCGCCGAACGTGAGTCGCCAGCCCTGCAGCCATCCGGTGGCGTGCAACGGGGAGTGCGGACAGCGCTCGCCCATGCGGGCGGGATCGAGATTCGTCCCGTAGGCGGCGTACAGGGTCACGGGCTAAGGGTAGGGGAGATGTGACCCCCGACCGTGTGCGACACAATGACCCCGTGACGCGAGTGGTGATCATCGGTGGCGGACCCGGCGGCTACGAATCCGCCCTGGTGGCGGCGCAGGTCGGGGCCGAGGTGGTGGTCGTCGACTCGGACGGTCTCGGTGGTTCCGCGGTGCTGACCGACTGCGTGCCGAGCAAGACGCTGATCGCCACGGCCGAGCTGATGACCGACATGGCCACGGCGCCCGAGCTCGGGATCGGCCTGGCCGACCCGAGTGCCGCCGCCTCGCAGGTCGAGGTCGACCTGGCCCGCGTGAACGCCCGGGTACTGGCACTCGCGGCGGAGCAGTCCGAGGACATCGGCCGCCGGTTGGAGCGCGAAGGAGTCCGGGTCGTCGTCGGCCGGGGCCGGCTCGACGGACCCGAGCGCGTGGTCGTCACCGGCGAGGAGGGCGTGATCGAGGAGATCGACGCCGACGCCGTCCTGGTCGCCACCGGAGCCGCTCCCCGCACGCTGCCCAGTGCCGAGCCCGACGGCGAGCGGATCCTGACCTGGGAGCAGGTCTACGACCTCACCGAGATGCCGGAGCGGCTGATCGTGGTCGGCTCCGGCGTCACCGGAGCCGAGTTCGCGAGCGCCTACCTCGCGCTCGGCATCGACGTCGTCCTGGTCTCCTCCCGCGACCGGGTCCTGCCCGGGGAGGACGCCGACGCTGCCGAGGTGCTCCAGCAGGTGCTCACCCGTCGCGGCATGAACGTGATGGGCACCTCCCGGATGGAGTCGGTGACCCGCGACGGCGACGTGGTCACGGTCAAGCTCACCGACGGCCGCTCGGTGAGCGGTTCGCACTGCCTGCTCGCGCTCGGCTCGGTGCCCAACACCGCCGGTCTCGGTCTGGAATCGGCCGGCGTGAAGACCGACGACGGCGGGTTCATCGTCGTCGACCGGGTCTCCCGGACGAGCGCCCGGGGCGTCTACGCCGCCGGCGACTGCACCGGCGTGCTGATGCTCGCCTCGGTCGCCGCGATGCAGGGCCGGATCGCGATGTGGCACTTCCTCGGCGACGCCGTCTCCCCGCTGGACCTGAAGAAGGTCTCCTCGAACGTCTTCACCGCTCCCGAGATCGCCACCGTCGGCTGGTCGCAGCAGGCCGTCGACGCCGGTGAGATCGTCGCCGAGGCGGTCACGCTCCAGCTCGCCGGCAACCCGCGGGCGAAGATGCAGGGCGTCCGCGACGGCTTCGTGAAGCTCTTCTGCCGGCCGGGCACCGGCATCGTGGTCGGCGGCGTCGTGGTCGGTCCGCGCGCCAGCGAGCTGATCCACCCTGTCTCGCTCGCGGTCGCCGAGTCGCTGACCGCGGACCAGGTCGCGAACGCGTTCACCGTCTACCCCTCGAACAGCGGGTCGGTGGCCGAGGCAGCGCGCCGATTGCACCACCCGCGCTGAGGTCGGGCCCGTACGCTGGCTCCCATGCGCTCTCGGATCCCTCTGCTCGTCACCCTGCTCGCCAGCGCCTCGCTGATCGGCACGTCCCTGCCCGCGCACGCGGCGGACGAGCCGGTGGTGCCGGTCAACGGGACCACCACCTTCACCGGGCACGGTTTCGGCCACGGCCGCGGGATGTCGCAGTACGGCGCCCAGGGCGCCGCGATCAGGGGCATCAAGGCCGGTTCGATCCTGGGCTTCTACTACCCGGGCACGACGCTCACCACGGTCACCGGCTACATCAAGGTCTGGCTCAGGGGCGACATCGACGCCGACACCATCGTGCTGCCGAAGACGGGCCTGGAGCTGGCCGACTACGGCCAGGGCAAGGCGTTCAAGCTGCCGACCACGCTCGGCGCCAAGGCGTGGAAGCTCACCGGCTCCGGTGCGAGCAGCGGGTTCAAGGTCAGCTACCAGAACAACGGCTGGCACCCCTACCTGCCAGGTGGAAAGGCGCTGGTCGGGTACGCCGAGTTCCGCAACGGGCTCTCCTACACGGTGACGCTCCGGACGCCGAGCGGCGACAAGTCCTACCGGGGGGCGATCCAGCGTCGTAACAGCCACACCATCAACCGGACCGGCTACGACAGCTACGTCAAGGGCGTGGTGGCCTCCGAGATGCCGCCGACCTGGCGCCTGGAGGCACTGAAGTCCCAGGCGATCGCGGCGCGGACCTTCGGGGCGTACAGCGTCCAGGACAGCTCCGGCCCGACCGACACCTACAACGTCGACGACACCACGGCCTTCCAGGTCTACGGCGGCCTGTCCGCGGAGACCACGAAGACCAACCAGGCCGTGTCGCTGACAGCGGCCAAGATCCTGACCTACTCCGGTGCCCCGGACAACGGCGGTCCGGCGTACACGCAGTTCTCCTCCTCCAACGGCGGCTACACCGTGGCCGGTGCGACCAAGCCGTACCTGGTCGCGAAGCCGGACACCTTCGAGCAGTACTCCAGCAACCCCTACGCGAACTGGACGTATGCCGCCCCGCAGGCCGCGCTGCAGAGCAAGCTCGTGGCGCTGGCGGCGAACTCGAAGTACCACACCGCGCTCGGCACCCTGACCGGCCTGCAGGTCGTCGCGCGCGACGGCAACGGGCAGTGGGGCGGACGGGTCACCAGCATCCGGCTGATCGGCACCAGGTCGAACCTTCCGACCAGCGTCGTGGTGGACGGCTCCGACCTCCGCTTTGCCATCGGCCTGCGCTCGACCTGGTTCAGCCTGGCCGACTAACGGCTCCGGGCCCTACGGTTCGTCCATGAGCCTGCCGACCCCTGCCCCTGACCGCACCGCCGTCGTCACCGGCGCCTCCTCCGGCATCGGGGCCGAGATCGCGCGCGACCTGGTCGGTCGCGGCCACCAGGTCGTCCTGGTCGCCCGGACCGAGTCGAAGCTGAAGGCTCTCGCGGATGAGCTCGGTGCGGCGGCGCACGTGCTGACCGCCGACCTCTCCGACCGGGCCGCCCGAGCCGGTCTGCTGGGCCGGATCAACGCCCTCGGCCTGGTCCCGGACATCCTGGTGAACAACGCCGGGCTCTCGACGCTGGGACCGGTCTACCGCAGCGATCCGGAGGCCGAGATGAACATGGTCGAGGTCGACGTGGTCAGCGTCGTCGACCTCTGCAGCCGGTTCCTGCCGGGCATGGTCGAGCGGGGGACCGGCGCGGTGCTGAACGTCGCTTCGACCGCTGCCTTCCAGCCCCTGCCGGGGCAGGCCGGGTACGGCGCCGGCAAGGCGTTCGTGCTCTCCTACAGCCAGAGCTTGTCCGGCGAGCTCAGGGGGACCGGCGTCGCGGTCACGGTGCTGTGCCCGGGTCCGGTGGACACCGGCTTCGGGGCGGCCGCCGGCTTCACCAAGGAGCAGGCCGACGACGCGCTGCCGGCGTTCATGTGGATCGCGGCGGACCGGGTCGCCCGTGAGGCCCTCGACGGTCTGGCGACCGGCAAGCTGGTGGTGATCCCGGGGGTCGGCAACAAGGCGGGCGCCGCGTTCGCCAAGCTCACCCCCAAGCGACTCCTGATCCCCATCCTCGCGAAGCAGCACCCCGGCCTGCAGTGACCGCACGGGCCAGCCGGCGTGTCAGGCCCCACTCGAGGGGGAGTTAGACCCCACTCGGCTAGTACGGCGCGGGCACGTCGCTGACACCGGGCATGCTCACCCGGCCGTGACGCAGGTGGTGGCGTTCGGTCGCGGCGACGGCCCGGTAGGAGTCCTTCGACGTTCCGCGCAGGAGCGGGGTGCGGCCGAGCAGCGGAACGGCGTGCGCGAGCCGGCTGGCGCGGGTCACCGAGGCGAAGGCGACCTGCTGGGCCGGCGGCCAGCCGAAGCCGAAGAGCTGGCGCACCGGCTCGGGAAGGCTGCCGACCACGACGGCGGCCAGGGCGGGGGAGCCCAGGGCTGCGGGACCCGGCAGCGGGTAGCCGGCCTGCCCGGCGAGGTAGGAACCGACGAGCCGCGCCTCGTCGGTCAGGTACGCCTCACCGTCGACCAGGCGCTGGTCCATCCGCGTCCGGAACTCGGCGTACGAGGTCGGCGCGGCCTCCCGCGGCATCCCGAACAAGCAGGCCCAGTCGACGAAGTCGGCGAGCAGCGCCTCGCGCTCCCCACCGGTCAGGCTGCGGATCATCAGGTCGTGCATCACCTCGACCGAGTCCAGGGTGAATGCGGCGGTCATCCACATCAGGTCGCCGCGCGCGGCGTCGTACGGGGTGCCGGCAGGTGCGAGGGGACCGCCGTCGACCAGCATGCTCCCGGCGACCGACGCGTGCCGTCGGGCGGTGAATTCCAGCGCCCGGTCGGCCTCCTCGCGGGTGCCGAGGAAGACCGCCTCGAAGAGTCGGGCGGTCAGGGCCAGCCGGGTCCAGGGGGTCTCCCGGTGGCTGGTGTGCTGCGCGGTGCCCACGAACAGCACCGGGTGGGTGGCGCCGACGACCAGCGCCCGCTGCCCGTAGGTCAGCCCGACCGCGCGCTGCCGCAGCGCCCGGACGGCCATCGATGTCTCCGGGAAGTACCCGGTCATCCCGCGACCCCTCGAGACGGTTGCTGCGCAACCTCCTCAGGGACCACCTCGGCGATCGGCGGCCGCTGGCCGGCGTACTGCAGCCGTTCCATCCGGACCAGTGCGCGTTCAGCCCGCCGGTCGAGGATCCCTCGACCGCCGGGCAGCCGCCCGACGAGGTGGGACCAGAACACGTTGGAGGCCACCCGGTACGCCGGGTACCACGGGGGCCTCGCCGGCTGGCCGACGTCCTTCATGCCGATCCCGAGGTTCAGGTACGTCGCCATGCTGAGGGAGCGCTCGCGCTCGTACCAGCGCCGCAGTGCGCTGATCCCGGGCGCGTGGTCGTGCATGTGGATCAACCCGGACCCGAGCTGCACCGAGGACGGTTCGGGGGCGGAGAAGCCGGCGATGACGTTGGCCAGCACCCGACGACCCTGACGTTCGGTGCGCGGCAGCCAGCGCTCCGGCACGCCCATCAGCCAGCCGACGTAGGACCACAGGTGCATGATCGCGGCGGCGTCCTCGCGCGGGACCCGCACCCCGAGCGCCCGCGCCTGGAGCAGGTAGCTGGTGCTAAAGGACCCAATGGTGCCGGCCCGGTCGTGGTCGTTGATCGGGACGCCGCGGAACTCCCAGTCCCAGGACGGGTCGCGCTCGAGCTGGTAGTTCACGAACGCGTGCATCACCCGGACGTGCACCGAGAGTCGCCACCCCTCACCCTCGCGGGCCATCCCTCCGGGCGCGGTGCAGGCCAGCCACCACTGGCCGGTCTCGCCGACCCGGTTCAGGGTGTCCTCGAACCGGCCGGTGCGGACCAGCGGCTGCAGCGCGCCGCCGGACCGGTAGCCGCCGAGCAGCGAGCCGAAGGCGAGGATGTCGAAGCCGTCCTTGCCGATCCGCCGCGCGGCCGCAGCGCCACGCTCCAGCAGGTCGTCGTCGACCCACTCCGGCCGCTGCTCGATCGTCTCGAAGAACGCCCGCAGCGCCGGGTGCGCGTCGTCCTGGAGGCCCTCAGCCATCGCGGCGCGGACCTGGGGCATCGTCAGCGCGTGCTCCTCGCGCACGGCGCGGACGAGGTCGTCCGCGAGCTGGTCGCGCGACATCAGGGCACCGACGAGGTCCTCCAGCTCCTCGCCGCGCATCCGCGGGTTCGGGCCGGCGAGGGCGAACATCGGCTTGGCGAAGCGCTCGGACCAGTCCCGGGCTGCCCCGTAACGCGCGGGGGCGGGTCGGACGTCGGTCGACTCTGCGGTCATGCTCCTACGATAAAGTGAGTAAATGCTCAGGTTCTACTCGCGTTCGCCGGGAGTGTCGTGATGGCCAGGTCCAGGCGCAGATCTCCCGTCCAGGAGCGTTCCAAGGCGATGGTGGAGCGCATCCTGGACGCGGCTGTTCGCGTTCTGAGCAGGTCCGGCTACGGACAGATGAGCACGAACCGGATCGCCGACGAGGCCGAGGTGAGCGTCGGATCCCTGTACCGGTACTTCGGCGACAAGGACGAGATCTTCGAGGAGCTCCGGGCCCGGGTCACCGAGGAGATCCTGACGGACCTGACCGAGGCGATCACCGAAGCCGCGGGCCGGCCGCCCTACGACGGGGTCAGGGCCGTGGTCGCCGCACTGGTGGCCTCGCTGCAGCGGCACCAGGCGGTGATCCGCGCCCTGGTGAACGAGGTGCCGATGGGCACCCAGTCGAACGTGCTGCCCGAGATCGAGCGCGGCCTCGCCCAGTTCACCCGCATCTACGTGACCCGACAGCTGCCGTCCCTGCCGCGCGCCGAGATGGATGCACGGATCTACCTGGCGATGGGGATCACGCTGAACAGCTGCCTGCGGATCGCGCTGGAGCGACCCGCGGAGCTCGACGAGGACCACCTGATCGACCTGGTGGCCGGGATGCTGGCGCTCGGGCTCAGCGCCTGAAGCCCCGCTCGACCACCGTGGCCGAGTGTTGCTCGACCACCGCTGGTCGAGCGCAGCCGAGACCTACTTGATCTCGCAGAGCACTTCGCCGTTGCCGACGGTGGCGCCCACCTCAGCCACCAGGCCGGTGACCGTGCCGGCCTTGTGCGCCTTCAGCGGCTGCTCCATCTTCATGGCCTCGAGGACCACGACGACGTCGCCCTCGGCCACGGTCGCGCCCTCCTCGACGGCGACCTTGACGATGGTGCCCTGCATCGGGCTGGTCACGGCGTCGCCCGACGCAGCGGCGCCGGCCTTCTTGCCGGCCGCCCGCTTCGGCTTCTTGGCCGCACCGGCAGGGGCGGAACCGATCCCGCCCAGACCGGCCGGCAGGACGACCTCGAGACGGCGGCCGCCGACCTCGACGGTGACCTTCTGGCGCTCGCCGGCGTCCTCGGCCTCGCCGGCGGCACCGCCGTACGGGGTGATCTGGTTGTCGAAGTCGGTCTCGATCCAGGTCGTGTAGACGTCGAACGAGCCCTCACCGGTCGGGTTGGAAGCGCCGATCCAGGCCGGGTCCCTGGTGATGACCTCGTGGAAGGTGATCGCGGTCGGCATGCCGTCGACCTCGAACTCGCTCAGCGCGCGGCGCGAGCGCTCGATCGCCTGGGTGCGGTCCTTGCCGGTGACGATCAGCTTGGCGATCAGGGAGTCGAACGCGCCCGGGACGGTCTCGCCCACCGAGTAGCCGCCGTCCACGCGGACGCCGGGGCCCTGCGGCGGGTTCCAGGCGGTCAGCGTGCCCGGGGCGGGCATGAAGTTGTTGCCGCCGTCCTCGGCGTTGATCCGGTACTCGATCGAGTGGCCGCGGATCTCCGGGTCGCCGTAGCCGAGCTCCTCGCCCGCGGCGATCCGGAACATCTCCCGGACCAGGTCGATGCCGGTGACCTCCTCGGAGACGCAGTGCTCGACCTGGAGGCGGGTGTTGACCTCGAGGAAGGAGATGGTGCCGTCCTCGGCGACGAGGAACTCGCAGGTGCCGGCGCCGACGTAGCCGGCCTCCTTGAGGATGGCCTTGGAGGACTCGTAGAGCCTGGTCATCTGGTCGTCGGTCAGGAACGGCGCGGGGGCCTCCTCGACCAGCTTCTGGTTGCGCCGCTGCAGCGAGCAGTCACGCGTGGAGACCACCACGACGTTGCCGTGCTGGTCGGCCAGGCACTGGGTCTCGACGTGGCGCGGGTGGTGCAGGAACTTCTCCACCAGGCACTCGCCTCGACCGAACGCGGTCACGGCCTCGCGGACCGCCGAGTCGTAGAGCTCGGGGATCTCCTCCATCGTGTGGGCCACCTTGAGGCCGCGCCCGCCGCCGCCGAA
>JBJMIP010000172.1:0-6810 GCA_045806825.1 Marmoricola sp.
CCCCCCCACGCCCGCCCGCGACCTGGACCTGTTCAGCTTCCCCGACGAGATCGGTTCGGGCCTGGCGGTCTTCCACCCGAAGGGCGGCGTGCTGAAGCGCGTCATGGAGGACTACGTCCGCCAGCGCCACATCGAGGAGGGCTTCGAGTACGTCGGGACCCCGCACATCACCAAGGACCAGCTGTTCTACACCTCGGGCCACCTGCCGTACTACGCGGACACCATGTTCCCGCCGATGGAGTTCGAGGGCTCGAACTACATGGTGAAGCCGATGAACTGCCCGATGCACAACCTGATCTACCGCTCCCGCGGTCGGTCCTACCGTGAGCTGCCGTTGCGGCTCTTCGAGTTCGGCTCGGTCTACCGCTACGAGAAGTCCGGCGTCGTGCACGGTCTCACCCGGGTTCGCGGCCTGACCCAGGACGACTCGCACTCCTACGTCACCGCCGAGCAGGCGCCCGGAGAGATCAAGCACCTGCTGGACTTCGTGCTGGGCCTGCTCAAGGACTTCGGCCTCGACGACTACTACCTCGAGCTCTCCACCCGGGACGACTCCAAGCCCGACAAGTTCGTCGGGTCGGACGAGGACTGGGCGATCGCGACCAAGGTGCTCGAGGACGTCTGCATCGAGTCCGGCCTCGAGCTCGTGGCCGACCCCGGCGGCGCGGCGTTCTACGGCCCGAAGGTCTCGGTCCAGTGCCGCGACGCGATCGGCCGCACCTGGCAGATGTCGACCATCCAGTACGACTTCAACCAGCCGGCGCGGTTCGAGCTGGAGTACAACGGCTCCGACGGGCAGAAGCACCAGCCGGTGATGATCCACTCCGCCAAGTTCGGGTCGCTGGAGCGCTTCTTCGGCGTGCTCGTCGAGCACTACGCCGGGGCTTTCCCGCCCTGGCTCGCGCCGGTCCAGGTGCAAGCCATCCCGGTCGCCGACACCTTCGCGGACTACCTCTACGAGGTCGCCGCGAAGATGAAGGCGCAGGGCCTGCGCGTCGAGGTCGACGACTCCGACGACCGGATGCAGAAGAAGATCCGCAACGCGCAGCTGCAGAAAGTGCCGTTCATGCTGATCGCCGGAGCCGACGACGTGGAGGCCGGCGCGGTGTCGTTCCGCTACCGCGACGGGCGTCAGGACAACGGCGTCCCGGTCGACGAGGCGATCGCAAGGGTCGCGGCTGCGGTCGCCGACCGGATCCAGGTCTGATCAGCGTGACGGACGCGGACGAGGGGCACCTGCACCAGGACGGTCTGGGCGAGCCGGACCAGCTGGAACGGCTCTGGACGCCGCACCGGATGGCGTACATCCGCGGGGAGAGCAAGCCCGTCGACGACTCCGAGCAGGAGTGCCCGTTCTGCCGGATCCCGCGGCTCGACGACGAGGCCGGCCTGGTGGTGCACCGCGGCGACGCGGCGTACGTGGTGCTGAACCTGTACCCGTACAACTCCGGCCACCTGCTGGTGTGCCCGTTCCGCCACGTCGCGGACTACACCGACCTGACCGACGAGGAGACCCGCGAGGTCGCTGCGTTCACCAAGACGGCGATGCGCACGATCCGTGAGGTCAGCGGGGCTCAGGGTTTCAACCTCGGCATCAACCAGGGCCCGATCGCCGGCGCCGGGATCGCTGCGCACCTGCACCAGCACGTGGTGCCGCGCTGGTCCGGTGACGCGAACTTCATGCCGGTGATCGGCCGCACCAAGCCGCTGCCCCAGCTGCTCACCGAGACCCGGCGCCTGCTTGCCGAGGCCTGGCCGGTCTGACGGCTCAGCCCGGGCAGGGGTCGACGTGCGTCGTGAGCCCCGGCCCGGTCGCACTGTTCCCGCGGCTGTCGAGGGCCGAGACCGTGAAGGTCACCTGGCCACCGCTCGTGAACTGCCCGGCCGTGGCCGTCCAGGTCCCGCCGGTCGAGGACATGAGCACGCTGCCCGAACCGCCGACCCCCGACCAGGTGAGCCGGACCCGGGAGAGCCTGCTCTCGTCGGTGACCCTCACGGTCACGGGCACTGAGCAGGAGGGGGCGGAGCCGACGTTCGGACGGCCCACGACCGGCGGGTGCTCGACCTGGATCAGGACCGTGACACCGGTGGCGCCACCGCCCCAGGTGAGACTGACGGGCTTGCTCAGCTTCCCCTCGGGAAGCGCCGACCGGTCTGCGGTGAGGTGCACGACGGTGCTCGCGCCGGGCTGAAGGATCTGTGAGGCCGGAGAGGACGTGATCGCTCCGGTGCCGGTCGAGACCAGGAACGACAGAGCAGTGCCACCGGTGTTGGTGACGGTGAACGATCCGGTCGACCGGGTGCGGCCGAGGTCGATCGTGGTCGTGGACACCGTGAGCGCGCCCGGCGCTGCGGTCGCGGTCCCTGCGGTGGCGGTCGGCAGGGACAGCGTCGGGGTGGGCAGGGTCGGCGTACCGGTCGGGTTCGTCTGCGGCGCTGCCGTCGGCACGACCGACGACGGGGCGCCTCCGCCGAGCGGTGCACCGGGCACCAGGTCATCGGCCTGGCTGGGGGAGTCGTCGTGCGAGGGCCAGAACAGGATCGCGCCGGCGATCAGCGCGGCGGCCGCCAGGCCGGCTCCGGCGATGCGACCGCGACGACGGGGCGCGGTCGTCGGTACCGGCCCGCCCGCCGCGCTCGAGCCGCCCGCCCCACCGCCGCCGGGAGTCACGTAGGCGACCAGCTGGGTGTTGTCGACGACCCGGTCGCGCAGCGCCGCGGGCGCCACGAACAGCGGGACGCCGGCGAGCAGCGCCCACGGGCTGAGCATCCGCTTGCGCCGCTCGCCGCAGGTCTCGCAGCCCTCGACGTGCCGGGCGACCCGCTTGCGGATGAGCGGCGAGAAGGAGCCGTCCCAGTCGCCCAACAGCTGGTCGAGCTCGGCGCAGTCCTCGCGGCCGGTCCGGGCGATGAGCAACGCGCCCAGCGACCGGTCGACCTGGCCGCGCAACCGGTTGAGCATCACGTAGGCGTTGGACGCGCTGACCCCCATGGCCTCGCCGAGCTCGGCACCCTCGAGGCCCTGGCGCAGGTGCAGGTCGAGCAGCGCCCGGTCTCGGTCCGCCAGCCCGGCGGCGGCGTCCCAGACGAGCTTCTGCAGCGCGGCCTTCTCGGCCGCTTCATCAGGAGTCATGGACTCGTCCGCCATCGCGGCCAGCTGCTCGTCGTCGCCGTAGCTGACCCGCTTGCGCTGCTTGAGCCGGCGCAGGCACTCGCTGCGCACGATCGCGTACAGCCACGGCCGGAGCCGGTCGGGTTCGCGGAGCTGGGGGAGCTTCTCGGCGAACGTCACGAACGAGTCCGCCACCGCGTCGGCCGCATCCTCGCGCTGACGCAGCATCGAGTACGCGAAGTCGTAGAGCCGCGGTCCGTAGCGGTCGTACACGACCGCGAACGCCTCCCTGTCGGCCTGCAGGACCAGGCCGACCAGCTCGGCGTCGCTGGCTTCGGGCAGCCCGAGAGGAGCGGTCACGCTCGGATCCTACGGGCACGCAGGCGCCGTGGCCGGGGTGTTCGCTCATCGCCGGGCTCATTGAAGGTTCTCCTCGCTTCTCACGGGTAGGAGCACCGGGGAGCCGGATCCTTACCACTTCTGCGTCAGCAGTTTTAAGAAGTTGCCGAGGTGCCCTACCTCACGCAGAAATGGTTCTCGCGGTGACTGTGCAGCGGATCCGGGAACTGCCAGGGTCGAAGAGTCTCGACCACCCCAAGGAGGCCCGGTGCTCGCCATCACGCTCGCCGACCTGCGGTACCGCTCACGGCAGTTCCTGATCGCCGTCGTCGGTGCCGGAGTGGTGTTCGCGCTCGCGGTGCTGATGTCCGGGATGGCGAACGGGTTCCACGCGGAGATCACCAAGACGGTCTCCAGCACCGGCGCTGACCACTGGGTCGTGCCGCGGAGCTCCTCGGGGCCGTTCACCTCCGTGCGGGCGATCCCGGAGGCGGCGGTGGGCACGGTCCGTGTTGCGAAGGGCGTCCGCTCGGCTGCCGGCATGGTGATCTCGCTGCAGACCGTCGACCGCGGGAGCAAGGGCCTGATCCGGGTGATGATGCTCGGCTCGCGTCCCGGCGGACCCGCAGAGCTCAAGCCCAGCCGCGGCACAGGGGTCCGCGGGCCGGGCGACGCGGTCGCCGACGAACGCCTCGGCCTGGACATCGGAGAGCGCTTCACGCTCGCCGGGCAGCGCTTCACCGTCGTCGGCCTGACCTCGGGGCACACGATGCTCGGAGGCACTCCCGACGTGTACGTCGGGCTGCGGTCCGCCCAGCAGGTCCTGTTCTCGGGCCAGCACCTGGTGACGGCGATCTCGGTGCGGGGCCGGGCAGCGTCGCTGCCGCGCGACCTCAAGGAGATGAGCATCGCCGCGGTCGAGAAGGACAGCCTCGGGCCGATGGCCGACTCGGTGTCGTCGGTCGAGAACACCCGCTACCTGATGTGGGCGGTCGCGGTGATCATCGTCGCCGCCCTGGTCTACGTCTCGACGTTGCAGCGCACCCGCGACTTCGCCGTGCTCAAGGCGGTCGGCGCCTCGGGTCGCGACCTGTTCCTCAGCGTCGCCGTCCAGGCGGTGCTGGTCACCCTCGGTGCGGCGGCTCTGGCTGCGAGTACTGCCTGGTTGTTCAGGCCGCTCTACCTGGTGCCGCTGGTGGTGCCGGGATCGGCGTACTGGTCCTTGCCGGTGATCGCCGTGGTCGTCGGGCTGCTGTCCTCGCTCATCGCGATGCGGCGCGCCGTCACCGTCGACCCGGCGCTGGCGTTCGGAGCAGGATCGTGACCGGCCTCGAGGTGCGCGACCTGACCGTCGAGTACAACTCCGGCGGCATCCTGGTCAGGCCGTTGGTCAACCGGTCGATGGACGCCGGCGACGGTCAGCTGGTGGTGCTGCTCGGTCCGAGCGGGTGCGGCAAGACGACGCTGCTGTCCTGCATCGCCGGTCTGCTCACGCCCACCTCCGGAAGCATCAGGGTCGGCGGCACGGAGGTCGTCGGTCTCGACGGTGCGGCGATGGCCCGGTACCGGCAGGAGAAGGTCGGCATCGTCTTCCAGGCCTTCAACCTGCTGCCGAGCCTGACCGCGCACGGCAACGTGGTGGCGCCGATGGCACTCGCCGGTGTTCCGCGCGCGGACGCCTCGGCCCGCGCCGACCTGCTGCTCGAGCGGGTCGGTCTGGCGGACCGCAAGCACCACCGGCCCTCTGCGATGTCCGGGGGACAGCAGCAGCGGGTCGCGATCGCGCGTGCCCTGGTGCACGACCCGCCGATCGTGCTCGCCGACGAACCGACCGCGCACCTCGACCACGTCCAGGTCGAGGGCGTCCTGCAGCTGATGCGCGAGCTCGCGTCCCCGGGCCGGACGTTGCTCGCCGCGACCCACGACGACCGGGTCACCGACATCGCCGACGCCGTCATCGAGCTGGTGCCCCCGGCCGAGAGCGCGGCGAACGGCATCGAGCGGGAGCCCGAGGAGGTCCAGCTCGCCGCCGCCGAGGTGCTGTTCCGCCAGGGCGACCCGGCCGATCTGGTGTACCTGGTGAAGTCCGGGCGGGTCGAGATCTTCCGCGAGCTCGCCGACGGGCACGAGGACCGGGTCACCGTCGTCGGGCCGGGTCAGTACTTCGGCGAGCTCGGCCCGATCCTGCGGCTGCCGCGAAGCGCGTCCGCCCGGGCGCTCGGGCCGACCGAGGTCGTCGGCTACACCGTCCGGCGGTTCCGCTACGAGCACCCGGGCCTGGCAGCCGGGCTCGGGGGCTGGGCACGCGCCCACCGGCACACGGTGGCCAGCGGCGAGAGCCAGGTCCGTTAGCCTGAACCCACCATGCTCGAGAGATTCCGCCAGTTCTGGACCAACGTCTGGGCGCCGTTCGGTGACCTGTTCCTCAAGTGGGGGATCAGCCCCAACACGGTGACCCTCGTCGGCACCGTCGGTGTCACCGCAGGCGCGGTGATCTTCTTCCCCCAGGGCAAGCTGCTGACCGGGGTCCTGGTGATCACCGCGTTCGTCTTCAGCGACATGATCGACGGCTACATGGCGCGTGCCTCGGGCAAGGTCTCGACGTTCGGCGCCTTCTGGGACTCCACCCTCGACCGGATCGGCGACGCCGCGATCTTCGGCGGCCTGGCGATGTACTACGTCGGCCCGGGCGACAACGACTGGTACGCCGCACTGGCGATCTACTGCCTCTCGATGGGCTCGGTCACCTCCTACGCGCGGGCGCGTGCGGAGTCGCTGAACATGCAGGCCAAGGTCGGTATCGCCGAGCGGGCTGACCGGTTGGTCTTCACGCTGGTGACGACCGGTCTCGCGGCGCTGATCGACCAGCTCGGCGGCGGTGACGACTGGCTGGTCGCGATCCCGATCGTGCTGGGCCTGATGGCGCTCGCGAACACGATCACCGTCATCCAGCGGGTGCAGGTGGTCCACGAGCAGGCGCTGGCGATCGACGCTGCGCGCGAGGCCGCGGAGAACTGATTCCGCGGGCGTCACCCAGGTGAAAAGGGTTGGCGGGACGGGCCTAAACTGGCCTCATGGCAGCAGACCAGATCACCCCAGACACTGACCTCACCGGCACCGGGACCTCGCGCGTGAAGCGCGGGATGGCCGAGATGCTGAAGGGCGGCGTGATCATGGACGTCGTCAACGCGGAGCAGGCCAAGATCGCCGAGGACGCCGGAGCAGTCGCCGTGATGGCGCTCGAGCGGGTCCCGGCCGACATTCGGGCGCAGGGCGGGGTGTCGCGGATGAGCGACCCCGACATGATCGACGGGATCATCGCGGAGGTCTCCATCCCGGTGATGGCCAAGGCCCGGATC